>JBAXUW010000113.1:0-10422 GCA_037129495.1 Planctomycetota bacterium | reverse complement strand
GCGCCGAGGAACGCGGTCAGGCCCAGGTGATCGCCGAAAGCATGTTCCTGATGGCTACACTCCCAGTGCCGATCGTTTGTGCGGTGATTGGCGAGGGAGGCTCAGGCGGGGCTTTGGGGATCGGGGTCGGCGACCGCGTGGCCGTTCTGGAACATGCCTACTACAGCGTCATCAGTCCGGAGGGCTGTGCCGGGATCCTGTGGAAGAGCGTCGAATTCAAGGCCGACGCCGCTCGGGCACTGCGATTTCGCTCACGCGACTTAAAGGAGTTTGGCGTGATCGATGCCGTCATCGAGGAACCCGCCGGCGGCGCTCATCGGCATCCGCGGCAGATGGCGACTCGGCTCAAGACCTGGCTGCTGCGGTCACTGCGGAGCCTGGTCGATCAGCCGGCCGAAACGCTCGTGGCCGAGCGCTACGAGAAGTTCCGCCGCATGGGTGTGTTTCTGGAAGAAGTTGCTGGCTAAGTGCGGCGAGCTAGCCGGCTCGGGGGCGGCAAAAGTCTCGTCGCCGGGGCGAGGATACGCGCAGGGCTCCTCGAGAGGCTCCTCGAGCGTTCGCCGACCCCCGTGCCTACCTCAACCACAATGAGCCCCCCTGCCGTCCCTCTCCCCAACGTCCGATAATGTCTCTTATGTCCGGTTTGGGCCCCTTGCGTTTGGGACTTCTTTTCTAGGGCAAAGCTGCCCTGCTCCCTGCCTGCTACCTCGGTGGGAGTGATGACTGGGCCCCGACCGGATAGCCTTGCGGCAAGGGTTGCTGCTGAGGAGCAAATGCCTGGGGAACCGACGGCGGTGGCGCAAACCTCTGGGGCTGCGAGGGCATGGCCGCTGCCGTGGGCGGCGGCGCAAATCGCTGCGGTGATGAAAAGCCGTTGTTGCCTGCTGGTGCTGGCGACGCATAGCGATCAGGCGCGATGTACTGCACCGGCTGAGCTGGGCTCGCAGCCTTCGGCACGAACCAGGCCGTGCCCGCTGGCAGCACGCCGCCGGCCTGCGTGGCCCCCTGCCCCGCGGAGGTCCCCGGCTCTGTTCCCGTCCAGGCTGTCGCCGACGCTACGCCGTTCCAGAGGTTCTGCAGTGCGGAGGATTGCGAAGCGACTGGTTGACCGGCTGGCTGACCGACAGGTCCGCCAGCCAGCGCCGCCGGCATTCCGCTGGCCGCGGCCGGTCCGCCCAGCGGCTGCTGAAACTGCTTTTCAAACTGTTTCACAAACGGATCGACGGTGTCGTGGATTTCCTTTGGCAGGTAGGTGTCGGCCCGCACGATCAGTTCGGCCACGAGCCGGCCGCTGCGGCTGGCCACGATTTGATGGCGATAGTCGGGCGCGAGGATGACACTAAAAAACGTGACCACCACGCAGAGCAGCGCCCCCTTGGTGAGGCCCAGCAGCAGACCGAGCTGGTGATCGAAGGCAGAGAGATGCACCGCGTTGATCGCCCCAGAAATCAAGCGAAACACAATCCAGACGCCGAGCGAAGTGCCAACGTAGGCGGCCAGCATGGCGGCGTAACGGTTCCAGGGAGCCTGGTTGCCGAAGTACGGCGTCAGCATCGAGCCGTAACGGAACGACACGTACGAACTGGCGAAGATCCCGGCGATCCAGGCCAGTTGCCAGATCATCCCCTTGAAGTAGCCAAGCAACGCAGCCCCGGCCAGGATGCCGAGCATGACAAGGTCATAACCTTCGAGCGCCACTCCAGCCTCCGCGTACTCTACAAACAGGGGATGATCGGGCTGACTGCCTAACCACGGGCCAAACCTTAGGGGCCGGAGTGTAGAGACTGCGGCCACTGCGGGCGAAGTCCAAACTCTGGGCCAATAAAACTTCTCATTTCCTGCAATTCAATAAATCAGCCAATCATCACAATCTTCACAGGCGACGTATGCCTCCTAAGCGACCAAGCCAGTACGGCGTTTCATTTGCCATAAACCGACTCAACACCCCATTTTAACTATCTTGTTTAATTTCTTCTGTTGGCCTGTAACGCGTGGGCGATCTAGTTCAGAGGGCAGTGCAGGGGGCTTTTGACCCCGCAGCCTCCGCAGAATCTCCAAACGTGGCGTGGCCTCCGCTGTCGATAGAAAGATCGTTGTCTGGGCTGGTCGTCAGGGAAGGCGACCGCGTGGGCATGCCGTGCGCGTGTGGTCGCTCCCACGGACCGGCTGTTTGGCAAGACTTTGGCGGGGGTTCGCAGTGCCCGGATTTCAGGCGCACATCACTGGTTCTTCGATCGTTGGCATTGGCTATGCCACAGCCGCGTGGTACGTGGGTGGCATGCACCCACTGACATGCGTGCTCGGCGGCGCCGTCTGCGCGGTCGCCGGCATGCTACCCGATCTCGACAGTGGCTCCGATGAGCCAATGCGAGAGAGTCTGGCATTTGCGGCCGCCATTGTGCCGCTCCTGCTGCTGCCGCGATTACAGGAAGTGGGACTGCCAATGGAGGCCATCATCCTCCTGGGAGCCGCGATCTACATGGCCATCCGCTTTGGGGCAGCCTGGCTGCTCGAGCATTATTCGGTTCAGCGCGGGATGCTGCACAGCCTGCCGGCGGCGGCCATCGCCGGCCAGGTCACCTTCCTGGCCTTTAGCCACGACGACCCACTGCGGCACTATTTTATCGCCAGCGCCGTAGTGCTCGGCTTTCTCACGCACCTCGTGCTCGACGAGATTTGGAGTGTCAGGCTGGGGCTCTTCGGTGCCCGGGTCAAGAAGGCGTTTGGCACCGCGATGAAGTTTTACGGACCGGTTGTATGGTCGAATATCGTGACCTACGTCCTGGTCATCGCACTGGGGCTGCTCGCCGCCAGCGACGCGGCCCGCGGAGAGCGGCGGTCACTTGCGCGGCAGCAGATGCAGCAGGCGGCGCGGCCGTATCAGACTGTGCCCGCTCCCTGGAACTACCGCCGGTAGCCAACCTCCGCTTGCCGCTTGCCTCGGGGGCCACGGCGTGTGATTATGGCGGGCTTGTAAATCCCTGCCCTCCGAGCACGCCCCCATGCCACTGCTTTTGGCCGCCACAGCCCCAGGCGAGCTGCCGTTCCTGACGCTGGCCATCCAGTTAGTTGTCGTGGCAGTTGCGGCCTACGCGGGCGGTTCCTCGCTCTCATTTCTGTCGATGGGCCACCGCCGCATGCAGGTGCTCTTATCGCTCACCGCCGGCGTACTGCTCGGCGTCGGCCTGCTCCATCTTTTGCCCCATGCTTTCCTGCAGCTCGATCGGCAGATCGACACCACGATGGCCTGGGTGCTCGTCGGCTTCTTTCTGATGTTTCTGCTGGAGCGGGCCTTCCACGGCCATTCCCACCATACGGCCGACGGCGGCGGCCCCAACCACGAGCATGCCTGCGGGCATGACCATGCTCGCGATCATGGGGATCATGGGCATGATCACGAGCACGCCGCCGCGTCCGGCGGTCGGTGGGCCTGGTGTGGCGCATTTGCCGGACTCACGCTTCACAGTCTGGCTGACGGCGCGGCGCTGGCCGCGTCGGTACGGGCCGATAGTGACAACGGCATGGGCTGGCTGGCGGGATTTGCGACGTTTCTTGCCGTCCTGCTTCATAAGCCGTTCGACGCCGCGATCATCGGCACGCTGATGATCAACTCGGGCATTTCCGCCCGGGGCCGCGGTATTGCCAACGGGCTCTATGCCCTCATCGTGCCGCTCGGCGCTGTGGCGTTTCTTGGCAGCCTTCGCGTGTTTGGCAGCCAGCAAGAAGCGGTGGTCGGCGTGGCGATGGCCCTGGCGGCCGGCGCGTTTCTGTGTATCGCCGCCGCCGACCTGCTGCCGGAGGTGAAATTTCACAGCCACGACCGCGTGCTGTTGACCGCGAGCTTGGCCCTCGGCCTCGCGATTGCTTGGGGGATCACGGTCGTGGAGAAGTCATCGCATGCCCACAGCCACGCCCACGCCCACGAGAAATAACCAGACTCGATTAGGTGGTTGCGACCTTTTCTTTTTCTGGTTCGTCGATGTCGAGGCCACGGCGGCGGCGCGACTCGCGGACTTCCGCCATGACTTCGTCGATCAGGCCGTGCTGCAAGCGGATCGGCGGCAGTTGGGCCTGTAAGCACCAGGCGATCGCCACCACGAGGCCAAGCCCGCCAAGGAGATGCGGCGTCACCCACTGCTGCGTGCCGGGCCGCCCCGAGGCCGGATCAGCTGCTCCGCCCAGCGCCACGATCGCCACAACCGCGAGCATGCTCATCATGGCAAAAGGAAAAGCCGACCGCTTCAGCCGCTTGCTCCGCTGGATGTAGCTGCCGTCGAGACCGTAGGCCTCCACCACCTCCCGACACCACCGACCGGTGCCGATGAAGTAAGTCACGGCCATGCTATTGACCAGCACGACCATCAGCGCCGCCAGCACGCCAGAGAGCCGATGGACTGTGCCCCAGCGGAGCACTGCGGGATCGGTCTGGCCATGCAGATCGCCGAGCCACAGGCCCAAGCCGGCCGTGGCCGCCATCAGTGCTACCGCAAACAGTGCCGCCCGCGAGAAGACGAGAGCCATGGAAGAAAACAACCTCAAGGGAAGAAAGCAGAGATGGAGAGAGAATGCTGGATGCCATGATGGTGCTCACCACCATGGTAGGCTCGTGGGCTGGATCGAGCTACATGACCGTCGCGAGCCTGCCGATGCCGCCCTCTGAAAAGCCAAGTTTACTGCTCACTTGTGGGGATCCCGCCGGGATCGGGCCAGAGGTGATCGCGAAGGCCTGGGCCGCCACACCAGAGCATGCCCACGCGAGGCTGCGGGTCGTGGCCGATGCGGGCATGCTGATTGGCATGTTGGCCACACGGTCGGGCCTGCCCCGGCTGAGTGTTGTTGTTGTCCAGGCTGCCGACCCGCGTGATTCAAGCCCAGACTCCCTGCTCGTGATCGATCTTCCGGACGCCCGGGCTGACACTGTGGAGGCCGGCGTGATCAGTGCGGCTGGTGGGGCAGCTGCCGCTGCTGCTGTCGAGACTGCCGCGAGACTCGTGCACGACGGTCTCGCGAGCGGAATAGTCACCGGCCCCTTACACAAAGCCGCCTTGCATGCCGCCGGCTTCGACGTGCCTGGCCACACTGAAATGCTGGCCCGAGCCTGCGGGCTCGCGGATGACGCTGTCTCGATGATGCTCTGGCTGCCGTGGGAGCGACCGGCGGGCCTTTCGGCGGGGCTGGGAGTCGTGCATGTGACGCTGCATGAGTCGCTCTCCCATGCCCTCGCCCGACTCTCCACCAACGGCATCGTGGAGGCCGGGCTGCGGCTGGCGAGCCTGCTCAAGCCCCTGCTCGGTCGTCGGCCCCGGATCGCCGTCGCGGCGCTAAACCCTCATGCCGGTGAGGCGGGTCTGTTTGGTGACGAAGAACAGCGGCTCATAGCGCCCGCCGTACGGCAACTCGCCGAGGCTGGGCTCAATGCCACCGGACCGCTGCCGGCCGACACGCTCTTCCTGCGTGCCAGTCGCGGCGAGTTTGATGGAGTGGTGGCGCAGTATCACGATCAAGGACATATCCCCGTCAAACTGTTGGGCATGCACCGGGCCGTAAACATCACGCTCGGCCTTCCCTTTGTGCGGACGAGCGTCGCACATGGCACGGCATTTGACATCGTTGGCACCGGCGCCGCCGACCCAGCGAGCATGCTGGCGGCGATTGACGCCGCGGTGCGGCTGGTGAAAGCCGGCTGGCCGAGCAGGCCACAGGCGGGTTTTTGAGGCGTGCCGAGTGCGTGTCGCTCGGCGGCTAGGGCCGCAGAGGTGCTAGATACTTGACAGCCGTGTCGGTGAGATCGACGAGGCCCTCGATCGCCGGCTTGTAGACAAACGCGGCGGCGTCGACAGGCTCTCCCAGCCGGACGTCGTAGAGCTCGAGCACCGCGGTCGGCTCGGGGTCGCGGGCGGCGACGGGGCGGCGGCCCGGGATCGCCAGCCACTCAATGCGAAACGGAAAGAGATCGCGTTTGCCGATCGAAAGCCGCACGCTCCAGGGAGTGCCGTCGGGAAGTTCGGCGGGCGTAATGCCGCCCGGCCTCATGGCCGCATCCTTCAGCACCGGCAGCACGATGGCCAGGCTTTCCGGATGCCAGCGGCCCTCGATCCGCCAGATGGGTAGGTCTTCGATCGTCGTTGGCTCGACCGACACAAAGCGAAACCAGTTGCGCAGCAGCGCTAGGGTACGCTGCACGCCTCCTAGATAGGGCGAGATCGCCGCGTCGTCTCCGGGCTGCAACTGATGGAGCCGCTCGCGGATGCGACGGACGTCAAGACGTTCGAGGAGCGGCGGCTGCGGGCCGATGCGGCGAAATGACCAGGCAAACAATCCGTCGCAGACATCCAGGAGTTCGAAGGCCTCTGTATCGGACTTCATCGACGACTCATAGCGGTAACGCTGGTCCTCGCCAAGACCCGATTGCACGTAGCGGCCGGCCCCGACGATCACGCGATCCCCCACGCGGACCTTCTCTCGGACGCGAGCCGATATCGATTCGGCCCGGCGCAGAGCCGCAAGCGCTGATGCCACGATCCGCTCGGACTGGGCCGCTTGATCGGCCGCGGGCGCGGCCGACGGAGCGGCATTCTTCTGGTAGATGCTCTCCCCAGGCCCTGTCGGGGAGGGCGTTTGGGCTATCGGCTGGGACAAACCGCTGGCCGGCATGGCCGCGATAGCCGCCGTGATGCAGAGAATGGCCGCCGCCCGCCGGCGGTTGGCACCGCGAGGCAAACAAAAGAGGGCGGGCAATCTGGGAGGCCGCAGAAGCATGACGATCAGGTTGACTTTGAGGGTTTTTCCAAAGAATCAGGCGCCGACACGTCGAAGAACCAGCGGTGGCTCAAGTGTTCAAGGCTTGACTCGTCGATGCCGCACACCGCAAAGAGTGTACGGGATCGGGTTTCAACCGGCCCATGCCGGTCTGCCTGGGATGTGCCGAGTCGGCAACACGATCCTGGTCTGGAGGTAACGCAATGCTCAACCGACGCCTGCAAGGTTTTGTCGGGTTCTCCCTGGCGGCCACGCTGACGGGCTGCCATATCCCGGCGAATTCTCCCCTCACGGGGCTCGCCCAGATCCGGCCCGTGGCGCCCCAACACACCAACGTGTTGCCGCCCGCCGAGATGCTCCAGCATCCTGGTCCTGGCGTCGACGGTCCCGGCCCGGGCGTCATCGCTCCCACATCGTATGCAGCCGCGCTGGCCTCGGCTGGCTATGGCGCCGGCGGCGGTGATAATCTCGGAGACGGCGGCGGCATGGGGGCGGGCATGGGTGGTCCGATGAGCGGCGTTTGTGCTGTCGGTGGCGGTGCTGGAATGGGTGGTGATGGCATGGGCGGCGCTGGTATGGGCATTGATACGATGGCGCCCACATCGCAGGTCGGCTTTATCGGCCCCGATGGCATGCAGGTCCGCTGGGATGTCGCGATGGCGGGTGGTTTTGACTCCACGCCGCTGGTCACCCCCGGCCGCTATGACTTTCCGCAAGGGGCGATTTATCGGCTCAAAATTACGGACATCCCCGGCCGGGAAGGGCTCGAGCTCTACCCATCTCTGGAGGTGGCTCCGGTCACGCCACGGACTGCCGCGTTCCTCGCGCACAACGCCATTCCGTTTCAACTGACGGAGGAAGATCTTGATCAGGTGACCTCGGGTAACTTTGTGACCAAGGTCGTCTACCTCCCCGATCCTTGCTACCAGGAACTCGCCGTCGCAGGGGTGGAAACCCTTGTCAGCACGCGGCTGGATCCGGGAATCGATCCGGTGGTGGAGGCCGATCGTCGCGGCTCGATCCTCGCGATCATCCGCATCGGCAACAAGGATCTCCAGTCGAGAGGCGTGGGCGGTGCTACCGGGCTCGCCGCCAGCGGCGGCAGCGGAGCCGGTGGTGGAGTCGCCATGGGAATGGTCGCACCGCTGGGTATGCCGAGCGGCGGAAACCCAGCCCAGATGCCCCCTGGCCTGATGGCTGGGATGAACGCGCCGCAGTATGGCATGCCGCTCACCGGCACACCGATCGGCCTGCCTGGTCCTGCCCACATCCCACTGGGGGTGCCGGCCGGCCTCCAGAAACACACGATCACCAATCACACGAAGATGCACATCCCGCCGCCGACGCGTGAGCTCAAACTGCACGTCCAGCAGAACCCCGGGCTGAGCTATCCGAAGCCGGCACACAGAGCCTACATCGCCGAAAACAGCACCGTGCCAAACATCATGCTCAAGCAGCCCAAGGAAGACCGTAAGCGATGGGTGGATAATGGTGGGCCCGATCCCGATGCCCTCAATGCGGGAGTGGCCTGCCCGCCCGGCCAACCCTGTCCGCCGTCGCCCTGACGGCCACTGGGCCCGCCGTCTCCCTGACGGTGTTCGATCTCTGTCGCTTTGTTTACCAGCCTGTCTTTTTCGATCACGTTTCTCACCCACGTCAGACTCCTCATGAGGCACATCACAAGGATCATCCGAACAGGGGCCGCGCTGCGGTGCGTCCGCGGGCTGTGGACGGTAGCGTTTCTCGTTCTGGCGACTGGCACGGGGCACACCCGTGAAGCCGCCTGGCCGAGGAGCGAAGCCGACTCCACCTCACGACCGGGAGCGATTGGCGCCATGCGGCGTCCGCAGCCCGGCCCCCGTTCGGAATCCTGGCTGCCTGAGGCGGTGCAGCCGATCGAGATTCGCGGTCCTCAAGGCATGCAGATCTCGATCGAGACCGCGGCGGGCTGGTCGCCGGTGCAGGCCGCGCCGCTACGAATGGGGCTCGTTGTCGGCCAGCCCTATCGGCTGCGGATCACGGGCATACCCCAGCAGGAAGGCCGAGAACTCTTCCCGTCGATCCGCGTGCTTGCCAAGCTGGCGGCGCCTCCCGGAACGGCCTGGCGGTTTCCGGTGGAGATCGTGCTCGACGAGGAGGATCTCACGCTCGCCCTCGCCGGCTCGCATGTTCGCCGCGTCGTCTACTCCGCCTGCGATCCTGATCTTCCCGACGTCACTCCCGAGGGCTGGTTTGATGTCCACCCTGGCGATGACTGTCTCGATGTAGCTTCGACCCTCGGCGATCCTGTGGCAGAGGTGATCATCGGTAATCGACTGCCGACCGATCTCGTTGGGGTATCTTGGCTGGAGGGCGGGCAATGAGTCAGCACACCATGTCCGCCGAGTTGCGGCCCTGGCGCTGGTCACGGCTGCTCGTCATCGCAGTAGCCGCACTGATTCTGGCGTCATGCCGGTCGATCACTCAGCCGCTGCTGGTACCGCTGGCCACTGGTGTGGTGGTGGCGGGCGACTCCGCTGCCGAGCCACCCGGAGGTCCCGTCGCTGGCGTCGTGCAGGCCGGTTGCGAGGCGGCATGCGCTCCCCTGCCCCGGCTCCTGCCGCGACTGCACCCGGCTGGCGGCGCTTGCGGGGCTGGCGGCGCTTGCGCGGCTGAGGTCTGCATGCCCTTTGCACCACACATTCCCACAGTCGGTCCCTGCCTGGTCTGCGACGGCGGCGATCACCGCGCGCCGGCGATGCCAGTCGCCCGCTTTGGCCTCAAAAACCTCACCTCAGGCGATACGGTGGCCCGCTACCGCGCCGCTGACGATAGCCCCGACGACTGCGATGTGCATGTGACGGCGTCCAACTGCGCGTGTGTTTATGCGCCGCGGTTTGGCTCGGTCCGCCAAGTGACGCGGCCGCACGAAGATGCCCGTCCAGTTGGCCCACGCGGCCTGGCGCTCGACACCAGCACCGAGGCGAAGATCGACCTGCAGCCAGTCTGTGGCAACACGCAGTCGTTGGGAATTGTGTTGGCCCGCAAGGCCCTGCCTGGCGTCGCGATCGAGGAGCGACTCGGGCCTCTCGCAGTTGATCAGGGCGCGGTGCTCTATGCTTCGGAAGGCCTTCAGCAGCCGGTCGAAGAGGTCGGCGAAGAGATGCTCGAACGAGCCGAACTTGTCCAGACGCCGCGGATGATAGTTGGGTTTGATGTGCCGCTGGCCTGGACCAGTGCGCGGGCTGCGATGGTGATGGTCGATCAGCAGCAGGCTCAGGTAGTAGCCGCCGACCGCGGCACAGCCACGCTGCGGTTGGAATCGCCCGGCCGTGCCGAACTCACGCTCTGCAAGCGTGCCGGCAGCGACACAGCCCGAGTCGGCGAGGAGCTCGACTTCATGATCTATCTCTTGAACTCGGGCGACCGCGCGCTCACCGATATCGTACTCGTCGACGCCCTGCCAGGACGATTGGAACTGGTGCCCGGCTCCGCGGCGGCCAATCAGCCGGCTGAGTTTGTCACCGAAACGGGTGACGACGGTTCGGTAGTGCTCAAGTGGCAGCTCCAGCACACGCTCAAACCCGGTGAAAGCGGCTTCGTACGGTTTCGCACAATCGTGAAATAACGCACCGCCGGGCCGGCAGAAGTCTCCTTCGCGGGGACTTTCGCCATTGGGGCATT
>JBAXUW010000112.1:0-10446 GCA_037129495.1 Planctomycetota bacterium | reverse complement strand
GTCTTCAAAGTCCTTGTCTTCAAAAAAGTCGTTCGGCGCGCGATCATCGTCGCTGAGGTCTTCCGTGTCGAGATCGCCGTGGCTATCAGCATGGGGATCGACCATTGAAAGAATGTCAGACCGCTCCATCGAGATCTGGCTGTCAGACAAGATCTGGCTGTCGGATCCAGAAGCAAGGGCATCGGCAATGACAGCAGCTTCGGCAACGGCATCGGCGTCCTCTGAAAACTCACTCTCTTCAACACCCTCGAATTCAGGCGGCGGAAACACCGCCAGCGGGAGTTCGGCCAGAGCGGCAGAGTCGTCGTGCGGGCCAGAATCATTGTCGAGGCCGCTCGTGCCGAAGTCGAAGTCATCGGCCTGCGCATGATCTTCCGCGGCGCCATCGGTATCCCCACCGAAGTTGAGGTCGGCCCACGGATCGGGCTGCGACTCCGGGCTCTGGTCCGGTTCTGGCTCGGGGTTTTGCTTGTTGTCGTCCGTCGTCATTGATATCTTCCCACCATAAACTTGTGGCTCGGAGTGGCTGCCGCTGAACAGCAACGCCGACCGCCGGCTATCGAAAACTCGTTGCTGAAAGTCTGATCACAGCGGATTCACAAGTCTACCAGCGCCGTTTCCCGCACAAATCGACACATTTCGTCTCCCTCAACGGGCCGCTAGACCAGCCCATGGGCCGCGCCGTATCGCTGCCAGAGGCTGTCTACGAGCCAGCGTTCCGACACCGGCTGACCGGTGGCCTGCTCAACGAGTGCGGCCGAATCCAACTGCCGACCATGGGCATGGACGTGTTCGCGGAGCCAGGCGAGCAGTCCGCCAAAGCGGCCCGCGGCGATCTCACAGTCGAGATCGGGGAGCTGCTGGGAAGCCGCCGCCATGAGCTGGGCGGCAAAGATATTGCCCAGCGTGTAGGTGGGGAAGTAGCCGATCAGGCCAGCGCTCCAGTGGATATCCTGCAGCACGCCCTCCGCGTCGGATGGCGGCCGGAAGCCAAAGTCCTTGGCAAACCGCTCGTTCCATGCCGCCGGCAGATCGGCCACGGCCAGCTCTCCATGGATCACGGCGCGTTCCAGGTCGAATCGCATCATGACATGCAGGTTATAGGTGACCTCGTCGGCCTCTACCCGGATGAGCGACGGCTGCACGACCATCAGCGCCTGCTGCACACCTGCTGCCGTCGCGTCACCAAGCGCGCCTGGAAAGGCCTGCTGCGCCAGCGGAAAGCACCACTCCCAAAACGCCGGCGAGCGGCCCACGAGGTTTTCCCAGAGCCGCGACTGCGACTCATGAATGCCCAGCGAAGCCGCCTCCCCAGGCGGCATACCGTACCACTGCGTCGGCAAGCCCTGCTCGTAAAGCCCGTGCCCCGCCTCGTGCAAGACACCATAGAGCGCGCACGAGAGCGAGTGATCGTCCCAGCGGGTGGTGATGCGACAATCGTTTGGTCCCACGCCAGAGCAGAACGGATGCTCGGTGGTATCGAGCCGGCCGCGATCGAAATCAAACCCGATGCGCGAGGCGACCGCACGGACGAACCGCTGTTGGTCGGCCACCGGATAACTCCGCCGCAGCACCGCGTTGTCGGGCCGGCGGGCCGCTCCCGCACAGGCCTGCACCAGGGGCACGAGCTCCGCCCGCAGTTGATCGAATCGAACGGCGATCGTCTGCCAGCGGCCGCCGGGCTCGTAGTCGTCGAGCAGCGCGTCGTAGGGATCCGCGTCTGGCATTTGGTAGGCCGCGAGTTCCTTCTTCAGATCGAACACCTGCTGTAGCCATGGCTCCAGCGTGCTCCAGGACGACTGGGCGCGGGCCGTCAACCAGGCATGCTGGGCCTCGACGCAGGTCTTCGCCAGTGCGCCGACGAGCCGCTCCGGCACGCGGACATGCTTGTCAAAATCCTTGCGGAGGAGTCGGATCGCCGCCTGCACCTCGGGATCGCCTTCCCGGGCAAGCGGGCCCTCGGCCAGCTTCGAGAGTTGCTCGCCATAGGCCGAATCGGACCGCTGCCGATGGACGAGGGTGGCCACGGCCTCCGCCTGAGCGGCCCGATATCCCGCGGCCTTCGGCGGCATCATCGTCTGCTCATCCCAGACCAGGAGCGACTCTACGCTCGCCAACACTGCCACGCGTCGGGCGTGACCGCAGGCCGTGTCGAAAAGTTGGGCTTCGGGAGAGCGGTCAGGGCTGAGGGTAGACATGCCAAAAGAGTATGCTGTCTGGTGGGCCTTTTTGACAGTCGGTCGCCCCACCGTTGCGTTTCCACGAAGTCCGCCCCCATGCTCGATGTGCTCGTGATTGCTCCGCACCCCGACGATGCCGAACTCGGTATGGGGGGCACCATCGCGCTGATGCTGTCGCAGGGCCTCCAAGTGGGAGTGCTTGACCTCACTGACGGCGAACCGACACCCCGAGGATCGCGGGAAACGCGGGCGCGGGAAACGGCAGCGGCCACGGCGGCGCTCGGAATCCCCTGGCGGGAAAACCTCGGGCTCCCAAATCGTCAACTGCGGTCGACGCTCGTCGCCCGCGCGGCGCTGGCCGGCGTGATCCGCCGGGTCCGGCCCCGCTGGCTCTTCGCGCCCTATTGGATCGACGCCCATCCCGATCACATCGCGGCGACCAGACTCATCGAAGCGGCCCGGTTTTGGTCCAAACTTACCAAGTGCGACCTGCCGGGCGAGCCGTGGCATCCGGAACGGATCTACTATTACTGGTGCGTGCATTTGAAAATCATCCGCCAGCCCGCCTTTGTCATTGACACGTCCCAGACGTGGAACGCCAAGTGGGCTGGCGTGACTTGCTATGCCAGTCAGTTTGATCAGGCCGCGGCGAAGCCCACAGTGCTCGACCGGGTGGAGGCGGCGTCGCGATGGTGGGGGGCGGCGATCGGCACGCAGCACGGCGAGCCCTTCTGGTCGCGGGAGCCGGTCGCTCTCCGCGGCTTTACCGATCTTTTTTAGGCACCCACGTTGAGTCACCCACGGGCCGCTCCGTAGAGTTACGGGGTTGGGGCGAGATGGCCCGATCGGAGTGACCGAAAGGGCCCCCAGGGATCGGCTCTACCCGTCTGTTGTTGGCTGCCGATATTCCTTCATGTGGGCCAGTTGTGCGGCCAAGTAGCCTGCAGGATGCGGCAGATGGCTTCCCGGGACATCAATGTCATCGCGCTCGTCAAGGGGGGAGAACGCTACGTTTTCCTCTACGACGACGGCAGTCGCGAGGTGACCCTCCAGACGATAGCTCGATATGCCGCGAATCCCGACCTGAGCTTCTCCTGGTACGACGCGGCAATGCTGGGCCAGAAGGTCCGGGGAACCGCCGCCCACGGCCGACAGCACCGCTTTCTGCCCCGCGCCGATCGTCGGGCGTAGGCGTCAGATGTCACTGAAACCGCCGGTGTCGGGGGATGGTTTCACAACTGCCATCAAGCGATTTCTCCAATTTTTAACCGCGGAGCGTGGTGCGTCGCCGCTCACGCTCAAGAGTTACGGCGAAGATCTCCGCCAGCTGGAAGAATTCCTCCAATCGGCCGGCTGCCGTCGGCCCGGCGATGCATCCAGCATGATCCTCCGCCGGTTTGCGGCCGGCCTGCATGCCGCTGGCTATGCCGCCTCGAGCGTGGCCCGCAAACTCGCCAGCACGCGGAGTTTCTATGCGTTTGGCCAGCGGGAAGGCTGGGTGCCCACCAATCCTGCCAAGCCGCTCCGCAGCCCCAAGCGGTCGCGTAAGCTACCGAAGTTTCTCACGGGAGACGAGATCACAAGGCTGCTGGCCACGCCGCAGCCGGGGCGGCCGGGGGGGCTGCGCGATCGGGCCATCCTTGAGTTGATGTATTCGTCTGGGGTGCGCGTGCAGGAGTTGGCAAACCTCGACGACGGCGATCTCGACTTGCGTGGGGCCGCGATTCGGGTCCGCGGCAAGGGCCGGCGTGAGCGGCTGGGAATCGTCGGTTCCCATGCCGGCGCGGCGGTCCGGGCCTGGCTGGCGACCCGCCCTCGGCCGGTCGTCGCCCCGCCCCGCGGCGGGCTGCAGCCGTTATTTACCAACCGGTTCGGAGGCAGGCTGTCGGTGCGCGGAGTGGCCCGGCTGCTCGAGAAGCACCTCGCAGTGGCGGGCCTCTCCCGGCGGGCGAGCCCACACACATTGCGACATAGCTTCGCCACCCATCTGCTCGACGCCGGCGCCGACATCCGCAGCGTCCAGGAGTTGCTCGGCCACAAGAGCTTGGTCACCACGCAGATCTATACCCACGTGACAACCACCCGGCTGCTGGACGCATTCGACAAAGCCCATCCCCGAGCCCGGTAGTCTCGAGCAAGATAGTCCTAAGCGCTCGTGAAACTAGACCAAGCCGCGGCGAACGGCCCAGACGGCAGCCTGCGTGCGATCACCGACAGCGATCTTTCGCAGGATGTTTTGAACATGCTCCTTTACCGTCTCGACACTAATCGTCAGCGACTGAGCGATTTCCTTGTTGGAAAGACCGAGCGCCATGTGACGGAGCACCTGCGTCTCCCGCTGAGTGAGCGGGATGTCCGGGTTGGGCGACGCTATCCGGTTGGCCATGGTAGTTGCCACCCGGCGGAGTTCACCAGCCTTCATCGGCAGTTGGCCCGCAGCCGCACCCTCGATCGAATGGATCAGTTCAGCACGGTTACAGCCCTTGAGCATGTAATCATGCGCGCCGCCAGCCACGGATCGGGCCACATACGTGGGGTTGTCGAACGTTGAAAGCATCACAACCTTCACAGCCGGCGCTTCGGCACGGATTCGCTCAAGGGCCTCCAGGCCGTCCTTGCTGGGCATGCGGATATCCAACAGCACCACGTCGGGCTTGAGCTTCTTTGTAAGCTTGATCGCCTCTTCGCCAGAGGAGGCCTCGCCCACGATCTTGACGTCGGATCCAGCCAGAAGGCTGACCAATCCCCGTCGAACAACCTCATGATCATCCGCAATGACAAGTTTTATAGCCATCTGATTCAGCAAGCCCTTCCGCGTGACTGCCAAAGGATACCCGCGAGCCGCCCGCCCACGTACCACTGACATATTTTTCCGGCCAACATTCTAGCAACAAGCTCTGAAAATCAAGTACTTCGAAAAATCCATTCCTGGAAATGATCGTAGTGGGTTACGGAAAATAGCCAACCACCTAAGGGAGTGGTCGATCCGTTAGAGCGGCCTTTCGGGGCCGTACTCCGCCGCCCGCATGCGGGCGAGCATCGCCGCCGCACCGCGGGAGAGAAGCATGTCTGCCAACTGTTTTCCAAGCCGTTCGGGCAGGTCGGACAGTACCCGCGAATCACCGCCGGCCTCCGCCCGCACCGCGGCCTCAATTTTGAGAACTCGATTTCCCGTTTCTTCCAAGACACACCCACCGATCGCAAGGAGCCCGTCGGCCTCGTATCGCCCCCAGGCTCCGATGGGCGCCAGGCAGCCGCCCGCGAGTGCTGCCAGGCAACTCCGCTCAGCCCGCACAGCCTGGTGGGTTTCGGGATCGTCGATCGGCTTGAGCGCTTCCCAAAGCCGGATGTCGTCGGTGCGGACCTGGACGCCAAGTGCCCCTTGGGAAACCGCCGGCCAAAAGGCGTCGGGCCGCAGCACATGGGTAATACGTTTCGCCAGCCCCAGCCGCTCCAGCCCGGCACCGGCGAGGATCAGACAGTCGTAGTCGCCAGCGTCGAGCCGGCGGAGCCGCGTATCGACATTGCCGCGAAGAGGACGGACTTCCAGATCGCCACGGATCGCCTTCAGCTGGGTGACCCGCCGGACACTCGACGTCCCCACCACGGCCCCCCGAGGCAGCGATTCGACTGTGCAGGGTTCGAGGGCCACCAGCACATCAAACGGCATTGCCCGCACGGGGACGCACGCGATCGATAGCCCCGGGCTGGCCTCGGTGGGAAGATCCTTGAGACTGTGCACGGCGGCATCGATCCGGTGTTCTAGAAGGGCCCGCTCCAACTCGCGGACAAACACTCCGTCGCCGCCGATGGCCGAGATTGGCACATCGACGCGGCTATCCCCCTGGGTAGAGATCGTCACGATCTCTACCGGATGCCCGTGGCGGCGGAGTTGGTCAACGACCCACTCGGTCTGCGTGCGGGCCAACAAGCTGGCCCGCGTGCCCAGACGGATGGGCCGCGCGGGCGAGCTGAGCTCTGCCTGCAGCTCTCTCTGCGGATCTGCGGGCGTCACCATGCTCGACTCTCCTCTCTTGAGGTATCGTCACGGCCGCGATCGGCGCGGGCCACGACCGCTACGTCGACGCTGGCGGCCCCGGCCGCCAGCAGAGCACGGCAGCAGGCCGACAGTGTCGCACCGGTCGTGACGACGTCGTCGACGAGCAGAATTCGCTCTCCAGCCAGTGGCTGGCGGCAGCGAAAGGCCCCCTCCACGTTGCCCGGTCGCTCTCCAATCGGTAGCTCATTCTGCATTCTCGTGGCGCGGCTGCGAACAAGGGTACGGCTCCAGGGCAGACCCAATTGGGCCGCAATGCCTCTGGCGAGTTCGTCGGGGGCGCTCGTGCCGCGAAGCGACCGTCGCAGCCAGTGCATCGGCACCGGCACCGCACGATCAACGTTCCACACCCGGAGCGTTTCGGCGTGTTTGCGGACGATCAGGCTCGCAAGCGCCAAAACGACCCCCTCGCCGGCAGGTCGCTTGGCCCGCAGCACCGCGTCGCGGAGGCTTCCAGAGTAAGAGGAGAGAACCGCGATCTGCCGCCAATCGTGCCGCCGCTGCAGGCAGGCTTGGCAGCCAGCGGCGGCCGTCGTGGGCTCGCCGCACCGCTGGCACCGCTCGAGGTCGGCGGAGAGTTCCTGCGTGCAGCCACTGCAGACAACAGCGGCCCACGGAGAGGCCGTTCCCAACGACTCGTCCAACTGCTGGCTGGCGATGCCGGGCTCATGGCCGCAGACTGGGCACCGGGGCGGATAGAGCAGATCGATGCCCCGCACCGCCCAGCGGCCGGCCGCGCTTTGGAGCCGACCCAACCAGTCCTTGGCCGTGCTTGCCCGAGCCGTGCTCCCGCTTTTGGAAATCATTCTGAAAGCTGTCCGAAGTTGCCTGGTTTTTCAAGCTGCTCAACGCCATTTTACCAGGCTGTTTCCTATCCCGAGCCCGCGTTGACGCTCCCGGCCCGCTGGCGTACTCTCCGCGGCCCAGCAAACCCGCGGCCGCCTTACGAAGACGCCCTGCGGATCACCCTCACCATCGTCCGCCGCGGCCGGAATCCGTCAAGCGCCAATGCTCATCGACCGCTACATCACCCGGGCCCAGTTGCATGCGTTCACGATCGTCTTCGTGAGCCTGGCCGGGCTGACGTTCGTGGTTGATGCGTTTACGAACATCGAGGAATTCATCGCCCATGCCCCAGAATCGGGCGGGCTGGCACGGGTGCTGGGCAGCTATTACGGCTACCGCTTGATCTCGTTTTTCGACGCCACAAGCCCAGTGATCACGCTGGCAAGCGCCATGTTTGCACTCTCCTGGCTGGAACGCCACAACGAACTCACAGCGCTCTTGGCGGCCGGTGTGACCCGCTGGCGGATCGCTCGGCCAACACTGATCTTCGCCGCCGTAGTGAGCCTGCTTGCGATGGCGAACCGGGAAATCGTGCTGCCGCGAATCCGCCACAACTTCACCCGAAACGCTCAGGACCTCCGCGGCGACGCTCCCCATCCCTTCGAAGCCCGCTACGACCACGAAACTGAGATCCTCTTTCGCGGCAAGACTGCCCAACTCGCGATCTGCCGCATCGACACGCCCAGCCTGCTGATGCCGCCGTCGCTCTCCGATTATGGTCCGCAGATCGATGCGGTCGAGGCTTTTTGGAAGCCGGCCGATGCCACGCACCCCGCCGGGTATCTGCTCTGCAAGGTCCGAGAACCGACCGATATCGACCAACTCGAGCCGCTCAAAGTCGCTGGCAGACCGATCGTGCTCACGCGGTTGGCCGCTGATTGGCTCGCTCCCGGACAGTGCTTTGTGGCCAGTAACGCGTCTTTCGAACAGCTGATCGGGTCGGCCAACTGGGGCCAGTATTCCTCGACTCCAGAACTCGTCCGGGCCATCGCCAACCCCAGCCTCGGCGTGGGAGCCGAGATTCCCCTGCGGGTTCATGCGCGGCTGGTTGCGCCGCTGCTCGATATCGCTCTGGCGCTGCTGGGAATCCCGCTGGTCGTCGGCCCCAACCGCCGCGGCATCTTCGTCGCTGTTGGGCTCTGTGTTGTCTCGGCGCTGGCATTTTTTCTGGTCATTTTTGGCTGGCATGCCCTGGCCGCAGCCTACGTGGTAAGCCCGTCGATCGGAGCTTGGGCGCCCCTGCTCATCATGGGCCCGCTGGCCTCTTGGGCAGCGCAGCCGATGTGGCAATAAACCCGGCGGGCGGAGCACCTGCGGCCGCATCAGGCGCGGCAGCGGGTTCGGGGGCCTCTTTAAACTCGACCGTGCGGGCCACGAGATTCGCCAAGTCCTCCAGGGGAATGCTCGCGGCCAGTTCTTCGGGAAGCCGCCACACCAGCACGGCAGTAACTTTCCTCTGCGGGTTAGACGCGACCCAGATCTGGGTCTCTCCGGGCGTATTTTTTGTCTCTGTGTTGCCGGCGTTGACGCGTTCGAAGGGTTGCTGCCCACTGAGCTTGAGGACCGACCATTCAAGACTCTTGCTGGCCAGCGCTTTCACTTCCCGCGTGGCCCAACTCGCCTTGGCAAATGCTGACTCTTTTTGCACTTGAGCCAGAATGCGCTTTTTGATTTCGTCGGGGTTACTCTTATTGTCAGTCAGGGCACCTACGGAGAACACGAACGGCAACTCCACCTCGGCCACCTTCTCCGACTTCTTAAAAGCGACCCGAAAACCGGGAAAGTCCTGCAGAAAAGGTGGTTTTGTCCACGGTTCGGCGCCGGTCTCATCCTCCGCTTCAAACAGCTTTGGGACCTGCAGCGTGAGCCGATCCGCAGCCAGTTTGTGAGGCTCAGGACGCAGTCGCTGGAAGTCGCCGGCCTCTCGGTAGCGCTGGACGCTCGAGCGAAAATCCTCGTCGTAACTGCCCGAAAGACAGCCCGACACAACCACCAGCGCAAGGCCGGCAAGTAAAACTGGCCGATTCATTCGTTTTCTCTCCGTGGTTGAGCCCTCGATTGTGACAGAATTTTCAAATCTGCAACCAGGCCTCCCAGCCCGGCACGGCCCCGCTCCTCGCCCAAAACCCTTACGCGATAAAGACTTCCGCACCCATTTTTTTTATCCAAGCCTATTTATTCAACCCGCAACCCCCTAACCGCCGATCTCTACTCTGTTCCCAAAAGTTGGCTGGTCAGGTGGCCGGCGATGATTTTTTAGCGTTTGAGGCAAAGGAGTGCCAGCACCATGAGGATTACCACCGTAAGGTTTGGAAGGATCGACGTCGATCAGGCGGACGTTCTTCGCTTCCCCAGCGGCCTCCCCGGCCTTGAAGACTGCCGTGACTGGGCTTTACTGGCCGACTCTGACAACAACGCATTGGGCTGGCTGCAGAGCACCACCCGTGGAGACATCGCACTCGCCGTGGTCTGCCCACGGCGGTTTGTCCCCGACTATCAGGTCCGCATTCCCCGCAGCGAACTCACCCCGCTGGCACTGGCCGACATGCGTCAGGCCCAGGTGGTGGTGGTTGTCGGCAAAACTGCCACGGGCCTTGCCCTCAATCTAAAAGCTCCAATCGTCATAAACCTTGAAGCCCGCACTGGCCGCCAGGTCATTGCCAGCGGCGAGATGCCCCTTCAATACGAACTGAACACCCAACGACTGCCACTCAAAAAGAGTGCATAATCTTAGTAGACACCGACACAGGAACGTCGGGAACTCGAAAGGATCAGGAAGGAACCAGCGATGCTTGTGCTCTCCAGACAACGTGACGAAAGCATCATGATCGGCGACAGCATTGTCGTTACGATCGTGGATATAAGGGGAGACAAGGTCCGCCTGGGCATCAATGCTCCGGCCGAGATTCCCGTGCACCGGCAGGAGGTCTACGAGGCTATCCAGCGGGAAAACCTGCGGGCCTCGCGGCTCGAGCCGGGTGACACGCAGGAAATCGGCAAGTTTGCCAGCCGCATCCCCAATGCTCCGACCGGCCCCGACAGCAACAGTCGCCCGCCGGAGAGCCCGCGACGGTAGCTTCACGAGCTGTCTTCCACCGAAACACCGCACATTGCGGTTTTCTTGAGTGGGATACGTTTTCCAACTTGCGCGCTTTGTCTCGCTCTCCAACTCACCGCCACGAGGAATCCGGAAAGCCGGGATCGGCGGAAGCTCGACGAGCGTTGGAATTTCGCCCTGCCAAGATCTGAACTACCAGCACGCCCCACGGCGAAAGTCCCCGCGAAGGAGACTTCTGCCGGCCCGGCGGTGCAGTGCCATAACGGGCAGCAGCACGCATTGGACAAGTTAGAAAACTTATCCCA
>JBAXUW010000111.1:0-10522 GCA_037129495.1 Planctomycetota bacterium | reverse complement strand
GCCGCAATGCCCCCAGCCCGGTACAGGGCGCATCGACGAGTACGCGGTCGAAACTGTCGGCCGGCAGCGACGGGGCACGACCGTCGACGCGCAGCACGTCGACCGTCAACCCACGGGTGTTGTGTTCGACCATCTCCGCCCGACGAGGATTGGGCTCTATCGCCGTAACGGTCGCGCCCTGCTGCGCGGCGATCCCGCCTTGCCCCGCGCCATGATCGAGGCGGTGGCCCAGTGCCTGCCGGCGCCGGCGCGGTCGACATGGAGGGAGAGGGCATGCGGCCACCGGAGCTTGAGTCGGAGGTCGCTGAAAATGGCGAGCCGATTCCGCTCGAGCCGAGCAACGGCATCCTCGAGATGCATCCCAACGGCTATGGCTTTCTCCGCAATCCGGAAACAAATTACCAGCGTGAGCGAACCGATCCATTCGTGCCGACCACGATGATCGAGCGTTATCGCCTGCGAGAAGGCGTCTCGATCAAGGCGCTCGTGCAGCCAGGAAGAAGGCAGCAGGGGCCGCGGGTCCGTGAGATTCAGGAAGTAGAGGGCATGGCCCCCGATCTCTATTGCAACGTCAAGACATTTGATCAGCTCACGCCGATCAACCCGGAGACTTGGCTCCGACTGGAAACCGGTCAGCAGCCGATCACGACGCGGGTCATGGATCTGCTCACGCCGCTCGGCAAGGGGCAACGGGCGCTGGTCGTGGCCCCGCCGCGGACTGGCAAGACAATCCTGCTCCAGCAGGTGTCGCAGGCCATTTCCACCAATCATCCTGAGCTTCACCTCGTGATGCTGCTCATCGACGAGCGGCCAGAGGAAGTGACCGATATGCGGCGGACCGTCAAAGGCGAGGTGATGGCCAGCAGCCTCGATTGCGATGTGGAGAGCCACGTGCGGCTATCGCAACTTGTGATCGAGCGGTGCAAGCGAATGGCGGAAGCTGGCAAGGATGTATTTCTCTTGATGGACTCGATCACCCGCATGGCGCGGGCGTTTAATAAGTGGGTTGGGAACACTGGTCGCACCATGTCTGGTGGCGTCGACATCAAGGCGCTCGACATCCCGAAGAAGCTGTTTGCCACCGCCCGCTTATTCGAGGAAGGAGGCTCCCTCACGATCTTGGCCACGGCCTTAATTGACACCGGCAGCCGAATGGACGAGCTGATCTTTCAGGAATTCAAGGGCACTGGAAACATGGAACTTGTGCTCGACCGTAAGCTCGCCGACAGGCGGGTCTGGCCTTCGATCGACATTTCGCAGTCGGGCACCCGTCGCGAAGAAAAACTGCTTGATGCCAACACGCTGCATGCCGTTGGCATGTTGCGGCGGACGCTCTCCACCATGCATCATACCGATGCAATGGAGCAACTCACCAAGCAGCTGTCCAAGTTTAAGAGCAACCGCGAGTTTATTTCACTGATCGCCAGTTCCCGCGACGATAGCTGACGACTGCTGGCCAGCACCTGTCCGTCATGGGTTGGCGGGGGAGGTGGCCTGCGTCCGGCTCAGCCAATAGGAGTGCCAGTGCGCATATTGAGGATCGCCGTTTTTGAAGGAGAAGACGGCATCTGGGAGACGCGACGCCTCGGGGCCCTCTGATCGCACCCGGACTACGATCCGGCCGTCGTCGCGCTTTTCGATCGACAGGCGATGGTCGGGGATCGGAGAGACATCCGGCGGCGATGGCATGATGACCAGTACTCGGCGGGCGTGTGGAACGGATTGATCGATGATCCATTGTTTGGATCATGTTGATCCATGTTTATCATGGTCCAAAACCGCCTGACAAGTATGACGGGCATCGCTCCGGGAATCTAGTCTGGACTGGCAGATTATGGCCTTGAATGGGCAACCGTTTTGACCCCCTTGAGCGGCACTCGTATACTCTGGATTGCCGTAGTTTTTCCCTCGGAGTGCACCCGCATGACGCAGTATGCGTCGCTTGCCGACGATTTTTACATCAACATGAACCTGGCTACGGAGATGGAACTTCCCGGCCAGCGGGAGACGATCCTTCACTTTTTTGAGCGGGTGCAGAAGCGCTACCCAACCATGCGGAAATTCTATTGCCGCGACAAGCGGGATTTCGTGCTCGAGGAAGACAAAGACCAGGGCCGCTATCGTTGGGCGGCGGTTGAGACCAAGCGGCTCTGTTCTGGGCAGGTCAATCCGCCCACGCTCGATGCGGTGCTCGACCAGCACCGGTTGGTGCTCGATCTGGCACCAGCGTTTCTCTCCATTAGCCCGCTCGACTGCGAGGCTCTGGATGTCTTATTTGGCTTCGATTTTGCCTTTCGGGGCAACCACAACGCGCTGCTTGCTGAGGCGCTGGGCGTCGGTCCGGCCTTCGACCGGACCGCCGAACTGCCCGGCGGCCGCGTTATCAACTACGAACCGTCGCTGACGATCTCTCTCGACGAAGACTGCCGGGTGCAGGTGCGAGTGAGCACCGAGACGCGGACCAATGCATTTCAGGTTCGCACAGGCGACTTCGCGGAAGAGCAGTTGAGCGTGTATGTCACCGCCCGGCAGTATGGCAGCCTCGATCCCGGAGCGACCTACGTCGAGGCCATGGATCGGCTTGCCAATCTCGCCCGCGAGGTGGTCGATACGTGCGTGGTCGATCAGATCCTGCGGCCGCTGGCCCGGACAATCGCGCTGAAGTAGCAGGAGCGACGAACCGCTGGTCAGCGCTGGTCAGCGCTGGTCATCGCTGGTCATCGCTGGTCATGGCTGCGTCTTGAATCCCGCGGCCTGTCGCCAGAGCGGGACGATGATTCGCCCCGCTGATCTCCACGGCCACCTTCGCCGCTGCGGGGCGAACGGCTGCGGGCATCGAGATTACCGGCGATGACAATGCCGATCGCCTCCACCCAGCTGGGCACGTCGAGAACATCATTGAGCCCACTTTCGATGATGCTATCGTCGTCGTCTGCACGATGACGATCCTGACGATCCTCTGGCACAGATCCCTCATGCCCGGCATCCTCAATGCCAAGGAACTCGAGCCCCTCGTCATCTTCCTCACGGCTTCCGGCTACTGGCGCGAATTCATCGCGGCGTCCCCGATCGAAGGTCGAGGCAGACCCGCGGGCTTCGCTGCCGCTTCGTCGACCGCGCCGCTCGCCGCTGCCATCGGTGGTGCGGCTGGACCGGCCTGATCGACCCGATCTGCTGGCTGGCGCTTTCTCAGCACCCCCTTCGGCAGTTGTGGACGAGCGACGACCGCCCTCGGCGGTTGTGGACGTGCCCCGGCTGCCGCGCCGACGCCGTCGACGGGCCTGTCCTTCACCCGCACGTGATCCTTCACCAGTTTCCGCGCCTTCAGCAGTCGGACGACCGGGCTCGGTAGGTCTGGTGGCAGAACGAACTCCGTAGCCGGCAGGCAGTGGTTCTTCATCGTGATCCTGACCCGATCCACGCGGGCTGGCATCGGCCTTGTCACGGGGCTGCTCGGTTTCATTACGGGCTGTCTGCGGTCGGCTGCCGACCTCACCCTCGCCGCGGCCACGACGCCGACCACCGCGGCGTCCCCGCCGCCGCCGTCGGGGGGCGTCTTCCGAGTCGCGATCACCGTCGCCAGATGGTTCATTCCGCTGGCCACCAGCGACTTCGATATCAGACTCACGCGGCTCGCCACCCCGCTCAGCTGCCGCACGGGCCGCGCGCGGTTCGTCAGAGGTAGCATGTTCCTCGCCGCCGCCCGCCCGGCGCTTTTCAGTCTGGTCATCCTCACCAGGCCGGCTCGACACCGGTCGATCAGAGCTTTCGCTGCGGCCTCTACCGCTCCGACCACGGCCGCCGCGTCGGCCCCGCCGCCTCCGGCCGTCACCCTCGCCGCGTTCGTCATCGCGGGTGGGCCGCGGCCCGCCGTCGGCGGGAGTCGCCGAATCGCCGCGCTCGCCGGTTGCTTCGAGACGCTCATCGGCGGGCCGGACTGGACGGTCGCCCTCTGTATTGTCTCTGGTGTCGTCTCTGGTGTCGTCTCGACGTTGGGGCCGGGGCTGCTCCCGCCGAGGCGGTGGCACCTGTTCCGCGGCCGGTCGGCGGGATCCAAATGAAAATTCGTCTTGTTCGACTCGGACCGGTGGCTTCTGCGATTGGGCCGAAGCCACCGGATCCTTGCCCGCCTCAAGTCCGAGCGATGAGGCGAGATCGCCCCAGTCAGAGCGGTTAGCGGGAACCGGTTTCGTCGCCTGAGACCGCGGCTTTTGCGGGGATCGGGCTGGCGAGGCAGGGGCGGCCGCCGCGGAACGCGGTGTGGAATCGTTGGCGGGCTTGGCGCCGAGCGAATCGGCGAGGTCGGCCCAAGGATCAGGCTTGCCATCAAACTTGGGATCAGGTTTGGGATCAGGTTTGGGATCGTGGTCAGACATCATGACATCCAGAGGGGATTTGATCCTGCGAAAACGAATAACATACTACAAATGATGCAGTTTGTGTGGGATAAGTTTTCCAACTTGTCCTCTTCGTTCGGCAGTTTAAAGCATCTCGCCGCCACGAGGGGAGTGGTCGTACTTCCCCAGAGCCCCCCGACCGTTACGGCGTCGGCAGGCGGGAGATTGCCCGAATCATGCTGCCGTTGTCGGCCACATCAAACAGCGGCCGGTAGGGGCTTGCCAGGCTCCGCCGGGCGCGGCCAGCGGGGTACCAGACGAGGTTGACCGAGAGGTTCCAAGCCGACGGTGCGAACGTGACACTCGTGGCCGGACCCAGCTGGATTGTCTGCGACTTGTCGGGAAGAAGGTAGGTAAACGTGCCTTCCATGGCGAGCGATCGCGACATCGGAGCCCGGATCTGCGAACCGATGACCCCCTGGCCGTTCCCGGAGGCACCGCCCCAGATGCGGGCTTCGTTGGCATCGCCGAAGTGGAGCCGATAGAAGGCCGTGTAGAGGTCGACTGTGCTGGCCATCCCGCGGGAGGTGCCGCGTGGGTCAAACACGCCCTGCTGCTCCATGGCGTTGAAAGCGCCCCAGAAGCCGAGTTCGTGGTAGCCCCAGACATAGCTCAGCTCACCGCGGATCTGAGAGACGTCGACGTTTTCAACATAGCTATCGCTGAGGTAGTCATAGACCGCTCCACCCTGCAGACCGCGGCCCTCGAAGGCCCGGGTGAAGAAACCAGTGGTCACGAAGACCTGCTGCCGGGAATTGGTGCGGAGTCTTTCTGTGCCCTCGTTCAGAGTAGGCTGCTGGAAGTTCGTCTGCACGCCCCGCGCACCGATCTGCCAGCCGACGCCGAACGCATTCCAAAAGGGCATCGACCAGTTGAGATATTCGTTCGTGCCGTAGTTGCCGAGCAGGCCGAAGTTGCTCTGGTTTTGGAACGACGTGATGCCGGCACCGGCGGTGAAATCGCGATACCACCTCCAGCCGTAGTAAGGTTTGCCAAACTGACGCAACCAGGCGCAGACCCGGCCATCACATGGCCAGCATGTCATGAAGCCGCTCGACTCCTCGCAGGCGAAGGGATCGTCGTAAAACGATTCGACATGGAGCTGGGTCGGATATTCGCCCATCCACATGCCACCATCCGCGGAGGCCATCGAGGGATCGTAGCCCTCACCTTCAAAGCCATTGCTACCAAAATCTTCCGGGCCGTATTCACTCACTTCGCCCGGCATCGTGTTGATTACGATCGAGGGATCAGCGCTCGTCATCGGCGAGTCCGGCATGCCGGGTGATGGCAGTCTGTCCGGAGCAACGGTGTTGTCAATTGCCGCAGCCTGAGGAGCTCGCGTCATCACTGAAGGCAGCCCGTCGGCATTCATTGCGAGCCTTTCGCGACGCTGACTTGCTGGGCGGGTTGCGGTATATCGCGGTGCTAGGCCGCCGCCGAGCGGGGCGGCCGTCGGGGTAACAGCCGGGCGGGATGGCGTGCCCTCGACGGCCAGCACCGGTCGTCCTGCCTCGCCTTGCGGCGCGCGGAAGACGGTGATGTCGCCAAGGCTTGGCATGTTCGGCATGTTCGGCATGTTCGGCATGGTGATCTGGTCGTTCCGGCCGCTAGACCGCATGGGGCCGGGCAGGCGGTTGTCGCTATTCCAATCACCGGAGGGACCTGGGACTCGAGTCCGCGACTGGGCGGGCGACAGGCTCTTCTTGGGAGTCTGCCGCCGCTGGGCGGCAGCCACCGGCGGCACGCCAGCGGGCAGGCCGACAGACGCGGGCGGGGCGGCGATCCTCGTGGCGGTGGGCACCTTGAGGGGAGCGGGCGGCTGGGACGCCGCCAGCGGGACCGAAGGCGTGGCCGCAGTGGCGAGAACAGCGGCCGGTGCGGTCGTGGCCGAAGTGTCGGTTGTCACCGCCTGAGGGCTCGAAGCCGCCCGGTGCGGCGTCCAGCGGAGTTCAGCTGTGCCAGCCGAAGGGCCACTCTGGCTGGGCTGTTGAGACAGCGCAAGCCTGGGGCCCGACAAGAGGATCACGAGCGAGAGGCCCAAGAGACTCCGAAAACCGTGCGAAACGTGCATAGCAGACTCCTTCCGATCCGGCGGCGCGGCGGGTCTTGCCCGTCCGCATATTCGTCAACCGGAGAAGCTATCGTCATCCGCACGACCAGAACTTCCGTCAAAATCAACGCGACGGGCAAAGCTTTTCTATCTTGCGCAACTTAGCGCCGCGGAGAGGTCGGCGATCAGATCTGACGAGTCTTCGATGCCGCAGGCGAGGCGGATCATGTTGTCGGCAATGCCGAACGTGGCCCGCTCGGCCGGCGAGTAGTTCCAGTAGCTCATCACGAGGGGTTGCTCGATCAGCGACTCCACGCCGCCGAGGCTGGGGCCGATCCGGGGAATCCGCACGGCGTCGACAACCCGTGACGTCTGCCGCCAGTCGGCGTCCTTTACGAAAAATGTGATCAGGCCGCCAAAGCCCCGCATCGTCTGCGCTGCCAGGGCGTGATAGGGATGGCTCTCCAGACCGGGATAGAGCACCCGTTCGACCCGCGGGTGGTCCTCGAGAAAACGGGCCACCGCCAGACCGTTGGCGTTGTGGCGTTCCATCCGCAGGGCGAGCGTCTTGAGGCCGCGCTCCAGCAGATAGGCGTTGTGAGGAGAATTAACGCCGCCCATGATCCCCCGCAGGTGTCGGACCGGCTCGAGCTTTTCCCGGCTCCCAATGACAACGCCGGCCAACAGGTCGTTGTGGCCGCCCAGATACTTTGTGGCTGAGTGGAGCACGAAGTCGACGCCGGCCTCCAGCGGCCGCAGGTTGTAGGGCGTGCAGAGCGTGGCGTCGATCAGCGAGAACACGCCGTGGCGGCGGCCGATCCCGGCAAACTGTTCGATGTCGATCACGCTTAAGTGCGGATTGGTGGGAGACTCGCTGACGATAAACTTGGTCCGCGGCGTGATCGCCGCCTCCATAGCTGCATAGTCGCAGGTGGTCACCTCGCGGAAGCCCACGCCAAACCGCGTCAGGTGTTTGCGGCAGAATTCGCGGCTGCGGTGGTAGCACTGGTCGAAGAAGATGATCTCCTCGCCGGCGTTCAGGTGGGCCATCAGCAGGCCCACGAGCGCCGCCATGCCGCTGGCATAAAGCACAGCCGACTCGCCCCCCTCGATCGCGGCTAGTTTGTCTTCGACGACCCGTTCGCTCGGATTGCCGTAGCGGCCATATTCCTCACGGGGCTGCTTTTCCTCGATGAAGTCGATAATCGACTGCGTGTCGGAAAAGGTGTAGGTGCTCGACGCGAAGATCGGGTCGGTGATCGAAAAGCCAAATTTTTGCCGGGCCTCACCAGCATGCACGGCGGTCGTGGAAGGGCCCAGCGGGTGGGGCGTCGGGCGAGCGGCGTTTGGGGTGAGCATGCCGAATCCTACGGGAATGCGGGTTTTCGTCGAGTCTAGTTGAGCCTCCCACCGCGGACAAGGAACACGCTGCAGCCCGCAGGCAGCCACTCTGTCTATTCCCGTGAGCTATCCCCGTGAGCTATCCCTGTGGGATACGTTTTTAGAGCTTTCCAATCCACAGTCCCAGCTTTCCGGCTTTCCGCTTTTCACAGGATCACTACACTCATTTTGTATGAAAAACACTCCGCAAAAGAGTAGCGTTTCCCCCCTTTGGCCGCCCCGCCGGGTGTGGATCACGCTCGCCTCACTGGCCGCAGCGGCGGCGCTCGTCCGGGCTGGCTGGCTGGAGCCCATCGTGGGCCACATCGTCGATGCCGCGGTGCGGAACATCATCACGCTGATTCTCTGCTCTGCCGCGATCATGACGGTTTTGCTTTGGTTCCTCCGCGAGAGCGGCTATGCGCGGAACGTGAAGCGGGCCTTGCTTGTCGGCATGCTCGGAGCGGTGGCGTTGGGACTGGCCGTCTTGCGGATCGAACGGGTGTCGGGGGACCTCGTGCCCGAGTTTGCATTTCGCTGGAATCCGTCCCGCGACCGACTCCTTCCGCAGCACCAACCGGCCCCGCCACCGCTGGGGAGTGGGGACTCTGTATCACCATCGCATTGGACCACGACGCCGGGCGACTTTCCGCAGTTTCTCGGTCCGACCGGGAGCTGCGGAATTGATGCCCCCGTGCTTGAACCCGACTGGGAATCGCGACGGCCACGGCAGCTCTGGCGGCGGCCAATCGGCGCTGGCTGGAGCGGCTTCGCCACCTGCGGCGACCATGCTGTCACGCTCGAGCAGCGGGGCGACGAGGAGATCGTGGCTTGCTGTTCTGTGACCACCGGGATGCCGGAGTGGACGATCGCCGCGCCGGCGCGGCATGAGACTGTGCTCGGAGGCGTTGGCCCGCGGTCGACGCCCACGATCCATGAGGGGGTTGTCTATACCCATGGCGCCACCGGCTGGCTCCACGCAATTGACGGTGCCAGCGGAAAATTGCTCTGGAAGAAAAACGTGCTCGATGAGCTTGGCATCGATCCTGTTGTCCAGGGCCAGGTCGTCTCGTGGGGCCGCGCTGGATCGCCGCTCGTTACCGATAGCCTCGTCATCGTGCCAGCGGGGGGGCCCCGCACGCGGCGGCAGGTGAGCGAGCCTGAGTATCTTGCGCTGGTGGCATTTGATCGGCTGACAGGGAAACGCCAGTGGACCGCCGGCGACGAGCAGATGAGCTACGCCAGTCCGCAACTCGTGGAGTTTGGCGGCCGCAGGCAGATCATCAGCGTCAATGAGGCCCACGTGGCCGGTTACGATCCGACCGACGGCCATCAGATCTGGGAGCGTCCCTGGCCCGGCCACTCCAATTCCGATGCGAGTTGCTCGCAGGCGATGCCGGTCAGCGATCGCCGGTTCATTCTCTCCAAGGGCTACGGCATCGGAGCCGCGATGTTTGAGATCAAACAGGCCGCAGCGGAGCCCTGGACGCTTCGCGAGGTCTGGCGAAACGCCGGCGAACTCAAGACAAAGTTTACCAACATCGCGATCCACGACGGCCATGCCTACGGGCTCTCCGACGGGATCCTTGAATGCATCAGCGTCGACGACGGCAAACGGCTGTGGAAGTCGGGCCGCTATGGCCAGGGGCAGGTGCTGCGTGTCGGGAAATTTCTGCTCGTGCAGGCGGAGTCGGGCGAGGTGGTACTCCTCGATGCGTCGCCCGAGAAGCCCGTCGTGCGGGGACGGCTGCCCGCTCTCGAGGGCCAGACGTGGAACACCCTCTGCCTATCGGGTGACCGGCTGCTGGTGCGAAATGCCGAAGAGGCCGCCTGTTACGAGTTGCCGGTTGCTGTTGCCCCCACGGAAGCTGCGCCGTGAATGAGCTTGCAGGTCGCACGGCATTGGTCACTGGCTCAACCCATGGCATCGGCCGCGAGGTAGCCCTTCAACTCGCAGCAGCGGGGGCAAGCGTCGCCGTGCATGGTCGGTCGGCAGAAGCGGCCGCCACCCTGGCCGCAGTGCTTGCCGCCGATGGTCGCCACGCTGGTACGTTTCTTGGTGATCTGAGCGACCGGCAGGCGGTGGAGGGACTGATCGCCACGGTCTGCCAGCAACTGCCGGCCCTCGACACGCTCGTGTTGGTGGCTGGCGCTGATGTGCTCACCGGCGGACCAGCGAAGTGGAGCTTTGACCAGAAGCTTGACCAACTGCTCCGCGTAGACGTGGTCTCGACGATGCTCTTGGCCCGGGGTCTGGGACGCTGGATTGCGGAGCATGCGGGAGGTTCGATCGTGACGATTGGCTGGGATCAGGCCGCGAGCGGTATGGAGGGAGATAGCGGCGAACTCTTTGCCGCAACGAAGGGGGCAGTGATGGCCTTTACGAAGAGCCTCGCGAAGTCGCTTGCGCCCAAAGTAAGAGTGAATTGCGTGGCGCCGGGCTGGATCCGGACTGCCTGGGGTGAGGGGGCCAGCGACGCCTGGCAGCGGCGGGCTGTCCGCGAGAGCATGCTGGGCCGCTGGGGCACGCCGGCCGATATCGCCGCTGCGGTTCACTGGCTTGTCTCACCGCAGGCGGCATTCGTGACGGGGCAGGTTTTGCCCGTCAACGGTGGCTTCCGTCAGGCGTGAGTCGGGGTGGGATAAGTTTTCCAACTTGTCCTCTTCCAAGCTCCCAGATGGCTCTGCATCG
>JBAXUW010000110.1:0-10538 GCA_037129495.1 Planctomycetota bacterium | reverse complement strand
GCGTCGCCTCCATGCGACGCAGTCTTTTTGCTTTCGTGGGATCAGTTTTCCCAACTTGTCCGCTTGCTTGTCCGCTTGGAGACTGCGCGCCGTGCGAACGCTGGCTGGTCGCTGGCCTCGGGCTTTACCGCGGCGGGTCGAGCATGATCTGCAGCGTGACCTCGGCCCCGTCTCGCGTGACCACCACCGGCACCGTCTCGCCGCCCTTGTGCTTTCGCAGCGCGCTGTCGAAATCCTCGAGGCCCGTGACGGCGCTCTCCCCGAGCCGCACGATCACGTCGCCCCCCTTGAGGCCGCCCTTCTCGGCAGGTGAATCTTTCGTTGCGCCAGTGATTGCGTAGCCCTTTCCCGGCTTACCGAAGTCGGGAATACTGCCGAAGTAGGGCCGGTCGCCGCCGCTGCCGCGGGCAAACTGCTTTGACGCCACCTCAATGGGAGCGGGGCGTTCGGGGGCGGTGGCCAACTCGCGAACGATGTCGGCCACGAGTTGCGTGATCCGCTGCATGCCGGCGTAGTTAATCTTCTCAGCAGTGTCGGTGGGCCGGTGGTAGTCGGAATGCGAGCCGGTGAAGAGATGCAGCACGGGGATCTTGCGGGCATAAAAGCTCGAGTGGTCGCTCGGCCCGAAGCCGCCTGGCTCCTTGGCGGCCTCGAAGCCGCGGGCGGCCACAAACCTGTCGACGAGGGCGTCGAGGCCCGTGCCGGTGCCGGTGCCGTGCACGATGATCTTGTCGCCCTCGAGTCGGCCCACCATGTCGAGATTCACCATCGCGACGGTGTCGGCCAGCGGCACGGCCGCGTTGGCCACGTAGTGGGCGCTGCCCAGCAAGCCCCGCTCCTCCCCTGTAAATGCGATGAAGAGGATCGTGCGCGGAAACGGCCCCGCCCGCTTGAGCAGTCGCGCCACTTCGACCATGAGTGCCGTGCCACTGGCGTTGTCGTCGGCACCATGGTGCACCGCATGCTCGCCCGGCGCCGCTGAGTTACTGCCGCCGTAGCCGAGGTGATCGTAGTGCGCGCCGAGCACGACTGTCTCCTGCGCCGTCGCCGCGCCCCCCTCCTTCGGCCAGCCGACTCCAGGGAGGATCGCCATCACGTTGCGGCCCTCTGTCTCAGTCCGCTCGATCGCTGTCTGGCCACGGATTCGCCAGCCTGACAGCGGGCCGCTGGCAGGCTTGAAATCCTCGTCGATGCCCTTCTGGATCGCGTCGAGCTCTCGGCCGAGAGCGTCCTTCACGATCTCGTCAATCAGCGAGCGGCGAAGCTGGAGGATCGGCAGCGTGCGTTTTTCCGAGCCATCGCCCGCCTGGGTGAAGGCCATCAGCGTGTCGCCATCGGCAGCGGCGTCGTTGCAGAAGATGACGCCGCCCACCTCGTGCTCCGAGGCGTTGGCCACCTTGCGGGTGAGCGCGGCATATTGCGATGCCTGGTTCCCGTCAAACACACTGTGCGGATTGTCCTTCTGCGGCTCCTGCCGCAGGAGGACGACCGCGGTTCCCTTGGCAGAGAATTTCTCTGCCGGAAGAGAGGCAGGCTCCGCCGCTGCGTAGTCGTCGTAGTGCTCGGCGGGCGCCGTGATGCCGTAGCCGGCGAAGACCAGCGGCAGGTCGAATTGTCCGGCCCCGCCCGCGGCCAGCGGCGTGTAGTCTTTGCCAAGCGCGAGCGGAATCGTCCGTGCAACGCCGTCGGCGCCAGGGGGGCCAACCAGTTCGGCTGAGTTGGCGGTGGCAGGCCCCAGCTTGGCGTCGAGCGTCATGCCAAACCGCTGAAAGGTGCCGGCATCGGCAGGCTCGGCTCCAGGGTTGCTTGCGATCTCTTCCTTGACGGACTTGACCGGCTTGACCGGCTTGACCGGCTTGACCGGCTTGACCGGGGTCAGGCCGGCATCGGCCAGTTGTGCAGCCACCCAATCGGCGGCCTGATCGATCCCCTTCGTGCCGGGGCCACGGCCCTCGCGTTCGGAAGCGGTTAGCCACTCGACGGCCGACTTAAGCCGATCATGCAGGGCGGCATCGTTGGCCGACTCAGCCGCAGCAGCGAACGGCTGCACCCGCACAAGAACCGCAAGCGATGCCGCAATCAGAAAGATTATGAGCGTTTGATGAGCTCGGCTATGACACTGAAGGTGTGCGATTCGAAGCATGGGATAGGTCCTGATGCTGGGGGTGCTCGAGCGAAGTCAAACCGAACGGCGGTCTCCTTCCCATTTTAGCCATCTCCCGTGCCGAGCGCTGAAATGGGTAGAATTGAGATTCGATTCGATCCATTTGCAGCCCCAACGGGAGTTTCCGTCTGTGCCTTCGCTTTTCGTGACACAGGGCCAAAACCGTGGCACCCGCTTCGACCTCACGAGCCAGGAGGGGGGCCTGAGCATCGGCCGTGAGGCGGGCAACTTCATCCAGTTGGACGACCACGAAGTCTCTCGCCGGCATGCCGAGATCCGTCGCGTCGGCGACACATTCTTCGTGGGCGACCTGAAGAGCTCCAACGGCACCTGGCTCAACAACCGCAAGATCGAGCGGGCGGAACTCGCCAGCAGCGACCAGATCCAGGTGGGCCGCACGATCTTGGTCTATTCCCGAGACGGCGCCGAGGTAGCCGCGGCCGACCTCGTAAACATCGTGCCGGGTTCCAATGCCCCCGATGGGTCGCGGATCGTCCTGACAGCCCAGCAGGCCGACGTCAGCGGCCCACCGCTCCCCGAAGACACTGAGAATCGCTGGCTCGTGCGGGCCCGCAGCAACCTGCAGGTGATGTATCGCACGTCGCTGGCTGTCAGCCACACGCTCGACATCGACGAGTTGCTCGGTCGCATTCTGCAGCTGGTATTTGAATGGATCGAGGCCGACCGCGGCTGCATCATGCTGCTCGACCCCGAGTCGAAGCAGCTCCGCACGAAGGCCCGGCGCGACCGGCGTGTGGGCCAGGCGACGGCGATGGCCATCAGCCGCACGATCCTCGATTACGTGCTCGATCGCGGCGAAGGTGTGATCACCAGCGATGCCCAAGATGACGACCGGTTCAGTGGCGGCCACAGCGTGGTGCGGACTGGCGTGCGAGAGGCGATCTGCGTGCCGATGCAGGGCCGCTATGGCACGGTGGGCGTGATCTACGTCGACACAACGGTGCCGCTGGGCAGCGCTCTTGAGGAGGGCCAGCGGCAGTTCAACGACGAACATCTCAAGCTGCTGATTGCCATCGGCCATCAGGCGGCGCTAGCGGTCGAAGACACCACCTATTACTCCGCGATGGTGCAGTCGGAGCGTCTGGCTGCGATCGGGCAGACGATCGCGACGCTCTCGCACCACATCAAGAATATCCTTCAGGGTATCCGTGGCGGCAGCTACCTCGTCGAGATGGGGCTAGAAAACGAAGACCTCGCTTTGATCCGCAAGGGTTGGGAGATCGTCAACCGCAATCAGGGCAAGATCTCCTCGCTTGTCATGGACATGCTGTCGTTTAGCAAGGAACGCGAGCCCGATCCGGTGCCGTCTGATCTCGTGGCGGTGGTGACCGACATCGTGGAGACGGTACACCAGCGGGCCACTGAAATCGGGGCGACGATCGACTGGATTTCACCGCCGGATTTCCCTCGGCTGCTCTTCGATCCCGAGGGGCTGTCGCGGGCGATTTTGAATGTGGTAACCAATGCCCTCGACGCCGTCGAGGGCCGTGACGACGGCAGCATCGCGATCCGGGTCGACCGCGACTCGCAGGCCGAACTGGTCAGCATCACCGTAACCGATAACGGCGCGGGCATGACGCCGCAGGCCGCCGCAGAGATCTTCAACCTCTTCGTGTCGACGAAGGGGGCCCGTGGCACCGGCCTGGGGCTCACGGTGAGCCGTAAGATCCTCCGCGAACATGGCGGCGATATCCGGGTCACCAGCCAGCCGAACGTGGGCAGTACGTTTGTCTTGGCATTCCCCCTGCGGACAGGCGAAGGCTGGCAGCCGGTCCTGACCCCGGACGGCGACGTCATTGAGCCATGAGCAACACGCCCCGGCTGCCGATCTCGGCGGTGATCATCACCCGCAATGCCGCACTGCACTTGGCCGAGGTGCTGCGGAGCGTGGAGATGTGCGACGAGCGACTTGTGCTCGACTCGGGCTCGACAGATGGCACGGTGGAAGTGGCCCGGGCGGCGGGGGCCCGCGTCGAGCATCAGCCCTTCCTCGGCTACGGGCCGCAGAAGCAGCGGGCCGTGGAGCTGGCCACCCACGATTGGATCCTCTCCCTTGATGCCGACGAGGTGCTCGACAACGCCGCGCAGGCGGCCTGCGGCCGTCTTGATCTCTCTACTGTCGCGGAGTGCTGGGCGTTCCGGCGACGGACGTTTGTCGGGACCCGCGAGGTGCTCCATGGGCCGTGGCGGGGCGAGCGGGTGCTCCGGCTCTTTCATCGCACGACGGCGGGCTTCAAGCCGCTCCCGGTCCACGAGGAGGTGGAGTCGCAGCGGCCGCCGGGGCTGCTGGAGGGTTCGATCCTCCACTGGAGCTTCGTCGACTGCCGCGATGTCCTCCAGCGGTCGCTACGATATGCGCCGCTGAAGGCGGGCATCATGCTGGCAAAGGGAGAAAAACCGCGACGCTGGACACTACCGCTCCGCGGTCTGGCGGCGTTTGTAAAGTGCTATCTGGTGCGTGGCGGCTGGCGGGATGGTGCTGCCGGATTTGTCATTGCGATCAGTCGGGTCATCGATTCCACATTGCCCAGAGCGCTCCTGCTGGAAAAGAAACCAGCCGATCCCGACGATCTCGTTTTCCCGCTCACTCCTGTTCGTCGAGATCGCCCTCGGTGATCGTCCTGAAGCCCTTGCTGGCAAGCGTCTCCAGGCCCATCTCCGTATTGTCGACCATCAGGGCCACCGCCGGGCGGCCGCGGGGCCGGGAGAGAATCGGGTAGGCCTGGATGATGTTGACCTCAGCCTGCAGGAGCGCCGTGCAGATCCGCAGCAGCGGTTGGTGGTCGTCGGGCAGTTCCACGCCGATCAGATCGCTCTCGATCAGGGCCAGGCCGGCCCGTTCCAGAATCTCTCGCCCCTGTTCGGGGTGGCTGAGCAGGAAGCGGACAAAGGCACACTCACCGGAGTCGCTGATCGAGAGGGCGACGATCTTCACCCTTGAGCCCTCAAACCGCCGCACGACCTCCAGCAGTTGGCCGACCTTGTTTTCGAGAAACACGGTGAACTGCCGCAGCGTCGGCCAGTTACGGCCGCGGGCCGTCGCATATCCCACACTCGCACCGTCACCTGCGTCGCCAAGGCTCACGTCTCAAACTCCTGGAGGGTCTGGAGGGAGGGAGGGCTTTTCCCAAAATACTTTGGAAAGACCGAAGATTCATGGGAAAGGATAGAGTCTAGATGCCCGGTTGGTCAACGAAGCCCGGGGCGGCGGCCATGCTTTGGGTCGCTGGCAATCACCCCCAGGGATGTGCCTCATGGCCGAAACGGTACACGAGATTGAGATTCGGGTGCGGTATCAGGAGACCGACGGTCAGCGGCGGCTCCACCATGCCAACTACCTGACCTACTTTGAAATGGGCCGCACAGAGATGCTGCGGGCCTGCGGCCGGACGTACCGCGAATTCGAGGAAGCCGGACTCTTCATGGTGGTGGCGGATGTATCGTGCAAATATCAGGCGCCCGCCGATTACGACGACCTGCTCCGCCTGCGGACCCGGGTGGAAAAGATCGGGGCCGCCCATATTAAGCACGCCTACGAGCTGATCCGCGGCACGACGATTCTGGCCACAGGCACAACCACCGTCGTCTGCGTCGACCAAGAGGGCAAGGTTCGGCGGCTCCCGGAGTGGATGCTCAGTTGACCACTGTCCGCTTTACGTGGGATACGTTTTCGAACTTCTCCTCTTCAGGCGGGATAAGAGAGGACCGGCAAGTTGGAAAACTCGCCTCTCCTGAGGGCAGAGGCTCACCCGTGAAAACAACCTATCGAGGCTGGTCCGGCGACTCAGTTGACTCGTCGTCATCCTGCCAGATATCGGCGTGGGGATCGTCGAATCGATCAATAGCAACCCCGGCGGCCTGACAGTTATCTTCGTCATCAGGATCGCCAACATAAACCAACAGCGCCTCCATCTCGCTCTCGGAGATTTCTGCCAGCCTGAAGCTCCGCAGAATCTCCGAGCCGGGAGAGGTGGGCTTCTGAACCTGCTGGGCAGCCATATTGCGGCTGCCGACATACTCGTCGCACAGTGACACAAGATCTTCTCGGGTCATGACATCCTCCCTGCGTTTGGTGTGGTCGAGGCGCGAGCCGAAAACCGGCCGCCCGTCGGAGTTCCCATCATCTACGACGGATGTGAGGAGATTGTTCAGCCGCGTGGGAGGATTGCACCGAATATGCCGAGGGTGCCGCTTTGTCGCATGAGGCAATTTCTTCCAAGAAGTTTGACGGTTCGGGAGCGGTGACTTCCTGACTTCTTCGGAGAATGAACACGTGTTCCCTTCCCTCGACAGAGTGGTCCGAACATCGGCCCGTCTCCAGCGATTTGGCACAGAGGGCCCCGTCAGCCCGCCATGACAACCGTCAGCAACAACACGACCGCCTGGGCTGATTGGTGGCGGGGCACCCGCGATGCCGAACTCTGGCTCACGCTGGCCTGGTACGACACCGTCTTGCGGTATCGCCGGTCGATGCTCGGCCCCCTCTGGATGACACTGAGCATGGGGCTGCTTCTGCTGGGTATGGGTCCGCTCTACGCGACGCTCTTCGACGTACCGATACGGGCCTCACGCTCGGCATCATTTTCTGGACTTTCATCACGACCGCGATCAACGAGGGCTGCAGCGTCTTCATCAACGCCGCGCCCTATCTCAAACAGGCTCATTTTCCGGGCAGCGTGTTCGCATGGCGGAGTCTGACGAAAAATGTCATCCAACTGGCCCATCACATGGTGTTATTCATCCCGGTGGCGATTTGGGCAGGGATCTCCTGGTCCCCGAAGACACTCTTCTTCCTGCCTGGTCTGGCGATTGTGATCGTGAATCTTCACGCCATCAGTATCACTCTCGGCATCGCCTGTGCCCGGTATCGAGACATCGCACCGATCGTGGCCAGTTCGCTGCAACTGCTCATGTTTCTCACGCCGGTATTCTGGTTTTCGGAGAGTCTTCCGGAGCGGTCCCACTGCATCCTCTACAACCCACTCGCGCAGTTTCTCGATGTGCTGCGACTGCCGCTCTTGGACGCCGCCCCGGCGAGCGGTACCTGGTGGTTCCTGCTCGGTGACGAAGCGCTGGGCATCACCCAAGGCGTTATCGAGCGTTCTTCATTCGCTCAACAACGGCTGCGAGCACATTCCGCCATCCCCGCTTTACGGCCCGCAGGCAAAAGTCATTCTCTTCGCCATCGCCGCGGGCGAAGAGAGCTTCATCGAACATACCGACCTCATTGAGGCAATCTCGCCGAATGGACATGCAGAATCCGACGGCCGTAGGAATGTTGAGTCGCAATTCGTGGTTTGCCTCGCGGAATATTGCGGCAAGTTGAGCCACGTCGTATCCCGTAGGAAGAGCGTTGCTCACCTGCGGCAGCGGATAGCTGCAGATGGTCGCGTTGTTAGAAAAAGGGGTGACGGTGCCGATCCATTCCTTGTATTGAACCCTACCTTGGCACCTCCGCCAGTCAGGTAAAAGTGACGGGGATAGAACGGCTTATCGTGCGGTGGCGAATCTCCTGGCGGTGGCGGTAGTGCGACGAGGCTGTATGACCGGCATGCGTGATACGACCAGACCCCTGGGGTTCCCCAGGCTCAAGGAAGGGAAGCCGGCCATGCAGAGCGTGTCGACGCCATCACTCCCGAGGGCCTTCGTTGGTATGATCCCGTGGTCTCTTCTTCGACCATCCCGACCTGTTCCGGACCAGCCCCCCGCATGCCCCTTGTTCAACTTGACGACCTGACGATCGGCTACCGTGGGCCGCCGCTTTTAGATGGCGTCACCCGGCAGATTGAGGCCGGACAGCGGATCGGGCTTTTGGGCCGCAACGGCAGCGGCAAGACCACGCTCTTGCGGATGATCGCCGGCGAGGAACAGCCCGATAAAGGGCGGTGCACGGTGACGCCGGGCACGCGCCTTGCCTACCTCACGCAGGAAGTGCCCCTCGACGCCGCCGGCCCCGCGGAAACGGTCGTGCGGCAGACCCTCGACGCCGCCGTTGCGGCCCATCAACTCGAAGGCTGGGAAGCCGACGATCGGGTGGCCCGCACGCTCGCCCGCATGCAGATCGACCCGGCGGACGATCTGGCAGAGATGTCGGCCGGACTCAAGCGTCGAACACTGCTGGCCCAGGCCCTTGTGACCCAACCGCACCTGCTCCTGCTCGACGAGCCCACCAATCACCTCGACCTCTCCGCCATCGACTGGCTCGAGGAATTCCTGGCCGACTGGTCGGGTACGCTCATCTTCGTGACCCACGACCGGGCCTTCCTCCGCAAGCTCGCCACGCGAATCTGGGAGATCGACCGCGGCCGGCTCTTCGACTGGTCGTGCGACTACGATACGTTCCTTGCCCGGAAGGCCGATGCCCTCCACGCCGAGGAGAAGCAGAACTCGCTCTTCGACAAGCGACTGGCCGAGGAAGAGGTCTGGATCCGCCAGGGCGTCAAGGCCCGGCGGACCCGCAACGAGGGCCGGGTGCGGGCGCTCAAGGCGATGCGGAGCGAACGGAGCCAACGTCGCAATCAGGTCGGCAAGGCCAAGCTCGTGATCCAAGAGGCGGCCCGCAGCGGAAATCTTGTCTGCGCTGTTGAGGAGCTCTCGTTTCACTTCGACGGAAAGCCGATCCTTGAAGATTTTTCGACCGAGATCCTGCGGGGCGACAAGGTGGGGATCATCGGGCCCAACGGCGCCGGCAAGACGACGCTCTTAAAGCTTCTGCTTGGCCAACTCAAGCCCCAGCAGGGCACTGTGCGGCTCGGCACCAACCTGGCCATCGCCTACTTTGACCAGCTCCGCGGGCAACTCGATGGCGAGAAGTCGATTGCCGACAACGTCGCCAACGGCAACGATAGTGTCACGATCGGGGGCAACAAGCGGCACATCATCGGCTATCTTGAGGACTTTCTGTTTTCACCCGAGCGGTCTCGCACCCAAGTGCGGTTTCTCTCGGGAGGCGAGCGACACCGCGTGCTCCTGGCCAAGCTCTTTACCCAGCCCGCCAACGTGATCGTGCTCGACGAGCCGACAAACGATCTCGACGCAGAGACGCTCGAACTCCTTGAGCAGCGGCTCGTGGAGTTTGCCGGCACGATCCTGATGGTCAGCCACGACCGGGAGTTTCTCAACAACGTCGCCACCAGCGTGATCGCTTATGAGGAGACGGGCGTCCGTGAATATGTCGGCGGCTACGACGACTGGGTGCGACAGCGATCGGCCACGCAGTCCCCAGCCTCGGAAGCCCGCCGCCCTGAAGCCAGCCGAGCCGCCGCAGTCACCACCATGAAGAAACGCTCCTTTAAAGAGCAGCGGGAAATGGACCTTTTGCCGGCCACTATCGAGAAGCTCGAGGCCGAAATCGCCACCCTCCACGGGCAGGTGGCGGCCCCTGCCTTCTATAAGCAGCCTCAGGCCGAGATCGCGGCCACGCAGCGGCAACTCAAGGGCTGCGAGGACCAACTCGCGGCAGCGTTTCGGCGGTGGGCGGCGCTTGAGTAGAATTGCAGCGTCGTCAGTCTGGCGGCGCAACCGCGACCCCATTCCCCGGAGGTGCTGCCATGGTGGCCACGATTTCCCCTGCGTCTTTTGCCGATCTCCGCCGTCAGGGCGACCACGTCACGCTGATTGATGTCCGGACTCCCGCCGAATACGGCGAGGTGCACGTCGAAGGCGCTCACAACATCCCACTGGATCGGCTCGAACCGACCGCGATTGCCGCCTTGCATGTTGGCAAACAGGGCCCGATCTATTTTGTCTGCAGGTCGGGCGGCCGCAGTCAGAAGGCCTGCGAAAAAATGATCGCGGCTGGCATTTCTGATGTGGTGAGCGTCGAGGGGGGGACCTCGGCCTGTGAGGCCGCCGGGCTTGGCGTGGCTCGCAGCGGCCGCAAGGTAATGTCGCTAGAGCGGCAGGTGCGGATCGCGGCGGGAGGCCTAGTTGTAGTTGGGGCGGTGCTTGGTCAATTCGTAAACCCAGCGTGGCACGGGCTGTCGGCCTTCATCGGCGCAGGCCTCGTTTTTGCGGGCGTTACCGACACCTGCGGCATGGGGATGATGATTGCGAAGCTGCCGTGGAATCAGGCCCGTGGCCAGAGCTGTAAAGTGGGATAAGTTTTTAGAGCTTCAGCTTCGTCCGAGCAGTATTTCACCCGCAGCACTCCGGCGAAGACGAATAGGCCGCCCAGCAGTCGGCCGGCTGTGAGGCTTTGCTGCGGCAGATTCATGAAGCCAACGTGGTCGAGCAGGAGCGAGCAAATGAGCTGCCCTGCCACAAACGTGGCGATGAAGGCCGCGGCGCCCACCTCCCCTGTGGGATAAGTTTTCTAACTTGTCGGTTTCACGCAAAACACGGCATCCTGCCT
>JBAXUW010000011.1:0-32852 GCA_037129495.1 Planctomycetota bacterium | reverse complement strand
GTGATCAGTTGGAAGATCGCCCCCACGAGCACCGGCACGCTGGCCATCATGCCCGCCGCCACTGGGCCGAGACCAAGCGCGAGCGCGAAGGCGGGGATATACGTCTCGCCGAAGCCAACCATCAGGCTGAAGGCCGCCGCATCGGCCGTCGAGACCCACAGGTCACGACGCAGCCCAGCCCGGGGTACGATCCCTCTGGAAAATGACCGTGGGGTGAAGGGGGCAGGCAAGGCGTGGGGTCTGCGGAGCGGGAAAATTGGGCGGCGTCGCTTTCCGATAACTCGACCTGTTTATACTTCGTCAGCGGTGAAAATTGGAAAATAGCGACTGGCACCGGTTTGTGAATCGTTTCGACCCCCCCGAGAGCAGAACAATGAAGGCATTAGTGACGGGAGCAACAGGTTTTGTGGGCCCCAGACTGCTGCGGCTGCTCGATAATCCCGTTGTGCTGACCCGCAATCCAGACCGTGCCCGGGCCACCCTGGGAACTCTCGCGGGCCCGATTTACCGCTGGGATCCCATGCAGGGGCCGCCCGCGTCGCAGGTCTTTGAGGGCGTCGATACCGTGCTGCATCTCGCTGGCGAATCGGTGGCGGAGGGCCGTTGGACACCCGCCCAGAAGGCGAAGATTCGCGAGAGTCGAGTGATCGGCACGCGGCACCTTGTGCAGGGCATCGCGCAGGCCACCGTCAAGCCACAGACGCTCGTCTCGGCGTCGGCGGTCGGCTACTACGGCGATCGTGGCGAGGAGGAACTCACCGAGGCGGCCTCACCCGCCCGCGATTTTCTCGCCGAGGTCTGCGTGGCCTGGGAGCAAGAGGCGTTGGCCGCTGAGCGGCATGGTGTTCGCGTGGTCATGCCGCGGACGGGCATTGTGCTCGGCGCAGGTGGTGGGGCGCTCGGCAAGATGCTCACCCCGTTTAAGCTTGGCGGCGGCGGTCCGCTCGGCAGCGGCCGACAGTGGATGCCCTGGATACACGTTGCCGATCTGGCCCGACTCTTCATGCATGCGGCACATACATCGTCGATCCGGGGGCCGATGAATGCCGTCGCCCCGCATCCTGTGCGCAACAGCGAGTTCACGAAGGTGCTGGCTCGCCAATTGCACCGCCCCGCCTTCCTGCCAGCCCCCTACTTCGGCCTGCGACTGCTCTTCGGTGAATTCGCGAAGGTACTCTTTGCATCACAGCGGGTGATACCGCAGTTGGCGATCGAGACGGGATTCGTATTTCAGTATCCGGAACTCGCCGCGGCTCTCCGCGAGATCCTCTCGGCCGCCGCGTAACGTTTCATCGGCTTCGGATTGTATCCCTCCTCGTGGGATAAGTTTTCCAACTTGTCTAATCCGTGTTGCTACCCGTTATGGTCCTGCACCGCCGGGCCGGCAGAAGTTGGCCGTGTTCACGAAAAACACGACTTCGTATCGTTTTTTCTTGGCGAGCCGCCGCTCGCTGGTGCTGTGCACGGCGTCCTGCCGTGCCGATCCCGGCTTTCCGGATTCCTGCCTCGCATTGCAGCCGTTTCTCTGGTCACGCAGTCGAAGCCCGTTGAAGCCGATCGATAACTGCCCGCCAGCGATCGTCCTTTGGCGGGGCGTCGATGATGATTCTGTCGAGGCTGCGGCGGTCGACTGCATGCAGCGTTGCATAGAGACAGGCCGCGAAGGCTGCTGGATCAGTCGGCATTGGCACGACGAGGAGCTCGTGTGACGCGGCCAAGGACCGAACCTGCGGATCGTTGGTGCGGGTCGTGAGCCAGGCAATCCGTTTTCCTGATTGCAAGAGCGACGCGACTGTTTCGACAGCGGTAGCCGACACCTCGAGCGGCGTCTTGGGCGCGTAGTGGCGGGCCATTGTGCCGGGCGACCGGGCGGGCAGGAGTGCGGCGTCGCCGTCGGCGGGGTCTGTGGCGTCAGCCATCGGCCCGCCGAGTACGGCTTCCAATTCACTGCGGGAAATCGGCCCAGGCCGCAGGATCTGCGGCGGCGTTGTCGTGCAGTCGACAACGGTCGATTCAATGCCGCGGCTGCATGGTCCACCGTCGAGGATCAGATCGATGCGATTTCCGAGTCCATCCAGCACATGCCCCGCTGTTGTCGGCGAGAGCTGCTTGGAACGGTTGGCGCTGGGGGCGGCTAGCGGGCGGCCGAGCATTGCGATCAAGCGGCGCGCGAGCGGATGTTCGGGACAACGCACGGCAATGGTCTGCCCACCCGCGGTCACGTTGTCTGGGATCTGCGGGCCGCGGGGCACGATCACGGTGACGGGCCCGGGCCACAAACTCGCCGTGATTCGCTCTGCCGGATCGGGCCAGGCGGCGGAGAGCGGGCGTGCCATGGTGACGTCGGCCACATGCACAATCAGCGGATTGGTGGCAGGACGACCCTTCGCCACAAAGATGCGGTTGACCGCGTCGGCATCGGAGGCATCGGCCGCGAGGCCGTAGACGGTTTCCGTGGGGATGGCGACGAGTCCGCCGTCGGCGAGCAGGGCAGCCGCCCGCCTGAGGGCGTCTTCGGTACGGGCAGGCGGCTCCGAGAGGCCGACGGGCCACGGAACGGGGAGAATGTCGGGAAGTGGGCGGACCATCAAGGTAGGTTGCAACGTCGGGGAAGCGAGAGCAAGATAGAGGGTTCTTTCCCGGCTGTTCCACGCAATTTGTCCGTTCCGGAAACCCCCCACAGTGCCCGCCGCACCCTCTTCCACCAGCCCGCAGTCGCCGGTTCTCGCGAGGGTCGGCGTCGTGATGGGAAGCCGTTCCGACTGGGCTACGCTGCAACGGGCCGCCGAGATCCTCGAACAGTTTGGCGTACCGCACGAGTGCGATATCGTCTCAGCCCATCGCACGCCCGACAAACTTGCCACCTATGCAAAAGGGGCGGCCGGTCGCGGCCTGAAGGTGATCATCGCCGGTGCCGGTGGGGCTGCTCATCTCCCCGGCATGCTGGCCGCCCAGACGCATCTGCCGGTGCTTGGCGTGCCGGTCGAGTCGTCGCTGTTGCGGGGGGTCGATTCGCTGCTTTCGATCGTCCAAATGCCGGCCGGCATTCCCGTCGGCACGCTCGCCATCGGGCCCGCGGGGGCAGCCAATGCGGCGCTCTTGGCGATTTCGATTTTGGCGCTCGAGGATGCCGGTCTCCGGGAGAAACTTCTCGCCTACCGGACTGCGCAGACCGACAGCGTGCTCGCAGATCGACTCGAGACGGAAGGCATGCGATGGTTGGCTCGCCAGAGCGAAAAGTAAGCGGGCCGGTCCACCCGGGCGGGACCCTTGGCGTGATGGGGGGCGGCCAACTCGGTGCGATGTTTGCGATGGCCGCCAAGCGGATGGGCTACCGTGTCGAAGCATTTTCCGACGTGGCCGATTGCCCGGCAGCGCAAGCCTGCGACCGGGTGCATGTCGGGGCCTACGATGATTCCGCCGCCTTGGCGGCGTTTGCCCGTGGACTCGATGTGGTGACGTTCGAATTCGAGAACGTACCGGCCGACGCGGGCCGCGGGCTGGCAGCCCTCGTGCCGGTGCGACCCGCCCCCGAAGTGCTCTTTACAACCCAAGACCGGGGCCGTGAAAAGGCGTTTCTGGTGCGGGAAGGATTCGCCTGCGCGCCGCACAGAATGGTGCGGTCACGAGCTGATCTGCAGGCGGCCGTTACCGCCCTCGGCCTGCCCGCCGTGCTGAAGACAGCGGCCTTCGGCTACGACGGCAAGGGACAGCGAAAGCTCGCTGCCGACTGCGGGGCGGCCCAGCTTGACGCCGCCTGGAACGCGCTTGGCCCCGGCGAGCTTGTGCTCGAGGGCTGGATCGATTTCGACTGCGAGATCTCAGTCGTCGCCGCGCGGGGGCTCGACGGTGCGACGGCCGTCTTTGCGCCGACGCGAAACCATCACAGCGATCACATTCTCGACATCTCATCCGCGCCTGCCGCCCTGCCCGAGACTGTGCTGGCAACGGCTCGGCAGATGGCTGCGGCCGTGCTTGAAAAACTCGACGTCGTCGGCGTGACCTGCGTGGAATTCTTCGTGACTCGCGACGGCCGGGTGCTTGTCAATGAGATCGCCCCGCGGCCGCACAACTCAGGCCACCTCACGATCGATGCTTGCGAGACCTCGCAGTTTGAGCAACAGGTCCGCGCGATCTGCGGCTTGCCGCTGGGTTCGACAAGGCAGCTTGCGGCGGCGGCGATGGCCAACCTGCTCGGCGAATGCTGGGCCGCTGGCGAGCCCGACTGGGCCGCAGCGCTCGCCGTGCCCGGTGTGAGTCTGCTGCTCTATGGCAAGAGCGAGCCAAGGCCGGGCCGTAAGATGGGGCACTTTACAGCGGTGGCCGCCACTGTGGAGGAAGCGATCACAAACGTCTCGCGGGCCCGGTCACTGGCCTGCCGTCGGGCCGATCGCGGCCCTCGGTGAGTCCGACTTCAAAGGCCTTAGCCGGCTACTGTGGCCGCAGTGGTCGCCCCCGCCAGCGAGTCTGCAGGCCGAGCTGCCGACGAACCAGCGCCACCCACTGGATCGCCAGAAACACCGCGATCCCCAGCGGCTGCACAAGGCAGCTCGTGAGGCTCTGCCGAAATCGCACCGCTGCGAGGAGCCGGGGCAGATAGGCGAGCGCCACGGCAGCCCATGCCAGCGGCATGATCCAGAGAGGCCAAGCCCGCCAGCCTGTTGCGAGGCCCCAGCCAACCAGGACAAACGGCAGGATCTGGCCGCCCGCTAGTAAAATCGTGAAGGGCAGGATCGTACCGGGAGAGCCAATGCCCTCAGTGGCATTCTTGGAGAGGCCCTTCCAGACATCGACACTACAGGAGTACATCCGGCAGGCCGCGACTTCGGTGGCGTCAAAGAGGTCGGTGCGAAGGCCAGCGCGGCGGTAGGCCCGTGGCAGTTTGATGCCGTCATGGAGCGACGCGCGGATCGCGGCGTGGCCGCCGGCCTTCGTATAAGCGGCGCGGCGGGTCGCAAAGAACTGGCCACAGCCCGCGGCCAGGCCGGGAGAGTTGTCGCTGCGGCTGCGGGCCAGCGGGAGAAAGCCGAGCAATACAAAGTGAATCAGCGGCAGGAGCAGCCAATCCAGAAACGATCCGGTGAGCTGCCGCGGAAACCCACTCACGAGGGCTGCCTGTGAGGCATCGAGGAAGGCCACAGAACGGGCAATCGCATCGGGCGTGACCGCGACGTCGGTGTCGAGAAAGACCCAGGTGTCAAATCGCGTTGCCTCTGCCAGTTGCATGCAGGCATGCTGTTTGCCGCACCAGCCCGGCGGCAGCGGCCGGCCGCGGATAAGCCGGACTCGAGAGTCATTCGCAGCAAGCCGCTCCACGATCGTATCGGTGCCATCGGCGGAAGAGTCGTCGAGCACGATGAGTTCTAGATCAACACTGCGGCTGGCGAGGATTTTCACCGCGCAAGCTTCGATCGCCAGCACCTCGTTTCGCGCCGGCACGAGCACTGATACGCTTGGCAGGGCCCGCTGGGTTGCCCCCCCCTGCCCCGTCTGATCCGATGGACATGCCTGGCAGGGCGGACATGGCTGCCAGGGCGGACACGGCGGCGGCTGAAATGCCCGTAGGTTGGCACAGGTGAGCACCGCTGGGAGCGCCGCCAGCAGCAGAGCCAGCACCGCGAGAATGGAAACCGCCATGCTCATTCCAGCCGCTCCCCGCCGTGCGACGCATCAAACACTTCCCCCCGGAGCCAGGCTGAGCAACGCCGCAGTGTGTCGTAGGCCCAGCCGACGCCCACCGAACCACTGATAATAGCGGTAAAGGCCAGTGGATCGCGGTCGATCGCCGCTGCCGCGAGCCTGTCTTGGGTATCGGCGAGCGCCGCCTCAAGCACGGTCGTCCACTCCTTCGCCCTGCGACCTCCGGCGTCGGCAATTCGCATGGCCGGTCCAAACGCGATCAGGGCCTCCGGCAGTCGCTCATTCCAGAATGGATACTCGACGGCGACCGGCACGATCAGGCCGCAGCCGGCGGCCGCCGCGGCATGCGCCACACCCGGCCGGAGAGACACGGGCCGGCTTCGCGGATCGGCAAACTCCCCCTGCGACGTGATCCAGAAGATCACGTCGGTGCGGCGGCTGGCCGCTTTGGCCATCTGCAAAAACCGGGTCGCGCCCCGCCGCGTATGGTGCTCGATGCCGACATACCCGATCTTCTCCATAAACTGGTATTTGCCGAGCGCCGCCGCATCGATCGGCCCGTAGTTGAGCCGCTCCGGAAAGCCCTTCTCGGCCATGAGTTGAAAGATCAGCGGGTCCCACCAGCCGGGGTGGTTTGCATAGAAGATCACCGGCTCGCCGGTAATGTCGGGCAGTGCGGGCTCGCCTGCCGGCCCGGCAAGCAGTCGGAGGGCGTGGAAATGACGGCGGAAGTATTTCCGCACGTAGATCATGAACCAGCCGAAGAGTTGCCGCGAGATGAGGGGCAGGTCGTGCTCGGGGGACCGGACGGACGTGGGCATGGTGGTGGGCCGGCGTCTCAGACGGCGCAGGTGGCCGAACGGGATGGGGAGGCTGCCTTACCCACGAGGCCGTCTTGATCGACGCAGTCGGCAGCGATCCAGCCCGACATCATCACCATCGGCATGCCAGGGCCAGGATGGGCCGACCCGCCCGCCAGATAGAGCCCCTGAATGTCGGGCGACCGGTTGGCCGGCTTAAAGGCCCCCAGGAATTTTCCGTGGCTGGCCAGCCCGTAGATCGCGCCATTGAGCACGTGGTAGCGGTCGTTGATATCCTGCGGCGTGAGCGCCCTCTCAAAGACGATATGGCTTTCGAGATCCTTCATGCCCGCCGTCGATTCGAGCTTCTCGATGATCCGGCGGCGATACGGGGCAAACATCTTCGACCAGTCATGATGGGGCCGGAGATAGGGTGTGTGCACAAGCACATAGAGCGCCTCACCGCCCGGCGGCGCAACGCCCGGTTCGGTGATGGCGGGCGCGCAGACATAGCAAGTCGGATCGGGGGCCGGTTCACCGCGGCGGTAGATCGACTCAAACTCTTCATGCGGGTCTTGCGAGAAGACAAAATTATGGTGAATCAATTGCTCATAACGCTTGTCGAGTCCGAGATAGAGCACCACACCCGAACAGGCTGGCTCATAGCTGCGACGTTTCAAGAAGCGGCTTTGGGGCGGTCCCTCCACCAATTCACGGTGAGTCCGAACGCTGTCAGAATTGCTGACGACGGCGGCAGCCGCGATGATCTCACCCGTCGCTGTCTCGACGCCCGTGACGCGGCCCCCCTCGACGACGATCCGAGCGATCGGGGTCCGGGTGCGGATCTCCACTCCGAGATCAACGGCCAGGCTAGCGAGCGCCCGCGGCACGGCAGCAGTGCCCCCGCGGGGATACCAGACGCCCTCGTTGGCCTGCATGTGAGCAATCCCACAGAGCACGGCTGGCGACGATTCAGGACAACTGCCGACATACTGCGTGAAATGATCGAGCATCTGGGCGGCCCGCTTGTCGGGCACGAATGACCGCACGGTGCCCGCTACGCTGTGGCCAGGACGCATGCCCATGACTTCTTTGACGATCGAGATTGACAGGCCGCGGCGGGTATCAAACATGTCCTTGATTCCGCCCACGTTCCGCCAGAAGAAGTAGTCGTCAGAGATCCTGTGCAGCCGCTCGGAGAGGTCCATGAACCGGGCGTAGCCCTGACCCGACCCAGAGCCAGGGGCAAAGGAATCCAGCGCCGCCCGCATCCGATCAACGTCGGCAAAGAGATCGAGCGACGAGCCATCGGTGAAGAAACTCCGCCACTGCGGGTCGAGGGGCACCAGGTCGATGTGATCTTCCAACTCGCGGCCTGCCTCGGCGTAGATCCGCTTGAGGACACCCGGAATCGTGAGGATCGTGGGCCCCATGTCGAATCGGAAGCCTTGCTCCGCGAGCACGGCGGCCTTGCCTCCCACCCAGGGATTTTTGTCGCAGAGCGTGACAGCGTAGCCACGGGCCGCCAGTGTGCAGGCTGTCGCAAGGCCTCCCAGGCCGCCGCCGATCACCACCACACGGTTGCATTCCTCAGACCTTTTCATGATGCCGTCCTAGGCTGTGTGATGAGCAATGGGAGAAACGGTGGGGATGCCGTGGTCTTGAATCAGACCGCGCTGGCTGGTTCCGTCATTCGAATATTCGTGGTGGGTTTTCGTTGCACTGCGATTTTATCGAGACTGATGCCCAGATCTTCCAGCAAGAGATTCGACGTGATCCGCGCGGAAGAGTAGATCACGGGCAGACCGCTGCCCGGGTGGGTGCCGCCACCGACAAGGTACACCCCCTCAAGATCCTCAAAGCGGTTGTGCGGCCGCAGGTGCAGCATCTGCGTGAGGTCGTGTGAGAGGTTAAACGTCGCGCCGCGGTAGATCTCGTAGCCGTCCTGCCAGTCGTCTGGTGTGAGCATTTTTTCGTAACGAATCCGTCCGCGAACCCCCTGAATACCCATTCGCTCAAGCTGGTCGAGGGCTACCTCTCGATACCGACCTGCCTCCCGCCGCCAATCGATATTCGGATGCCTGTGGCTGACAGGAATCAGCAGGTAGAGCGTGCTCATGCCGGCAGGAGCAAGCGTGGAATCAGTGATGCTCGCATTCTGCACATACATCGAGGGGTCTCCTCCGAGCCGGTGGAGCGTCTCGATATTGGCGAGATTCTCTCGGTAGTTTTCCGAGAGGTAGATCGTGTGGTGTGGAATGTCGTCGTAGCGGCCCTCGATGCCGAGGTAAAGCATGAACGTGGAGCAGGAGAACCGCTTGCTCGCGATCTTTCGGTCGCTCCACCGTCGCCGCAGCCGATCAGGCACGAGCCGTGTCATCGTGCGGGCGAAGTCGGCGTTGACGACAGTCGCATCGGCCTCGTAAGTCGCTCGCGCCGTCGTCGCCGACTTGATCCTTCGTCCGGCAAACTCGAGCGACAAAACCGCCTCACCGTAGTGGATCTCGACGCCCATGTCGGTGGCGAGCCGGGCCATCGCTGCCGACACCGCGCCGCAGCCGCCGATCGGATGGAAGACGCCGTGCTCATATTCAAGAAACGAGAGGATTGAGAATAGGCTTGGGCAGCGGAACGGCGACATGCCGAGATACTTCGACTGAAACGTAAACGCCAGCCGGATCCGCTCGTCCGAAAAGAAAGTGCCGAGTTCCGAATCGAGGCTTTTCCAGGGCTTCAGGAGCGGCATCAACTTGAGCAGGTCAGGACTCGCCAGATCCATCCAGCTCTCAAACGACTGCTCCATAAAAGGTGCGAACCGCTCAAATTTCTCCCGGTTGGCATTCATGAACCGGGTGAACGAGCCGCGGTCTGCTGGGGAGAGCCGTGAGACCTCAGCCTCCATGCGATCGATGTTCGGCGTGGCCAACAGTTCTCCGCCGGCGCCAAATACCAGCCGATACTGCGGATCGAGGCGGACCATTTCCACTTCTTGCCGCAGGTCGTAGCCGCAGGCGGAAAAGATATCGTCGAGCACCCGCGGGTAGAGAAAAAACGTGGGTCCAAGGTCGAAACGAAAACCTTCGGGCGAAGTGATCGTGCTGGTGCGGCCGCCAGGCACATCGAGCCGTTCAAGCACCCGCACGCGGAGACCAGCCTTGGCCAGCAGCATGGCAGAGGCGAGTCCGCCCGGGCCAGCTCCGATGATAGTAACCGTTTGAGTCATCCGCACTCTTCTGGAACCGAGCTGGAACCGAGCTGGAACCGAGCCGCAACCGAGACGTGACCGAGGCCAAGCGAGACGATATGGCCCCGCTGTCAGCCGAAATGTCTATCGTGCCGTCACTATAGAGGTCAGGCGCAGAGGGTCAAGAAACCCTTCCGTCCGCCTGCCCTCCGGCATTTTAAGCCAACCATCGCGACCAGTTTGCGACCTGCTTGCGGCTTAGTATGGGATATACATCGCGGAGCGGACGGGCCGAAGACCGCCGAATAGACCCCGCCGATAGAGCGGCACCGCGACCACGTTGGGGGCGTAGTAGGTCGTCACCGGCGTTGCATAAACCGGGGCGGCCATGACGGGAGAGTAGGCGGTGACCCCAACGGGGGCGTAGGGTGTGGGAGAGTAGTAGCTGGTGACCGGGGTCGCGTAGGACGTGGCCGGGGCGTAATAGCTGGTGACGTTCACGGGGCTGGCCACTGTCTCCGCCGCGTAGCTGGCGACATAGCTCGGGGCAACGGGCGGCGAAAACGCCGTGACCGCAGCATAGTTGCCCGCGGGCGAATAGTTGGCCATGAAGCCCCCCGGATAACCGGCCGCCATCGGGGCCATCGGGGCCATCGGAGCATAGAAAGCAGTCGCCGGTGCCGAAGCCGGATACACGATTACCTGGGCCTGCAATGAAGACGCAACAAGGCCTACGAAGACAGCCGCCACTGCGACGGCGCTGCGGCGGGCTCCAACGGGGAGCTTTGGAGTTGTTGTTGGCCTAAAAGATCGTGTGTCAGCGAGCAGCATGGCGATTTCCTCTGATTTCTTCCGTGAATAAGTGGATAACTGACCGGCCTTGTTGCCGCGAGGCCGATCACTACAGAATACGTTCGCCACCCCGGCCACTGCAAATTGGCGGTAAAGTCCGCCAGGCATCAGAGCTAGACATTGAGGCGACAGTTGGAATCCAGGCCCGTAAACCCAGTCTCCACCAGCGGTTTTTGGCCTCTGTTGGCCCTCCGAGTGCTGACCGTTACCAACGACAATGTGCTCCGCTGGCTGGCGATCGGCCTTGGCAAAAAGGCGGTTTCGGGGGGGCAGGTCGCCTTAGTGCTCACGATCGGCACGGCGGGATTTGTGCTGCCGTTTGTGCTGCTGGCATGGCTGGCGGGCTGGCTGGCCGACCGCTATCCCAAGCGGACAGTCATCATCTGGTGCAAGTTTGCCGAGATCCTGATCGCAGCGGCGGCCGCGGCCGCGGTGGCCTGGGGGGTAACATCGGGCGGTCTGTTTGCTGGCCTCCCGGGCGGTCTCTGGCTGCTGTTGGCGACTGTTGTTGTGATCGGCTGCCAGGCAGCCATCCTCGCGCCGAGCATGATCGGCACGATCCCCGAAAGCGTGCCTGTGTCGCGGCTCTCGCAGGCCAACGGTCTGTTCGCGATGGTCACTCTCGCCGCCACACTGGCCGGGATGGCCGGCGGTAACTGGTTGGCAGATGCGACAGTTGTCCCCGGTAGTAATGCCCTGCTCCATTCCGCCCCGCTCTGGGTGCACGGCGTCCCGGCCCTGATGGTGCTCGTTGGCCTGGCGCTGGCCGGCTGGATCGCGGCAATCTGGCTCGTGCCGCGGCCGGCAGCCGATCCCGCCGCCCCGGCCCCCTTCAATGCGCTGGGCCGTACCTGGGCCGACCTCGCCGAACTCTTCTCGCATCGTGAGTTGGCGGCGGCGGCGGCGGGCATCGTCTTCTTTTGGGCGCTCGGCGCCGTTGCTCAGCTGAATGTCGATCAATTCGCCACCGAGGCGGGGGCGACCTCGCAGGGGCAGGTGGTGCCGCTCTTGCTCTCGCTTGTGAGCGGGATTGGGCTCGGCAGCCTGATCGCAGGGCGGGTCTCGACCCGCGGCGTCGATATGGGGCTCGTGCCGGCCGGGGCGATCCTGATGGCTGTGGCGTCGTGCTTTCTGGCCTGCGGCCCGCGAACGATCTTTGCTGCCGACTGCACTGGCTCAGGCTGGGCGTGGTGGTGGTCGAGCGGTTCTCTCATGCTGCTCGGACTTGGCGCCGGCATCTTTGATGTGCCGCTGGAGGCCGCCTTTCAGGAAAAGAGTCCACCGTCCCGCCGAGGTGCTCTGTTGGCTGCCGCCAACCTACTCACCTTCGCTGGCATGTTTGGGGCGTCGATGCTGTATGGACTTCTGCGGACTCCGTGGGGCGATTCTGCCCAGGCGGCGGCCGAGATCGGCCTCGCGGTCGCCGCCCCGCCGCTCCTCTCGGCCCGCAGCATCTTTGGGCTGTTTGGCATCTTGGCCGCCGCGGCCGCCGCCGCGGCGATCTATGCAGCGCCGCGGGCCACACTGCGGATTATCGTGTCGTCGATTGTCAATGCTACGCACCGGTTTCGCGTGGCGCATGCCGAGCGGCTGCCCACCACGGGCCCGGCCGTCGTGGTGGCCAACCACGTTTCTTGGCTGGACGGGTTCATCGTTGCGCTCTCCAGCCCGCGGCCGATCAGGATGGTCGTCTACGGCCCAAATATTCGCGGCGCATTCATGCAGATGCTCGCTGCGCAGTGGCGGTTTATTCTCTTTGATCCCAAGCCCAAGTCGCTGGGGCGGGCGCTCAAAACAATCCAGTCGGGACTTTCTGACGGCGACGTGATCGGCATCTTCTCGGAAGGCGGCATCTCACGGACCGGCCAGATCCTCGGCTTCAAACGCGGTCTTGAATGGATTCTGGAGCGTGTTGAGGCCCGGATCGTACCGCTGCATATCGACGGCATGTGGGGCAGTCCGCTCTCGTTTTCAGAGGGGCGATTCTTCACAACAGGGCCGCGGGTATTCCCCCGCCCGCTGACGCTCACCTACGGCCCTCCCCTACCGATCGGCACGTCGAGCTATGACGCGCGGCTGGCACTCCAGGAACTGACTGCCACGACCGTCCTGAACCGAATGCGGGCGACCCAGCCCGCCGCCGGCGTGGCGGCCTCTGGCACCGACTGGGCTGCCGCCGCCGCGACAGCCGAGGCCTTCGACGGCTGCTGCCTCGTCCGTCGCGCCGACCGGCTGCTGGCGTCGCTGGCCGCCGACGATCCGCTCGCCACGCTGGGCCTGCATGGCGGCAGCCTTCTCGGCATCCGCGGGATCGTAGCTGAGGCCGGGCTGAGCCCGTTGGTGCTGGGCGAGACGCTCAGGCGGGAGAAAACTACAATCTGGCTGGCAAGAATAGAACAGGTGCTGGGGCTCGCGGAAGCAGAAGCCGACGGCCGCGTGGCAGCTACTGAACTCAAGCTCACGCTCGAAGTTGTGGTGATGCCGATCGGCGGCATCAGCGAACTGCCGCGGGCCCGCGCGGCGTCGGCCCGGTTTTGTGAGGTGTTTGGCATCGAGCCGGTCGTGGCCTTCGCGCCGTGGGAGGCCGGCGGACTTGTGGCGATGAATTCGCCGCCGGCCCGCGCGGGTGTTGTTCATGAAATAACGCTCAAGGCCGATACTGTGGGCCGCGTAGTCAACGGCGTGGTCGTCTGGCCGGAGGCCGCCACCCGCGATCGGCTGGGGCTTGAATCACTTGTCGATCAGGGGATCAGCGGTCAGGAAACCCGCACGCTTGTCATCGGTGCGACGCTCCCTCAAACCGCCTCGAGCACAGAAACCAAAAGCGGTGACTTCAGGCCGCGAGCCGTCGTGCTTGACACTGCGTTTGAGGTGGACAAGGACGGTTTTCTGGTTGTGAAGGGCTCGGAGTGATCCGCGGCGGCTCCACGCTTTCGGGTGGGAATTCTGTGGGAGTCAACAGTCTAATCTTGGTGTTGGTCGGGAAACGGTGTATCGTGAGGGCCTCAATGCACCCCTAGCTCAATTGGATAGAGCATCGGTCTACGGAACCGAAGGTTGCTGGTTCGAGCCCAGCGGGGTGTATTTGCAGGGGCGGCTAAGCCCGGCGGTGCGATGCCCGAGGCGGTGGCAATCCGCGTTGGACAAGTTGGAAAACTTATCCCACGGGGAGCGGCAATTCAGGCCCAGTTCCACCGGCAGAAAGGCATTCCATTTCTGTCAGCACTCCGATGTGGCTGCTGGCACTGGAGTTGCTCTGTCTCCCGTCCCAGGAAACGGCGGCTGCCGACACCTTGGATGGCGCTGAAGATCCCGGATGACACGCCAGCTGAGGACGGCCAAGAAACGCGAGTCGTGCTGCGGGTCTCGCGGGGTTTGTCCGCCGTCACGTCCACCATGTGGTGCAGGAGACGGCCCCGATGAAGAGGTGCCTGTTTGGCTCGTGGATGACGGGCCAGACCGAGACGACGGCTGAAATGTTGGTCAAGCTGGAGGAGCTCCAGCAAGACGCTCTCGTCATGCTCCACGTCCAGGGCACAGCCGTTTCGCACCCGTTGACAACGCCTTCGCCGGCCAAAGTCTACGGCACGGAGCGGTCGACATTCACGCGTTCAATCGGTTTCGTACCCCGGCACTGAAGACACAGCCTGTGATCGTTGGACTCAAGCCCGAGGTGGAGGGCGATTGGTGGCTGATCCGGGTTGGCGAGGACCTGATGGAGCAGTGGATGAAGAAAGCCGCCGACAAAGTTGCCGCTCAGGCGGCGAAAGAACGCCGCCGACATCGGCATGGTCGGTTCGTGGGGCGGTCGCTAGGCTTTCCCTCATGGAGAGCCAGCGTTTCCAGCATCGCATTGTCGGCTTTGATCCGGGCCTCAACATTACCGGCTACGGGGTGGTGGAGTGGTCTGGCACAACCGTTCGTCTTCTGGAGGCGGGTACCGTCCGCTCCCGCAGCGAGTTGCTCGAGACGAGGCTCGCCGAGATCCACGCCGGCGTCCGCGAGGTGCTGGAGGCGTTTCGGCCCGGGGCGATGGCGATCGAGCAGATCTTTGTTCATGCCAAGTTTCCCAAGACCGCCATCTTGATGGGGCATGCCCGGGGCGTGATCTGCTTGGCCGCCGCACAGGCCGGCCTCTCGGTGCACCACTACCTGCCCAACCGGGTAAAGAGCACGCTCACCGGCAACGGCCACGCCGGTAAGGAGCAGATGCAAATGGCCGTGCAACGCGAACTCGGCCTGCTGAGTCGGCCGGAGCCGGCCGACGCCGCCGATGCCCTTGCCATCGCGATTGCCGACTACCACCTTCGCCTGCGGCCTTTGCAGGCTGGCATGGTGGTCGATCGGATTGGGAGCAGCCGTTCATAGGCCGTCCATTCAGAAGCAGTGAGTCAGCAGCGCTGAGGGGTTTTTATGATCAAGCGAGTATCGGGAGTTCTGGAGCGTGTGTCGCCCACTGCCGTCGAGGTGGTGCTGGGGCCGGTGGTGCATGAGGTGCTCGTGCCCGAACTTGTGCGCCGCGGACTGCAGCAGAAGCTCGGCCAAACCATCACGCTTCACACCCTCGAATTCCTTGAGGGCAACCCGACACGGGGCAATCTCGTGCCGCGGCTGGTAGGCTTCCTGACTGAGGTAGAGCGGGAGTTTTTTGAGCTGATTTGTGAGGTGGATGGCGTGGGCGTACGGAAGGCGCTCCGCGCGATCGTGCGGCCGGTCGGTGAGATCGCCACTGCGATTGAAGAGCAGGACGCCACCCTGCTCTCCACACTGCCCGGCATCGGCGCGGCAACGGCCGAACGGATGATCGCAAAGCTCCGCCGCCGGATGCCAAAATTTGCTCTGCTCGTGGCCCGCGAGGCCCCCGATCAGGCCGGCCCGGGGGCCGACGTGCTCGCCGAGACCTACGAGGTCATGCGGTCGCTAGGCCATTCTGACACCGAGGCGCGCCGACTCGTGGACGGGCTCCGCGAGGGGAAAAAGAAGTTCAAGGACGTGCAGGAAGCTCTCGAGGCGATCTACCGGCAGACACACAAGCCGCGGTGACTCAGTTTCAGGCTGATCGTTTAGGCTGTGAGGAGGAGATATCTAGTGGAAAGCTTTCGCCAGCCCACCGTGCAGGCCACCGACGACACGCCTGCTGAGGATCGTGCCCTGCGGCCGCAGCGGTTCAGCGAGATGGTCGGTCAACGGGCTGTTTTTGAGCGGCTCTCCATCGCCGTCGATGCCTCGCGTAAACGGGGCGAGTCTCTCGGGCACATCCTGTTGGATGGTCCGCCTGGCCTCGGCAAAACGACGTTTGCGACCTGCATTCCCCGCGAGTTGGGCACCACGCTCCAGATCGCCAGCGGTGCGGCGCTCGCCGCGCCCAAAGACCTGCTCCCCTACTTGAGCAATGCCACCGAAGGCTCGGTGCTCTTTATCGATGAGATCCACCGGTTGCCGATTGCGGTCGAGGAGTTTCTCTACCCGGCAATGGAAGATTTTCGGATCGACATCACGCTCGGCGATGGCGTGTCGGCCCGCACCATTAATATGCCGCTACGGCCGTTTACTCTCGTGGGGGCCACGACGCGGCCGGGCCTCCTCTCTGCCCCGCTTCGCGACCGGTTCATGATGCGAGAGCACCTCGACTTTTACTCCGAGGCCGATCTGGCCGAGATCGTACGCCGGTCGGCCGTGAAACTTGAGATGCCGATGGACAACGCCACGGCCGACGAGATCGCCCGCCGCAGCCGCGGCACGCCGCGGCTGGCCAATAATCGGCTGCGGTGGATTCGCGATTTCTCGACCAGCCGGGCCGATAACAAACTGGATGTGGCGATTGCCCGCACGGCTCTTGAGATGCAGGGCATTGACGAACTGGGCCTCGACGGCTTCGATCGCCGCTATCTGGAGACGATTCAGCGGGTCTTTGCGGGCGGCCCAGTTGGCATCGAAGCGATCGCCCACACCATGAGTTCGGCCCCCGACACGCTCGAAGAAGATGTCGAACCGTACCTGTTGCGGTGTGAACTCGTCGTCCGCACCCCTCGTGGCAGGCAGATCACTCCCCGTGGTGAGGAGCATCTCGGGATGTCGCCCAGGCAAGGCGGACAAGGACAGCTGTTTTTTTCGCCGATCGGCTCGTTTGTGAAAATGCCGCCTCGGGCAAGGCCCTGAACACTGGTTTTTGAGCGGCGATTGACCGGAAGGAGCTCGTCGGACTAGAGTACGCGACTCATGTTTCCAGCACAGCAGGTGAATCTATGGCCGTTCCCAAACGCCGCCAATCCAATCAGAAGACCCGTTCTCGGCGGGCCCACGACTTTCTTACGCCCCGTCAACTGACGTTTTGCTCAACGTGTGGCAAGGCAGTGCCGACGCACCGCATCTGTGGCACATGTGGGCACTACATGGGGCGTTCCGTCGTCAAGACAGAGGAATAACCCGTTGGCAGCTGCGATCCCAGGAAGCATGGCGGCGACGTCAGGTGCGACAGCCTTGTTGTTTCCAGGTCAGGGGTCGCAGGCAGTAGGGATGGTTGGCGAGTGGTGCGACAGCCATCAGCCGGCTGCGCGACTCTTCACGCGGGCCTCTGATATTCTCGGCTACGACCTAGCCGCCATCTGCCGGGAGGGCCCGGCGGAAAAATTGAACGCGACAGCCGTCAGTCAACCGGCAATTCTGGTCACGAGCTTGGCGGCGCTTGAGGTGCTCAAGGCCCGCGACCCTGGGCTGGTGGCCGCCGTGCCGATCACCGCGGGCCTGTCGCTGGGTGAATACACGGCGCTCGTCTTTGCAGGGGCGGTCGATTTTGAAGACGCCGTCAGGCTGGTCGACGTCCGTGGCCGTGCAATGCAGGAATGTGCTGGCCAGCGAGGTCGGGATGGCACGTCGGCTGGCGGCATGGTCGCCGTGCTGGGGATCGAACGCGACACAGTGGCGGGCCTCTGCGCCGAATGCCGCCAGGACGAGACGCTTGCGGTGGCCAACGTGCTCTGCCCGGGCAACATCGTTGTCTCTGGGTCAACGGCTGCCTGCCGTCGGCTGGAAGAGGCTGCCACCGCTGCCGGGGCGATGAAATGCGTGCGGCTGGAGGTAGCCGGTGCCTTTCACACCCGACTGATGCAGGATGCGGTTAGAAAACTGTCCGTCGCACTGGCGGAAACGACGGTCCGGGCCCCGCGAATTCCGGTTGTGAGCAATGTCGATGCCCGCCCGCATACCGACCCGGCCGGGATCCGCAGCCTTCTCTCCCGGCAGGTTTGCAGCGTGGTCGAGTGGCAGGAATCGATGGAGTTTCTGCTTGCGGAGGGCATCCGTAATGTCTACGAAGTGGGCCCCGGCCGGGTGCTGCGGGGCCTGTTGAAGCGGATCGACCGCAGCGTGGTCTGTTCCGGAGTGCCTGAATGATTTTCTTCGTGGCCTCGATACCGCCCTTCGAGGGTGGCGGACTGTCAGAGGCATGGGAGTTTTTGCAAACAACCTAATTTCAACACTGTCGGGGACCAAAGAATGAGTGAAAATAACAAACCTGCCGCTTCACCGCCTGATTCGAGCGTGGCCGGCCGGCGTCTGCACGTCGATCTTTCCGGCCAGGTGGCGATCGTCACCGGTGCCTCACAAGGGCTCGGCAAGGCGATTGCCGAGGCGCTGGGGGGAGCGGGTGCCACGGTCGCCCTCGTCTCGCGGAGCGCCGGCAAACTGGCCGAAGTGGCAGCTGGAATCCGTGCCGCCGGAGGCAAGGCCGAAGAGTTCGTCTGTGATGTTTCCCGAGGGGAAGATGTCGCGAAGGTCGTGGAACAGGTCGTGGAACAGTTTGGCCGGCTCGACATCCTTGTCAACAACGCCGGCGTAACCCGAGATACCCTCATCCCCCGGATGAGCGATGAGGATTGGGATGTGGTGATGGCGACCAACCTCCGCGGACCATTTCTCTTCATGAGGGCGGCCAGCCGGCCGATGATGCAGCAGCGGTATGGCCGCATCATCAACGTTTCCAGTGTTTCCGGGCTGATCGGCAATCCTGGGCAGGCGAACTACTCAGCTTCGAAAGCCGGGCTGGTGGGGCTCACGCGAACAGTTTCCAAGGAGCTCGCCGGCCGCAAAGTGACCGTCAACGCGGTTGCACCCGGTTTTATTGCCAGCGAAATGACGGCGGCCCTCGGGTCGGCCCTGCTCGACGAGGTGAAAAAGCGAGTCCCGGCCAAACGTCTGGGGGAGGCCTGGGAGATCGCCGAAGCGGTGCTCTTTTTGGCGTCCCCGTCCTCGGCCTACATCACTGGGCAGGTTTTGGTGGTGGACGGTGGCTTGATCGGCTAACGAGCGGTGGTCGGGGAAAGCCCCTTTTCCACGGTATGGACATTTCCGGTCGGCAACGGGTATATCTTCCTCGAGTCCCGCGAAGGTCACTGCCAGAGTTGTTGTGCGTCCCGCTGGGATTTTTTCCGCGTCCGGTTGTCAGGAGGATTTATAAGGTGGCTTCAGTTCAAGAACGAGTGGTCGACATCGTCGCGTCTCAGCTGGGCGTGAGCAAAGAACAGATCACCCTCGAGACGTCGTTTATCAACGACCTAGGCGCCGACTCCCTCGACACCGTCGAGTTGGTCATGGAGCTTGAGGAAGAGTTCGAGATCAATATTCCGGACGACGCTGCTGAGAAGATTCAGACCGTTGGCCAGGCGGTCGAGTTCATCGAGAAGCACCAGTCCCCTACCTGATTCCTTCCTTATCACACGAACTGTGCGCTGCATGAAGCGACGCGTCGTGGTGACGGGCCTGGGCGTCGTCACCTCGTTAGGCAGAGCCGTCGAGACCTTCTGGGATCGCATTCTGCGCGGTGAGAGTGGTATCGGTCCGATCACACTCTTCGACGTGTCGGGCTACCGGGTCCAGTTTGGCGGCGAGGTGCACTGGGAGCCCGAGCGGGAGGATATTGCCAATTACAAGGAGTTGAAGAGGCTCGATCGCTACACGCAGTTTGCCATTGCTGCGGCGAAGGACGCTGTGGCTGGGTCGGGTCTCGATTTCTCCAAGGAGGATCCCTTCCGCTGCGGCGTAGTGATCGGCTCGGGAATCGGCGGGCTCTGGGAATTTGAGGCGCAGGAAGAGCGTCTGCTCTTCAAAGGGATCGACAAGGTCTCCCCCTTCACAATCCCCAAGCTCATTGTGAATTCCGCCAGCGGACACGTCTCCAGTGTCTTCGGGATCAAGGGACCAAATTTCGCCGTGGCAACTGCCTGCGCAAGCGCCGCCCACTCGATTGGGAACGCGATGCGAGCCATTCAGTATGGCGATGCCGACGTGATGGTCACAGGGGCGAGCGAGGCGGCGCTGACCCCGATTGGCCTGGCCGGGTTTCAAAACATGCGTGCCCTCTCCTTCCGATCGGAGTCGCCACAGCAGGCGAGCCGGCCGTTCGACGCTGGTCGCGATGGTTTCGTGCTCGCTGAAGGGGCTGGCGTGGTGGTGATCGAAGAACTTGAGCACGCCCGCCGCCGTGGGGCCCTGATCCATGGCGAACTGATGGGGTATGGGGCCAGCGGCGATGCCGGCCACATTACGCAGCCCGATGAAGAGGGCCGTGGGGCTGCTCAGGCAATGGCGATGGCTCTCGCCGATGCCTGCCTGAACCCAGAGCAGGTCCAATACATCAACGCCCACGGCACGAGCACGCCGCTGGGCGACAAGGCGGAGACAATGGCTGTGAAGCGGGTCTTTGGCGACCATGCCCGGCGGGTGGCGATCTCCAGCACAAAGAGCCAACTTGGGCACACGCTGGGCGCCAGCGGCGGCATCGAACTGGTCGTCTGTGCACTTACGATCGGCCGGGGTGTGATCGCTCCGACCATCAACCTAGACACCCCCGACCCCGACTGCGACCTTGACTACACGCCCAACGTCGCCCGCGATGCCCGGGTGGACGTGTCGATGTCAAATAGCTTTGGCTTTGGTGGTCACAACGCGAGCTTGGTGCTCGGTCGGCTGGCGTAGCACTTCATATGGGGACATCCCTCAGCCTGTTCAACACGGTTGGAGCGGCACCGCGACAATCCCGGCTCCCCGGGTTCATGATTGCGGCGCTGCTGGTGCCGCTTTTTTTGGGGCCCCGGATCGCCGTCTGCGCACAGCTCCCCACCGCTGACGGTCAGGTCTGGAAGACTTACGACATTGGTCCGTTCGTTACTCAGGCGGGGGCGGACAGCCAGCGGCACGTCATTGACTGGGTGTTGCAGGAGACCGGGTCTCCGCAGTGGCATGGCAGCGTTGCGGCCTCTCTGTCGGCTGATGCCACCACGCTCCGCTGCTACCACACGCCCCAGATGCAGGCCCGCGTCGCGGAGATCGCGGCCCGCTTTGTCGGCGATGCCGCGACGCCGCACCGGTTCTCAGTCCGTGTGCTCGGGGTCGGCAGCCCCGCCTGGCGGAGTGATGTAAGGTCGATGCTTCGTCCTATTCCCGCGGCCACGCCGGGGGTTCAGGCCTGGATTCTCTCGCGGGAAGAGGCGGCCGTCCTGGTTGCCCGGCTCCGTTCCCGAAGCGACTGCCAGGAGCTCCCGACCGGCAAGGTGCTGGCGGCCAATGGTATTCCGGCGGTGCTCACGGGAGGTCGCAAGCGGCCCTACTTGCAGGACATGGAGGCGGTTGGGCCGAACTGGCAGCCGGTGGCCGCCAGTTGCGACGAGGGAATGGCGATCGACGTTCACCCCCTCATCTCGCGAGACGGCACGGCTGTGGAGGCGGTCATTCGCTGCCGGATCGACCAGGTCGAGCGGATGGCTCCAGTGACACTTACTCCGCCTGGAGGCAGTGGACAACGGGTGCAAATTGAGGTTCCACAGATGTCGGCCGTCCGCATTGGCGAGCGGTTCCGCTGGCCTGCAAAGAGCACGCTCGTGATCGGTCTCGGCTTGGTGCCTTGGCCGGTTCCCGGGCAGAATAAGCCGGATTTCCCAGGGATCTTTTCCGATGCCAAGCGAACCGATGTCGTTGTGTTGGTGGAACCGCGGCTGGCCGACGAACCATAAATTGAAATGCTCAAAAACGGAGGAAGAATTTCATGAGTGTTGCTCCAGGCCGCCGCGTCGTCATCACCGGAATGGGAGTCGTCTGTCCGCTTGGCCTGGCGCTTGAAGATCTCTGGACTGGCCTCATCGAGGGCCGCAGCGGCGTCGGCCCGCTCGATGCTTTTCCCTGTGCTGGCCTGCCGCTGAGCCATGCGGCTGAGGCTCGGGCGTTCACCGGCGATATCGACAATTTTGGACCACTCGAAGGGGAGCGAAAAAAGGCGATCCGCAAGGGGCTCAAGGTGATGTGCCGAGAGAGCCAGATGGCGGTAGCCGCCGCCCAGCGGGCTTTGCATCACAGTGGCCTGTTCACCGCCGACGCACAGAACGACAGCGTGCAGCCGGAGCGGTTTGGCTGCGTGTTCGGCTCCGACTACATGCTGACGCTGCCGGAGGACTTCACTGCCAGCGTGGCAAAGTGCCGCGGAACGAATGGGCAATTCGAATTCGATCGCTGGGCGACCGACGGAATGCCACAACTGACGCCCCTCTGGCTCCTGAAATACCTGCCGAACATGCCGGCCAGCCACATCGCGATCTACAACGACCTGCGGGGCCCCAGCAATTCCCTCACGCTCCGTGAGGCCAGTGGCCACCTTGCGATCGGGGAGGCCACTGCTACGATCCAGCGGGGGGCTGCCGACATCATGGTCGTGGGCGCCACCGGCACCCGTGTGCATCCGATGAAGACAGTGCATGCGCTGCAGTGCGAGCAGGTGGCGCTCGATGCCGCGTGCAGCAACGACCCAACCCAGTGGAGCCGTCCATTCGATAGGCAACGCAAGGGCATGGTGCTTGGCGAGGGGGCGGCCGTGCTGATCCTGGAGGAATTGGGGCACGCCAAAGCGCGGGCCGCGCCGATCTTCGGAGAGATTCTCGGTCACGCGGCCCGCAACGCCGGCATTGCTGGGGGTGTCGGACTCAAGCAAAAGTCGTTGGCACTGGCAATGCGGCGAGCGCTTTCTATGGCCAACATATCGGTCGCCGATCTCTCCCATATCCATGCCCACGGCCAGAGCACCGTGGTGGGCGATCGGGAGGAGGCTCTGGCCCTGCACGAGGTGCTTGGACCGGCCGCCGACTCCATTCCGATCGTGGCCGCCAAGAGTCACTTTGGCAACCTCGGGGCGGGCAGCGGACTGGTCGAATGTGTGGCCAGTCTGCTGGCGGTGCAGCACGGGGAACTCTTCCCGCTGCTCAACTATGAGGAGCCTGATCCGGACTGCCGCATCCGGCCCGCCCGCCGCGGCGATCGCCCCGGAAACGTCTTTATTTCTTCAGCCGTTACCCCGCAGGGGCAGGCCGGCTCGGTCGTGATCCGGGGCCTTGCTCCTTGACAGTTTTCCGCATCTGCCGTAAATTTCGACTGTTGAGTCACGTTCCAGAGGCTGCTGGTATCGCGGATCTGCTTCCAAACACCACTGGGTGTTTCGGCGCCCATGTCCTATGGCGTCGGCTTTGCCGGCAGTGTTGCAACTGCCAGGCGGCTGGCACTGCCAACTCTCGATATGACGACGTTTTGCCAGGCCGAAAGCCGGGCCGGGTGTCGAGCCTTTCATCCGCTGAAGCGGGTGAGTCGCTCGGCCCGTCTGCCCCAGCTGTTCGTCAGGCCGAATGGCGAACAGATCACCTCGGGAGAGGTGACAGACACAGGTTTGACTGTCAGCGTCCGAAAAACTTATGAAGCCAGAAGAAATCCTGCGAATCGTCGATGCCATCCATCGCGACAAAAATATCGATAAGGAGATCGTCTTTCAAGCGATCGAAGCAGCGCTTGTCACTGCGCTTTCAAGGCAGTTTGGCGAGGCCTCCCAGATTACGATCGCGATCGACCGCGCCAGCGGCCTCCTCACAGGCACCCACGACGGCGTCGATATCGACACCGCTGAACTCTCGGGCCGCATTGGGGCTCAAACCGCCAAGCAGGTGATCATCCAGAAGATCCGTGAAGCAGAGCGGGATGCGATCCACGATGAGTTTGAAGAGCAGATCGGCCAGATGGTGTCTGGGGTGGTGACGCGGATTGAGGGGGCCACTGCGTCGGTATCGCTCAGTCCTCACGAGGCAATCCTGCCGCGGAGTGAGCAGATTCCAGGAGAGAGCTATCACATCAATGAGCGGATCCGGGTAACGATCTTCGAAGTGCGGAAGGTTGGCAGCCGCGTGAAGATCATCCTCTCGCGGATTCGGCCGCAATTAGTGCAGCGGCTCTTTGAGCAGGAGATTCCCGAGATCGCCGACGGCGTGATTGAGATCCGGGCGATTTCCCGCGAGCCCGGCTATCGCAGCAAGGTGGCGGTGATCAGCTCTGACAATCGCATTGATTGCGTTGGGGCCTGCGTTGGCGTGCGGGGTAACAGGATCAAGAATATTGTCGAGGAACTCGGCGGTGAGCGGATCGACATCGTGCGCTGGAGTGAGGATCTGCAGGTGCTTGTGCCCAATGCCTTGCAGCCAGCCGAGGTGGAGGAGGTGATCCTCTGCCAAATGCTCGGCCGTGGCATCGTGCTGGTTCGCGAAGATCAACTCTCGCTGGCGATCGGCCGCCGCGGCCAAAATGTGCGGCTGGCGAGCAAGTTGTGTGGCTGGGACATCGAGATCATGACCCGCGAGGAGTTAGACCAGCAGATTGAGCGGGCGGTGTCTGGCTTTTCATCGATCGCAGGGCTGGACGAGTCTGTGGCTGAACGGCTGGTTGGAGAGGGCTTTCTCTCCTATGACGACCTGTCGGTGATCGAGCCCGACGATCTCATGGAGATGGGTGGACTTTCTGCTGAAGCGGTTGATGCGATCGTAGCCGAGGCTGAAAAGCGGGCCTCGATGGCTGAAGTTGCCGCCGCCGATGAGCGGCGGAAACAACGGGAACAAGACAGAATTACCAAGGCCACTGCCGATGCTGATGCTACCGAGGCAGCGTTGGCAGCGGAGGCGGAAACTGGTGACGTGTCTGCGGGCGCAACCGAAACGGCCGGCGTCGCCGCCATAGTAGAGGCGGTGCCCCCGACCGAATCGTGATGGGCGGGTCGATGCAGCAGCACCCCCGCCCGGCGGTGGGTGCCTGTTCGGGATGGTGCGGGATGGCGGGCGACGGTTGGCTGAGTTTATTCAGGCTGGTGTTGGAATTGGATCTGATAGTTGAGGGCCGGAAGACTCCGGCGTGGAGGCGTTTGCGTGGCGGTTCGCATCTACACACTCTCGAAAGAGCTCAAGATCGACAGCAAGGAGCTGGTCGAAATTTGCACACGCGCCGGCATTCAGGACAAGGGTTCTGCGCTGGCCAGTATGTCGGACGAAGAGGTTGCCAAGCTCAAGGAATACATCGCTGGCAAATCACGGCCTGCTGAACGGCCTGCTGAACGGCCTGTCGCGGCAAACTCTTCAAGTTCGGTTGGCGCGGCCCCAGCGCCGAAGCCAGTGACGCCGATTGCTCCGCGTGCACTGGGAACGCTCAGACGCGAGGATTACATCGCTCCAGCGGGTGCTCCAACTGGTGTATCCAGCCGGGGCAGGCCCACGGAGATGCCATCCGCCACGCCGCCCGGAGAATCGTCTGGCGGAGAGCCCAGGCCTCGGCCTGCAGGTCTGCGGCCTAGTGGCGATGGCAGCAAGCCAGTGCCCAGGCCAGCCTTTCGACTGTCACCGCTACCGTCGGCTGGAAGGCCGCCCGTACAGCGAGTCTCGCAGGAACCTGCAGCGCAGAAGCCCGACGTTAAATTGCCACTCGACGCCATTCGCAGCGCGAAAGCAGGCGGTGCTAAGCCTCTGGCTGAGCATATGCGGAAGCATGAACAGCGGCAGTCGGAAACGCCCCGACCGCGACCGGGTGGCCTAGGGCTGCGGAGCGGTATGGCGGGTGGCGCTGGCACGGCATCCCCTCCTCCCCTGGAGCCGGGTGGGCGGCCGCGTCGCACTGTCACCGCCAAGCCAAATACCGGCAAGGCGGAGGACGTCTTGGGTGGTCGCGAGCAGCGGCAACTTACGAGACGGCGGATTTCGGAGCCGCGTGGCGATGACGAGGACGGGCAGGGCCGCCGGCGGCGGGGATCGCGTCCGCGGCGTGGATCGACCGTGTCGACTGCCGCACCCCGCAAGACAAACGCCACAATTCAGGTGCCCTGCAACGTTCGTGCCTTCTCCGAGGCGATTGGTCTGCCGGCGAGTGAAGTGTTGAAGAAACTGCTCGCGTTCGGCACTGGCACGATGCCGAGCATGGCTTCGATGCTCGACCGAGACACGGTCGACCTGCTCGCCGCCGAACTGGGAGTGCAACTCGACGTCAAGACGGCCGAGGATCTTGAGAAGGAACTGCTGGCCGGCTTCGATGCGGCAGACGAAGATCCTGCCCTGAAGGTGTCGCGGGCGCCGGTAGTGACGTTTCTTGGGCACGTCGACCATGGCAAGACGTCACTGCTTGACCGGATTCTGGGCATCGACATCGCTGCCCGCGAGAGCGGCGGCATCACCCAGCACATGCGAGCCTATACGGTGCGGCGGAAGGATCATCCAATTACCTTCGTTGATACGCCTGGACACGAGGCCTTTACGCAGATGCGAGCCCGCGGTGCCAACGTCACCGACTGCGCCGTTATCGTGGTCGCGGCTGACGATGGAGTCATGCCGCAAACGGAGGAGGCGATCAGCCACGCACGGGCCGCCAACGTGCCGGTCGTTGTCGCCATTAATAAGATCGATCTGCCAGGAGCCGATGTCCAGCGGATCTATCAGCAACTGGCGGCCAACGAACTCCTGCCGACCGAGTGGGGCGGAGAAACAGAGGTCGTGAAGACCAGTGCCGTCACCGGGGAGGGTGTTGACGAACTGCTCGACATGCTGCTTACGATTGCCGAACTGAATGATTTACGGGCCAATCCTGAGCGGTTAGCCGCCGGTGTCTGTCTCGATGCCTCAATTCACGAGGGCCGCGGCGTGATCGCCTGTTTGATGGTGCAAAAGGGGACTCTCAAGGTTGGCGATGCGATCGTTTGCGGTGAGGCGAGCGGGAATGTCAAGGTGATGCACGACACTCTCCTCCGAAGAAAAATCACTGCAGCGGGGCCCTCGGTGCCGGTGTTTGTCAGCGGCCTCGATGTGGCGCCCGGCCCGGGCGACCGGTTTCAGGTTGTCGATTCGATCGCGATGGCCCGCGAGGTGGCGGTGAAGCGAACAAGCATCAGCCGCCATACCACGCTGATCAGCGCTCCCGTGCATGTCACGTTTGAAAACCTGCTCGATCGTCTGGGATCTCAAAAGGCAACCACGCTCAATCTCATTCTCCGGGCAGACGTCCGCGGCTCGATCGAGGCGATCCTCAAAGAACTGCAGAAGCTCGACCACCCAGAGGTGAAGATCCGGGTACTCCAGGCAACAGTGGGCGGTGTCACAGAGGCCGACGTGCAACTCGCCGACGCCTCCGATGCCGTGATCATCGGCTTCAACGTGGTACCTGACGAGCGGGCCCGATCGCTTGCAGAGGATCTTGGAGTCCAAGTGCGGCGGTATGAAATCATCTATCAGGTGACCGACGATCTGCGGAAGGCCCTCGAGGGAATGCTCGCTCCGGAGAAGCGGGAGGCAATCCTGGGTCGCGCCATGGTGCAGCGGACCTACTCGATCAGCCGCATCGGCGTCATCGCAGGCTGCCGGGTCATTGCCGGCATCATTGCCCGCAACGGCCGGCTCCGGATCATCCGCGACAGTCGGATCGTCGGCGAGTATGGGATTGAATCGCTGAAACGTGAGAAAGACGACGCCCGCGAGGTTCGCGATGGCCTCGAATGCGGCATCAAGCTGGCTGGTTTCAATGACATCAAGGAGGGCGACATCCTCGAGTGCTACCGCGTCGAGGAATTCGCACGAACCCTCTCGTGAGTACGCGACGACTTCTAAAGGCTGCCGAGGCGGTGCGGGAGGTGGTCAGCATGGCCATTCTCACTCAGGTGCGTGATCCGCGCGTGAAGCACGTCACCGTTACCGGAGTCGAGATGGATCCCGACATGCGGGCCGCCACGGTGCATGTTTCGGTGATGGGCAGCCAGACAAACGAGGAACTTGCCCTCCGGGGTCTGGCGAGTTCTGCGGGCTTTTTGCAGGCGCAGATTGCCGAGCGCATTGAAACCCGGTACACGCCGCGGCTCAAATTTAAGCTCGACAGCGGAGTGAAGCGGTCGATCGAAATAGCCCGTGTGCTCCACGAAGTCTTGCCCTCGGCCGCCACGGAATTAGCGTTGGCCGAGGAGCCAGTGACCGATGGCGCAGTGCCGCCAACGCCGGTGAATAATGAGAAGCCAGAGGAGCTCGTATGACAGTAGAGAAGCAATCGCAGTCGGGTCGGAAGCAACTGATAGCCAAGCTCTCCAAGGCGCTGAAGGGCTCCTACAAGCCCATTGTCACGAACACGAGTCGGTCGATGCTCGAGCAGGTGCTCTTTGCCTGCTGCCTAGAAAATGCTCAGCATGACGCTGCGGAAAAAGCATTCGCGAGGCTGCTGGAGAACTATTTCGACCTCAATGAGATTCGCGTCACCACGGTTGCGGAACTTGCGGAGTCGCTCCAGGGCTTGCCTGATCCTGCCCGGGCGGCGCTGGCGCTGCGACGGGTCTTGCAGGGCGTGTTTGAGTCGACCTACAGCTTTTCGCTCGACCACGCCAAGAAGCATTCGATCGCGCATGGCATCAAGACACTGGAGCATATTCACGGCATCCCTTCATTTGTAGTTCAGCACGTCGCGGCAACAGCGCTGGGCGGGCACCTCGTGCCACTCGACCTGGGGGCGCTGTCGGCCCTCTATCTGGTAGGGATGATCTCCCGAGCGGAATTTGATTCCGGCAAAGTGATTGGGCTAGAGCGGCTGATTGCCAAGAAGTCGGGCCCTGAATTCATCTCGTTGTTGCACCAATTCGGCGCCGAACTGGTGGCTAATCTTCACGGGGCGACCGCCAAGAAGGTGCTGCTGGCGGTGAATCCCGCGGCGCTCAAAGATCGATTTCCCAAACGCGGCGAGCCCTTGCCACCCCCGATTCCGCCGCCTCCGGCCGCTGGTAAAGAGGGTCGACGGGCCGCTGAGGCAGCGCAGACGGCGGCTGAAGTGCATCGCCCCGCAGGACCGCAGGCCGCTGCCCGGCCCGCGGGCAAGACGCCCCTACCACCACCCGGCGCTGGTCCGAAGCGGACCGCCGATGGTGCGACGAAGCCGGGCGGAAAGACGGGACCCAAACCGTTTGTTGTGAAGCCCAACATGGGCAAGCCAAGCACTTCCCAGCCTGAACTCGCACTGCCCGCGGCCACTGTGAGGCCGGTGGCACAGAAGCCGCCAGTGAAGCCAGGAGCGAAGCCTTTCGCAGATGGAAAGGCTGATGGAAAGGCTGATGGAAAGCAGAAGAAGCCGCCAGCCAAGCCGCCAGCCAAGCCGCCAGCCAAGCCGCCAGCCAAGCCGCCAGCCAAGCCCGTTTCCGGCAAGCCGGCTGGTACCAGCCATTCCACCCAACTCGCGAAACGGAAGCCGCGCTGACCGCCGGATTCAAGCGACGCTAGCAACATCTTGCAGCAGGAGCCACTCGCTACAGCCAATCGGAGCACGCCATGGCAGGACATTCTCACTGGTCCAATATCGCCCGCAAGAAATCCGTGATCGACGCCAAACGGGGGAAGCTCTGGAGCAAACTGGCCAAGGCGATCATTGTGGCGGCTAAGCACGGCGGGCCAGACCCCGACGCAAACCTCCGACTTCGGTATGCGATCGACGCAGCCAAGGCCATTAGCATGCCCAAGGACAACATCCAGCGGGCGATTAAAACGGGTATCGGTGAACTCAAGGGGGGTAATCTCGAGGAGTCGATCTACGAGGGCTATGCCGCCGGCGGCGTGGCGGTAATGTGCGAGATTCTCACCGACAACAAGAACCGCACAGCCCCCGAAATCCGCAAGATTTTTGAGGGCTGCGACGGCAAACTGGGCAGCACCGGCTGCGTGGCCTACCTCTTCCAGCGGCTGGGCGTGGTCCGCGTGCCCCAGGCTTCAGCGAGCGAGGATCGGCTTATGGAGCTGACGCTTGAGGCCGGCGCTACCGACGTGAAACTGGTGGGCGACCGCTGGGAAATTATGTGTGAACCGCAGGCCATGGCCGCCATGATTGAGGCGGTGCAGAAGGATGGACTGCAGGTGGACTCGAACGAGATCGTACGGTTGCCGACCAACAGTGTTGACGTAGATGACGTGGAGACGGCCCGCAAGGTGCTCAATCTCGTGGAGCGGCTCGACGACCATGATGACGTTCAGAGCGTGGCCGCCAACTTCAACATTCCCGACGAGGCGCTGGCACAGCTAGGCTAGAGCGCATTCGGCTTACGTACATCGCCGACTCGGGGGCGGCAAAAGTCTCGTCGCCGGGGCGAGGATACGCCCAAGGCTCCTCGAGCGTTCGCCGACCCCCTTGCCTACCTCATCCAAGCTGTCATCTCGGCTGCCATCTCGCCGCTCCAGCAAAGGCAGATGCACTCGAGTCGAATTCAGCGAGTCACTTGGCCTTCTTGGCCGCTTCGTTGTGCTCGACCTGCGGCCAGTAGGTGTCAAAGTCGAACTCTGGACTGTTGTCGAGATCGTGGCATTCAAGGCAGTTGTTGATGGCCCGCTGCTTTCCCTCGAGCGTGGCAAGCGACATTGCCAAATCGGTGCGGAGGCGGTCGCGTTCGATCGCGCTCGCCCGGACGTCGCCGCGTTCCACGGCCGCATGGGCCGCCGCCGGGCCGTGACAGTTTTCGCAGCCCTGATGGACGAGATTGGGTGTGACCTTCATGCCCGCAAAGCCGCCTTCGAATGGCTCGTAACGCTGCGGCGCCCAGCCCACCACATGGCAAGAGAGGCACTCAGGGTCGCCGTCGCGGCGGGGCTTTTGTTCTTCAAGCGTCGACAACGCGGTTGCATGGCTGGTGTCCATCCAGACATCGTAGGCATGCTGGTGGCAATCGGCGCAGGCGGCACTGCCGGCGAACCGGCGGCCACTGGGATGCCGCACGGCTGTCAGCCCCAGCCCGGTAAGCCCGAGTGACTCAAGCTGGCTTTGGTACGCGGCCAGCAGTTGAATCATGTCTTCTGCCTCGCCAAACCGCGCGTCGAGGGGCACTCGCTGCGACCGCAGTGGCGTCTGGGGATCGTCGAAGAATGCCACCGCCACGGCAAACATTCCTTTGTGGCCAAGTTCGACCAGTCGAGCGCCCCCCGGTAGCGTGGGGAGATCGGCAGGTGGCTCGTCGGCTCCGCCCGCCGTCACCACAATGTCGAACTGGGGAAAGCGGGCCGACAGAGCCTTTGTTTCCTCAGGTTTTGCCCACGACAACAGGATCTGATGATTGCAATTCGCGACTTTGAGTTCAGCCGCCGCTCTCTCGATTCCCTGCACTGCGGGGATGATCTCGACGGCGTCATTGCGGACCTGCTTTGCCTCGGTATCGCCCAGCACCGAGACGATCCCAAACCGCAGCCCGCCAGCTTCGACGACGCGGAATCGCGGCGTGATATTGGCGTCGAGCCCGAGCAGTCCGACGTTCGCGCTTACGAATGGCGTTGGCTGATCGCCCACCGGCGCCACGGCCGCCACGAGTTCCTCCGCTGGCAGTCGTAGGTCACCCGGCCCGAGGCCGACGGCCGCATAGTCCATCGTCCGCAGCCCATCCGCGATCGATTGGAATTTGATCTCAGACTGCCGTCCGAACCGTTTCACTTGGCCACCGAGATCGACCGCGACCAGCGGCCATTCGGCGGCCTGCAGCGCATGGAGGAAATTCCGCCGCCGGCTCAGACCACCCTTCTGGTTTTCCTTGCCAGTGCATCCGCAAGGCTCGATATAGCCGTCGAGTTCACCAGTCACGACCACCACGGCCCGCGGCTTCTGCCAGCCCTCAAACAGGCTCCCGTTGCGGTCGCGAAAGGTTTTCACGACACCTTGGTCAACGCCGGGGCCGCTGTCTGGCAGTTCCCTAGCGGCGAGGCCCGCGGCGCTGAGCAGAATGGCACTTGCCGCAACAACACAATGACCGATGGCGGGATTCGAAAGGCCGGCTTTGTTCATGGGCGGGGCGTTCTCTCTGGAGCGTCATGGCACGATCGCCACGCAGACGGGAATAGTGAGCGTGGGAGAATCGGGATGGGCGGTTTCGAGGACGATCTTGCCGGCGGGCGCCTGAGGCGAACAGATGTGATTCGACGGGGCACTGCCCGGCGAGATGGTGATCGAGAGCGGAATTCGAATCACGTTGCCGCTCCCCACCGGCTTTCCTTCTTCGACGATCACCTTGAGAGTTTCCGGCACCACGTCACGAACCACCAGTCTGAGATCTTCCCGATACGGTCCCTTTGCCGTCACGAAAATGGTTGTTTGGGCACCGGTGCGGCTGGAGACCGTTCCCAGCGACAGCACCTCATGGGAGGAATCCCACGCTTTGCCGGCCAGTGCAAGATCACCTGAGACAGAGCCCTCCAGCGGGATCTCGGCTGTCACTTCGTCGGGAATCCGCAAGACCACCCGGATCGTCTGCCGCAGTGGCCCGATCGGCAGTCCGGGAAGGATATCGGCGGTTACTTCAATGCCGCCGGAGGCACCCTTCTCTGCCGCCACTTCAGACGCCTCCAGCGGCGCCGAGGAAAGGGAGTAAAGCTGGGCTGTTTTCTCGTCGGTGGCCGTGAGCGAGTCGACCGTGGGCTGCTGGGTTCCGAATGTGAAGATCTTCACGGAGACCTGCTCTCCCGTGCCGGCGGAGATCTTGGTCAACGCGATAACGCTGGGCACAGTCTTGAACTTGGGCACCACTGTGCCTTCCACAACGAACGCGACCTGCGGCCGGCGCGGGTCGTTTGTCATGACGCCCGCCTGCTGCCGGAACGGTCCTCCATCGCCCTTGCCTCGCCACTGCACTTTCAGCTTTGTACTCCCGCCGGGCGGCACGACCTTGGCGTTACTAGAGCCGCCTTCGCTCTGCTCAAAATCGCTGACAGTACAGGTGCAGCTGGTCGCGCCGCGGGTAAGTTCGAGCACTGCCTCGCCGGTGTTGCGAATGACGAATTCGTGGAATCCCGTGGCCCCGACGCCGACGGTGCCGAAGGCGAATTGCGTCTCGGGCACATCGACCGTTGGCACAGGGCCAGTTGGCTGGGTGGCCGCGGGCGAAAAGTCGCCAGCCCGCCAGGGCCGCAGGGATGCCTCAAGCATGGGGATACCGCCACCCAGCGCCGTTCCCAAACAGGCTGCAGTCCCCGCCACGATCCATGCAGACGGCAATCGCATTGTCCCCGCAACTCCTCTTGATCTCGAATTTGAAATGACCCTTCGTATTGTAGCGT
>JBAXUW010000109.1:0-10561 GCA_037129495.1 Planctomycetota bacterium | reverse complement strand
TGCAGACGGTATACGGGATCTCCTTCGTGCAGGTCTCATAGACGGGCTTGCAGACGGTGTAGGCCTGTTCGCGGGTCTCATAGACCGGCTTGCAGACGGTATACGGGATTTCCTTTGTGCAGGTCTCCCACACCGGCTTGCAGACCGTACTGCGGATCTCACGGGTCTTCGTCTCGTAGACGGGCTTCATCACCGTGTAGGGAATCTCCTTCACGATCGTCTCCCACACCGGCTTGCAGACGGTGTAGTTAATCGTCCGTGAACGGGTCTCCCACACCGGCTTGCACACGGTGTACTCGACCTCTTTGAATGACTTCTCGGTCTCGTAGCGGACGCAGTCGATCTGCTTCTGTTCGACGACCTTCTCACAGATCGTCTTGTAGCAGGTGTACTGCTTCTGCTCGTAGACGACGTCCTTCACAAGCCGGGTGCCACAGCAAGAAGACTTGCTAGCGCAGCTCGGCTCGCTGGCGGACGATTCACAACTTGAACAACCTTCACGAGCCTGCGCAAAGCTGACCGTAGTCATCTTCGTGCCGTCGTGTTTATAGCTGGCAAGCCCGCAGTAAGCGGCGTCGGCACGTTGGCCGAACGACGCGATACTGGCGAGCACCAGCAGACAACAAAGCCACGTACGTTTCATGTCTGCTGCCTCTGTCGAGGACGGCTCCTAGAACTGGAAAGAGAAAACGGGAACGAACCACTGGGGATGGCGTGGCTGCGCACAGCCGCACCTCTTGAAGGATCGGCCATAAAGTCACCGCAAGATGACAAGCCGACGCAATCCGCGCTGCTTTTCCAGAGTCCCAAGGGCGTTACAACCGTCGCAAGCAACGCGGCAGGAATGCTTTGGTTGGAATATGCGGGATATCCCGGTAGATTGATCGGGTCTTTGCCAGGGATGAGCATGCCAGACCAACGACCACAGCCAACACTACCGGGGACAGAAGCCCCTTCCGACGCGCCCGTGCCCAAGGTAGTGGTCAGCCGCCTGAGCCTCTACCTGCGCGAATTGCAGCGGCTCGAGGCGGCGGGCCAGCAGACGATCTCATCCGGCCAGCTTGGCACGCTGCTGGGGTTTAGTGATGCGCAGGTTCGCAAGGATCTCGGCTTCTTCGGGCAGTTCGGCTATCCGGGTGTCGGCTACCGCTGCGACGAATTAATTCGGGCGATGCGCGACATCCTGGGCACAAACCAAGCCTGGCCCGTCGTGATGATCGGTGTCGGCCATTTGGGGCAGGCCCTGCTCGGCTACCGTGGCTTCGGCCGGCAGAATTTTTCGATTCATGCTGCGTTTGATGCCGATCTTGCCAAGGTCGGCCAGACCATCCAGGGAATCCAAGTCCGGTCCCTCGACGAACTACCCGAGGTGGTGAAGTCGGCGGGCATTCGCCTGGGCATGATCGTGGTGCCCGCCGCCCATGCCCAGGCCGTGGCGGAGCGGCTCGTGGCGGCCGGCATCGAGGGAATCGTAAACTTTGCTCCGGTCACGCTCACGCTCCCGCCGCACGTGCAGATCGTGGCGGTCGATCTGGCGATCGAACTTGAGCAGCTTTCGTTTGCGGTGATCAGCAAGCTCGCCAAGCTGCCTGCTGATCCGCCGCCCGTGATCTAGAGCGAGCCAGGCCGCCAGCTGACTTCCATTTGTTATTCATTCCCTAGAGTTCTGTTATGCAAGCGGTTCGGGCGATAGTCATGCTGGTCATGCTGGTCGTGTGGGCAATCCTCGTGCCCACAGCGGCGTCGCTCCTCGCGGCCGAAGCGGCCGCACCGGAGCGGCGGGCATCGCCCCCCGACAGCCTTTCACTTGTCTTTGTCGGCGATGTGATGCTCGATAACGGGCCGGGGCATGCGATTGCGTCGGGCCGTGATCCCTTTGCGGCCTGCGCCGAATTACTCCTCAATGCAGACTTCACGATCGGTAATTTGGAGTGCGTGCTCGGGCGGGCCGGCAAGCTTGCGCTCAAGCCGTATACATTCCGGGCCGCTGCCGATTCGCCGCGGCTCTTAAAGAAATATTTCTCAGCGGTCTCGGTGGCCAACAACCACAGCCTCGACTTCGGCCCAGAGGGACTCATCGAATCGCTGCGGATCCTCGACCAGACCGGGCTCCCGCACTTTGGCGGCGGGAAGACGCTCGCCGACGCCCGCCGGCCGCTGATTCTGGAGAAAGACGGCTTCAAAGTGGCCCTGCTGGGCTACAACGGCTTCCAGACGGATCGGTGGGCCGCCGGAGAAGCGACGCCTGGAGTAGCGGCTCTGCGGGAAGAAGACATCCTCGCCGACATCACTGCGGCCAGAAAACAGGCCGACGCTGTGGTGCCATTCGTTCACTGGGGGCCGGAGTTGGTGGCCCAGCCCTACGAAGCGCATCGTCAGCTTGCCCACCGCATGGCCGAGGCGGGCGCTGCCGCGGTGATTGGCGGACATCCGCATATCACGCAGACGGTCGACCTGCACCGGGGCGTGCCGATCGTCTATAGCCTCGGCAACTTCGTCTTCGACTATTACCCGGTCGATCCGCCGACGTGGACCGGCTGGGTGGTCAGGCTCACATTCACCACAGGCCACCCGGTCGAACTAGAAACCAGTACCGTCGTGCTCGACGCCGCCGGCCTCCCCTCGCCCGTGCGGGCAGAGTAGAACCTTTTTGCTTCCCGCGGAAATGTCTCGGTAGAATTGAGCTATGGATCTGCTCCGCGAAGCCATCACCGAGAGGAACTCCGCCTGCGAGCAGGAGCGGCTTTCTGTCCGCGAGCGGCTGGCGGCAGCGGTCAGGGAATATCTGCCGACAGGCAGCCGGGTGTGGGTCTACGGGTCTTTGATCGAGCCCGGTCGGTTTCGCGAGTGGTCGGATGTCGACCTGGCGATCGAGGCCGATCCACCTGGCATGAGCATCTATCTGCTGGCGAGCCTCCTGGCCGAGCGGTGCCGACGCCGTGTCGACGTTTGTCTCCTGAGTGAGACGCGGCTGGCGACGGCAATCCGCCGAAAGGGAGAGCCATGGACCGTGTAGCGCTCTCGATCCTAGAGCAGGAATTGAAGGCTGATGCGGTCGTCATGGCGGAGGCCGCGCGGCTGGCCGGCGAACGGCTGGCCGACGAACATGCCGGACACCTCTCCGCCTGTGGGTATGAGCTCAACCGCATGTACAACGTGCTCAAGAAAAGTTTTGAGCGGCTGTGCGCGGCGTTCGAGAATCACTTCGAGAAGGCGGGCGACTATCACGAGCGACTGCTGGAACGGATGTCGCTCGACCTTCCGGGCATCCGGCCGCGATTCCTGCCGTCCGAGTTTCGATCGCCGGTGCGTGAGTTGAAGAGCTTCCGTCATTTCTTCACGCATGCCTACGATCCGATTCTGCGGAGCGACCGGCTCGCGGAACTTGTCGCCGCTGCGGCCGGCGTGTCCGCTGTTTTTCCCACATGGGTCAGCAGTTTTTGCGATGCCATTCGTGAGAAAACGGTGCCAGTTACCAAATCTGGGTAACTTTTCAGCTTCCCTCATTTTGGTGGCTGGCACCTTTTCCGATGCAGGCCTCAGGCCGGCTTATACGCAGGAACACCAGCCGCGGTGGCGGCCGCAGCCAGTTTGTCGTCGAGCGTTGCCAGTGGAAGACCATGCCGCAGCGCAAGTTCCAGGTAGGTTGCGTCATACACAGAGAGTCGGTGCGACCGGGCCAGATGCAATGACTGCTGCCATGCACGACTCGCCGTCTCGTCATCCAAAGCGATCGGAAGGGCTGCGAGCAATCGCAAAAAAGTCGTCACCTTGGCCTCCGTAGCACGGCTCCGACGTTCCCCCATGAGCAGCGCATTGGCCACTTCCAGCGGCCAGAGCCCCGGCACCACCGCCGCCGCCGTCGATAGCGAATCCTCGACTGCCTGCGCGTAACGGTTCATTTCGTCTTCAAAGAACCAGGCCACGGTCAGGGAGCAATCCAAGACGAAGGTCTTGGCCGCCGGCCGCTCCCGTTTTCTTCCCATGGTCACGACCCTGCTTCCTTACAAAAGCGGCGTCAGAAGCGCCGGCCTTCCTCGATTAAATCGCGAATCGTCACGCCTTTGCCGAGCGTGTTGCCTCGCCGTAGGGCCTTGATCTCGGCAATTACCGCTTTGACGTCTTTGGCAGCCTCATCAGGTGGCGGCGTCAGCAGGGCGGCGGGGCGGCCGTGGCGGGTAATCAGGATGCGCTTCCCCTGCGCTACTTGATCAAGCAACTCGGAGAAATGGGTTCTGGCTTCGTAGTAGCTGATAGTCGCCATGACGCCGGCCTCGTTGGGACGTATTTCGGTTAGACCAGTCTTTAAGACCAGTCTAACTGATCGGCTTCCGATCGGTCAACCGCCGACCGCCGACCGTCCGCTGAAAAATGGTCGCCTCTTGCGGTGAGGACGGCACGGTCGTCTGGTGGGACGGAAAAGAAGGCTGGCCGATGAAGTAATCTCGAACCGAGGGAGGGAAGCAGGCCTTTTTGGCTGCAGCGGTAGAATGCCGCTTGGTCTGTTACCATGCTTCGTGAAAACCCCACCTTGCCCGATGGTGTAACGGTAGCACAAGGGATTTTGGTTCCCTTTGTCTAGGTTCAAATCCTAGTCGGGCAGTTTGAGTTGTGGCTGATCGCAGTGGACCGCCCGCTCGAGCGCCGCCACGGTGAAGGCGAGCGGATAGAGCTCCTCGTCGTACCACAGCTTCGCGAAATAGAGACCGATTGGGGCGGCCTCAAACTGGGTGCCGCCAGCAGTGTGAGCGATCAGCCAGCCCACGCCTGCCGCCACTGCGGTCGCCGCGCGGCCCCGTAGCCCCACGTCAGGCGACTCCGCCGCCACGCGGGCAAGCGCCTCGACCGTCACGGCGGTTTCCTCGATCGACGGCGGCAGGCCCGGCCCGCCGCCCACGCCGCCACCATCTGCCATGGCTGCCATCAGCCAGTCGGCTCCGCGGGCATCGAGCGTCGCCAGCACGACCTTCGCCGTGCCATACGTCGGATTCGCCTGCTCGGCATGATGCTCGTTTCCAAACCAGAGCGGACACCACGAGCCGTCAGCCGCCTGTGTCTTCGCAAGATATGTTTGTGCGCCACGCACCATTTGCGTGGTGGCCGAAGCTTGCGGTGTGCCTGGCTGCACTAGCGCCAAACTCTCGGCGGCCCGCATGGCATGCGCCGTGATGTCGGGGCAGGATGTGTCAAACGGCAGCCGACCCCAGCCCCTGCAAAACGTGGGTATGCCACCGTCGCGGTTCGCGAGATCCGCCAGCCACAAAAGACCGGCGGCGGCAGCCTGCTGCACGTCGGCACCGGCTGCCCGCCCCTCCGCGGCCTCCAGGTGCACGAGCGCCGCCACGGCGCCGCTCGTGTCGTCGGCATCAGGCACGCCACCCGGCAGATCGGTCCAGGCCCAGCCCCCCGGCGCCGCCCCAGTGGCCGGGTGCACGTGTTGCCACTGCTGGGCGAGCAGCCACTGCCGGATTACTTTGCGATCAGAGGCACCAAGATATTCCGCCAGCCGACCGCCCGCGGCAAGCGCCGCGACCGATGCTGTTGTCACCCAGGTGGCGAGGTTTGTGTCGATCGGCCACGAGCCATCGGGCCGCTGCGAAGCCACGAGAAATTCAGTGCCGCGGCGGGCCACACTATGCTGGGCAAGCCCCATGCCGGCGAGGCTCATCGTCACAAACGATGTCAGTGGCGTGGCCTCTAAGTACCCGCCGTTGGCCGGCTGGATCGCGGCGAGTGTGCGGAGCGTGCGACCGCGGGCAGCGTCGCGGACAAGCCGTGCCGGGCTCCATGTCGGCGCCATTGCATGTCGCACCTGGCCGATCGCGATCAAGGCCGGCAGCGCATAGCTCACCACCTGCATGTCGACCAGCCGAAACCAGGCCTGCGGGAGCGCCGCGAGTTCAAACGGCAATTGCGGAACCAGTCGCCAAGCCCCCGGCTGCCGTGGGTCGCCAAAGCGCCCGCACAGCGCCGCATGCGTGAGGATCGGCACGCTGAATGTCTGATCGCGGCCGTACATGCGGCCGAGAGCCCGTGTGAGCGACGCCGCGTCGAGCCCGCCGGTGCGGTTTGCAATCCATGCCGCGGCCCGGCCGACTGCCGCCGCCGGAGCGTCTGCTTCGCCGTCAGTCGCATTGGGAGTCGCGGCGATCGCGGCCCAACACAGGATTGTCGTGGAGAGATTGCCGCGGCTAGCGGCAGTATCGCCCCAACTGCCGTCGGGAAGCTGCGTGGCCACGAGCCAGTTTACTCCCTGAGAGATTCGCGCGGCATGCGCTCTGGCATTCACGAGCCGCAGGGCATTGCATGCCGTGGCGGTGGAGAGAGCGCTGGATGAGAGTTTTCCCGTCCAGTGCCCGGCAGCATTTCGCATGCCCAGGAGCTTCGCTACCGCCGCCCGCCGCGTGCGGTCAAATTCCTCCGACTCTAAAATAGCGGGGGCGATTGCCATCAGACACTCGCATGCCCCAGGGCAACCAAACCGTAAAACGTATATTCTGCGTCGGGCTCGTCGTCGGCCCACGAGCCGTGGAAAGCGCCCTCGGCCGTCCAGAGCGTGTCGATAAAGTCGAGCATGCTCTCGCGATGCGTCCGCCAGGGCGATTCAAGCCCATCCAGCGCGTGTAAGGCCACGGCAGTCGAGAGCAGGTCGGGGATCGGCACATCTGGGGCCGCTGTAAAACCACCGGCCGGATGCCGACGGGCCAAGAGCCAATCGGCAGCCTCCGGTGGCACCGGTCGGCCGAGGTTTCGGAGCGTGGCGATCGCAGCCGCGGTCGCGGTCGTTGATCCTTCCGGCTGGTTGCCGGAGTTTGACCAGCCACCGTCGCCTGCGCGGAGCGACGCCAGACACGCCGCAATCGAATCGGCTTCGGGCCCCTTTTCCGCCAGCGGCTCCCGCAGGTCGGCGCAGGCATTCACGCCGAGAAAACAGCCGTAGGCCGAGCCACGGCCCGCGCCGGCCCGCGAGTTGTAGCCGCCGTCGGCCGACCGCTGCCGCATCACGCCGGCTCGCAGCGCCGCCCGATGATCCACCGGCAGGGCAGCGGCAGGCTGCGATGCCCAGGCCCGCGCCAGGCAGCAGCGATGGACAAAGTCGAGGCCGCTGCCATCGCCAAACGCAGCCAAATATTGCCGCAGGGAGTCGGCGCGGATACCCGTCGGCAGTCGGTCGAGGGCCATCAGTGCATCGAGCGCAAACGAAGTGTAGTAGAGATCAGACCGGCCGCCGCGATTCTGATAGCCGCCGTCAGCTGTCGAGAGCGCCTCAATAAACGACACCACCAGTTCGGTCGACTCTCCCAGCGTTCGCCTGGCGAGTCGCGCCACCTGCAGCATCTGGAGTCGCTGGCTCATGCCGTCGCAACACTGTCCGGCAGATCGGCTGCGAGTGACTGCTCGCGGGCCGTCTTCGCCTCGTGCTCGCGGCAATAGCCCGCAAACGAGAGTTCGTTGAACATCTTCGCAAGCACCCGCCGCAAGAGGCCCTTGAGCGTGGGATCGGTAAGCCCATCGAGCGCTCGCACGGCCTGCTCCTTGTAGCTTTCAAGCAGGAGCGAAGCTTTCTCGTCGGCCTTGGCAGTGAGAATCGCCTCCCGCAATCGGCCGGGCGTCGCTGCGGCATGTGGCTGGCCCGATGTGATGGCGGTGAGCATCTCACGGTCAGTGCCGCGGGCCCGCTCGGCGGCGATGGCCAGCACCACGCTCGGCCGCGATTCGACGCCGCTCACCAGCCCGGCATCGTCGAGCAGATCCTCGAGATCGTCCTTGATCTGATAGGCGATGCCGATCGCCTCGCTGTAGGCCCGCAGCACATCGGCCACCTCGTCGGCACGGCCGGCGCCGATTGCCGCCAGTTGCAGGGCGACATCGAATGCAGGAGAGGTTTTGAGCCGAAAGATTTCGAGCACTTGGCGGCTCGCCAGTTGCGACGGGTGGCGGCTCCAAGCGAGTTCGGCCCCCTGACCTTGGCAGAGCAGCCGCTGCGAACCGGCCGCCTCGCGGACAGCTGCCCGGATCTGTGCGGGGGCCAGACCCGATTCGGCCAGCAGCCGATAGCCCTCACCGATCAGGAGATCGCCAACATTGAGTGCGATCGGCACACCATGCGCGCCGCAGAGTGTTGGCTGACCGTAGCGTTCAAAGTCACCATCTTCGATATCGTCGTGAATCAGCGACGCCTTGTGAAAGCATTCCACCGCCACGGCGATCTGCTGAATGACGGCTGTCCCATGAACGCTGCCCGCGCCAGTCTCGCCCACATCCGCCCGGAGGGCCTCGTAGACAGCCGCCGCCAGGAAGGGCCGCCACCGTCGCCCACCCAAGGCCAGCCAGTCGCGACCGACCTCCTCCGCATGGCCGACTGGGGGTCCCATCAGGGCATCGAGCGCCGGCCGCTGGAACCACGACTTCACCGTGTCGTGGAGGCCGCCGAGATCGAGCCGCCGCGACCGGTCGGCCGCCTCGAGATGGATGTAGTCCCAGACCCAGTCGATATCGATCGTCGTATCGATGCAGTCATCCTGCAACAGCGGCACGGCCACCGCCGGAATCGCCGCCGCCTGCACATGTGGAAACGTTTTCTCAAGCACCGACATGCAGCTCACGCCGACGATCGCCTCGATCGTGCCGGTCTGCACCATCGCCATCACCAGCGCCGATCCCTCGGCCACGAGCACCGCATAGCCGAGCCGCTCCGCCTCCGTCTGGAAATCCTGGATCGAGCAGAGCCCACACTGCTTGCAGAGCAGGCCGAATTCATCAAACGGCGCCGGACACCGATTCTCCACCCGCAGACATTTAGGCATCAGCAGGAGCCGTCGCTCAAAGGGCACAGCTGCCAGCGCGTCGCGCCACGACTCGTTGTTTACAATCACGACTGCGTAATCGAGGTAGGTGTCGGCAAGATTTGTCTCGACCAGCGCCGTAGTCGCCCGCCGGCGGAGTTCGTCCATGCTCAAAGGTGGCACCGCCCGGTCACGGACCATGCCCCGCCTGATGGCCTCCAAGAGCGCGTCGCGATGCGGTTTTGTCTGGGGAATGTTTGCCTGCGGCGTCCGCGACCGGATCACTGCCGGCGGCACGGGGGGCGGCAGGATTGCCAGGCCAATCGACGACTGATTCAGAGTAGACATCGCGAGCACCTCTGCGGGGTACCTCCTATTTATAGACTCTTCAGTATGGACGCCCCAGCCGGGTTCGTCAGGTCGGGCCAGCTTTTGCGGCGGCTTCGACGGCTTCTTTCGCCGCCGCAGCCCGCAACGCTGCGGCTGCAACCCGCTGCTGGATCTCCTCCGGCGAGGGCAAGGCATCGAGCACTTCCCGAGGGATTTGGGCCGCATCGGCGAGCTTCGTGAGGCACCGCCGCCGCTCGGCCAGGGCCTGGTCGGCACTGCGTTCCCGGGAAAACCGCGTCTTTGCATCGGCGCTCCGCTCCCGTAGCTTTGCGTAGATGTCGCCGCCGAGCAGCGCCGAGATATCGACCTTCATCTTCTCGCGGTTGACATCAGCATCCGACACCGGGCTGCCGTCGATCGGGCCGGCATGGTATTTCGGAAACATGATCGCCACCTCGGGACAGACCCGAGAGCAGGCGGGACAGTTGACCTTACAGTTGGCCGGGTTTTCTACCCGCAGAGTCTGGTCGGTCGACACGCCGTAGACATCAAACAGGCAGAAGCTCAGGCACTGCATGCAGTTGGTGCACCTGGCCGTGTCGATCACCGGAAACCACGGCTTCCAGGAATCGGCGGTATTCGCGACTGGCCCGCCGCTGGCACCGTTTTCTAGCGGCCGGTTCATGCGCCGGTCGCCACGGGCTGCCTCGACCATCGCGATCGTCGCGTCGAGGGACAGCCCCGTGATGTCGCTGACTACCACCTCGCACCGGCCGGTCGAATCCGCCACCGTGGGTGGCTTTCCACCAAAGCAGCCGATTACGATCACCGCACCGCCAGCCAGCGCATCAGCCGTGCCCGCGCCGGCCCGTGTGACGGCATACCCACGGTCAAGCAGCGCAGCAAAGATGCCCGCCCGCTCACCCGCGGCCAGCGGCGTGGCCCCACCGCCCTCGTAGACGACCACCCGCGGCGGGAGCGGCAAGGAGGCGATCATAACGTCGCATCCAGAGCCGGCGTGCGGCCCGCAGCCGCGATCGCCGCAGCCAGCACAGTCTCGGCCGTGTCGGTCCGCATGTTGAGAATCTCAACGCCCTGCTTCGGCAGCGGCGCATCGGCCAGCACAAAGAGTCCCTGCACGGCCCGCGGCCAACAGGCGACGATCCGCAGCGGCCCGGGGCCCCGGGCGAGTTCGGCTAGATGCGGGTCGCGACGGGCAGCCATTTCGCAGAGATCGGGCACCATCTCAAAGCCACGGTCTGCCGCCGCCAGCCCTGCAAGCACGGCATCCTTCACAGCGGCCGGCACCACCTGAGCATACGCGCAGCGACAGTAGAGAATCCGGACAGCGTCGCCTTGGCTATCGTGAGTTGCCTGCTCGTGCTGGCTTGTCATGCTTGTCATGCTTGTCATAGCCGCACCCTGCTCGCCGCTGGATAGGTGCC
>JBAXUW010000108.1:0-10630 GCA_037129495.1 Planctomycetota bacterium | reverse complement strand
TCGCATGCGTGACGGCCGTCACTGGATGAGCCGAGAGCCAGACACCAAACGCTGCCAACGAAAGCACCATCGATGTCGCGATTGCGGCCGTGGCGACCCAGGCTGCGTTTTTGCCGTGATGCCCCATCCGCGGGCCGAAAAACAGGATGGCCACGAACGAGACCAGCGGCGTCAGCCATGCAAGGCCGAGCAGCGTCGGGAGTTGGGAGGCGGGATCCATGGTCACATGCCGCAATGGCGGCTCAGCCCTTCAGGTCGTCGGCCCGGTCAATGTCAACGGTCGCGTGGTTGTTGTAAAAATTAAGCGTGATCGCCAGAGCGACCGCCGCTTCGGCGGCCGCCAGCAGGATGACAAACAGCGCGATCACCTGCCCATCGAGGCCCAGCGACGCCGCTCCTTCGCCGCGGAGATACGGGGAGGAAAAAGCCACGAAATTCACGTTGGCGCCGTTGAGCACCAATTCAATGCCCATCAGCACGCCGAGGGCATTTCGCTTTACTGCCATGCAGACCACCCCGGCCGTGAACAGGATCGCGCCCACTACGAGATAGTGGGCCACGCCAACGGGAGCCGACAGAATGCCAGCTCCGAAAAGCGGTACCATCGTCAAGGCGAATGGCAGACCACCGCCCAGCACATGAATCGACACGGGAATCATCGCTGTCCTCCCGGCGCAATCGCCGACACCGAAGCCGACACCGAAGCCGACACCGAAGCCGACACCGAAGACAGGGCTGAACCACGGGCCAGCGCCTCTGAACCAATTGTCGAGGCAGCAACATCGATCGAGCGGGGCGTTCGGCGTCGCTTGGCGCGGGCCAAATAGGCGGCACCGACCAGCACCACGAGCAGGTGGATCGACACTATTTCAAATGGCAACAAGTAGCCGGTTCGAACGGCCGCCGGCGGCGTGCCTTGAGCCGGATCATCCACGCGAATACCGAGCATTGCCATGCCGATCGGCGTTGCGGCCGGGGTTCCGACGACCGCCACCGCCGGTCGCCGCCACGGCTCCACGCGAAAGGCCGCCTGCAGCAGCACCGCCAACAGCGCCGCCCCAACCAGTCCCGCGAGCACTTTCTCGGCGGCACTCGTTTTGATCGCCACGAGCGGCGCCTGCGCCGTTAACATGACGCCAAACACGAGGAGCACAAGCGTGCCGCCGACGTAGATCATCAGTTGCATGGCACCCACGAATTCAGCACCTGCCAAAAAGAAGAGGCCCGCTGTCGCCGCGAGGGCGAGCACGAGATAAAAGGCCATCCGCACCACATTGTCGGCCAGCACCACCGCCACCGCACACACGCAGGCCACGACTGCAAAGAGCATAAAGAGCACCGAGTGCCAGTTGATCGCGGCAATCAGCCCAGCAGGAGTGGCGAGCAGAGCCGGTATCAAGGCAACACCTGCACGACATTGAGGGATTCGATCGAATGAGACACCGCTGCCGGGCTCTGACGAATGGCTGCCGGCCTCGCAGACAGGCCACCCGGCCCCTCCAGCCAGCCCTCACGAATCTCGCCTGCCGGTCGGGAGAGCCCGCGGACGATGCCACCTGGAAACGCGAGTTGCCAGAGCATGGCCCCAGCAAACATGGCCGCGGCAATCGGCGTGCAGTATTTCAGGCACGTGGTCATCACCTGATCAATCCGCAGACGGGGCAGCGTCCAACGCACCCACATCATCAGGAGCACGCCGAGTGTTGTTTTGAGCAGCAGGTTGCCGCAGCCGAGGAGCCGCACAAAATAGCCAGCCGTGTCGCCTGTGCCCTCGCTCAGCCCGAGTAGCGTGGCAACCGGAATGGGCCCGTTCCAGCCACCCATGAAGAGGACTGCAGCAAGGGCGCTGACGAGATACATGGAGCCATATTCAGCCATAAAGAAGAAGCTCCACCGCAGTCCGGAGTACTCGGTGTGAAAGCCTGCCACCAACTCGCTCTCGGCCTCGGCTAGATCGAACGGGGCGCGGTTCACACTGGCAACGGCGCAGGTGACATACACCCAGAAGATCACGAACGTGAAGGGATCGTGAAAGAGATTCCAGTTTGTGAGCCAACCCGCCTGCTTTTCGGCGATTGTGACAAGATCCATGCTCCCGGCCAACATGACTGGCACGACCACGCACATCCCAAGCGGCACCTCGTAGCTGACCACTTGGGCAGCCTCCCGCATTGCTCCAAAGAGCGACCACTTTGAGGCCGAGGCGTAGCCCGCCAGAATCACGCCAAAGACCTCCAGACCGAGAACAGCGACCACAAAGAACACGCCGACATTGAGCCTTAAGCCGACAAAGTCAAACGCAAACGGCAGCGCAATAAAAGCACAAAACGAGGCACAAAAACTCACGTAGGGCGCGAGTCGGAAGAGCATGCCGTCAGCCCCCTCGGGCATGAGGTCTTCCTTCGCGAGCAGTTTGATGCCGTCGGCGAGGGACTGCAGCCAGCCGAAGCGGCCACCTGTGCGAGTGGGACCGAGACGGTCTTGAATCCGCGCTGCGATCTTTCGTTCGGCCCAGATGAAGACGAGCGCCCCGCCCGCGATGACGTTAAGGATTAAGGCAGCGGCAACACACGCCGTGACTGTCCACGCCAACCACTCGGGGAGGCCAACCGTGTTGATCAAAAAATCAGCCATCGGTAAATCAGCGGAGGCTAGGGCGAAAATACCCTCGGAACACCTGGAAAAATTGGATTTCCAGCACGGAAATCAACTTCGTGAAAAATGTCACGAAGTTTGCCCGAAGTTTGCCCGAAGTCGCCCCAAATCACAAGTGGCGGCGAAGAAATCGGGGTGAAAGTTTGCACCAAACGGGGGAAACCTGTCCCCTCACCCCAGCGCCCTTCCAGCGGGTAAAGGGAGAGAGAGAAAGGACGAACCGGGATCGGCACGGCAGGACGCCGTGCACAGCACCAGCGAGCGGCGGCTCGCCAAGAAAAAACGACACGAAGTCGTGTTTTTCGTGAACACAGCCAACTCCTGCCGGCCCGGCGGGGCAGTGCCACAAATGGAATGACGCGCATTAGATAGCTCTAAAAACTTATCCCACGCAAGCGCAGCCAATCAGCGGTCGATCTCACCCATGACGATGTCGAGGCTACCCACAATGGCGGGAACGTCGGCAATCAGACAGCCCCTGCAGAGTTCATGCGTCACCGCCAAGTTCGAGAATGAACTCGATCGGGCCCGAACTCGCCACGGAATCGCTGAGCCGTCACTGACCACGTAAAAACCCATCTGTCCCTTCGGGCACTCCGTCTCCAGATAGGCATCGCCAGCCGGAATCTTCTCGGTGAGTTTCAGCGGTTCGCCCAGCGGTCCCTTGCATGCCGAGTAGCGGTCGATCGCCTGCCGCACCAGATCCATCGACTGCACCACCTCCAGCATCCGCACAAAGAAGCGGTGCCAGCAGTCTCCCAGCACGGCATCGGTGGGCACCTGCGGATACTCGTGGTCTCGAGGATAGTGGCCGTTTTTCATCACTGCCACCTCAAACGCATAGCGGTCGTACATCGCGGTGTAGATGCTCTCGCCGTCCCGCCGCATGTCCTGATCGACACCGCTGCCACGGAGCACCGGCCCCGAGCAGCCATATTCGATTGCCAAGTCGGCCGACATGACACCGATGTTGGCCGTCCGCTTCACAAAGATGGCGTTGGTCGTGAGGAGCGCGTGGTATTCCTTGATGACAGGCTCGAACTGATCGAGGAACGCCTCGCACCTCTTCAGCCAGCCGGCGGGGAGATCGGCTGTTAGCCCACCCACTGTGATGTAGCTGTAGGTAAGCCTCGCTCCACAGGCCTCCTCGAAGAGGTCGAGGATTTTTTCCCGTTCCCGGAAGGCATAGAGGAATGGGCTAAAGGTGCCGAGATCGAGGCCATAAGCTCCCATGCCGACCAAGTGGCTGGAAATCCGCCCCAATTCAGCGATCAAAACCCGGAGGTGTCGCGCCCGCTCGCTCACCTGGTATTGCATGAGTTTCTCGACGGCCAGCGACCAGCCGAGATTCATGTTCATCGCTGCGAGGTAGTCCATCCGATCGGTGTAGGGAATAAACTGTCTGGCCGTGAGGTTTTCGCCGATCTTTTCCGCGCAACGATGGAGGTAACCAATATGGGGCTCGACCTCTGAGACGATCTCGCCATCGGTCCGGAGCACGAGCCTGAGCACGCCGTGCGTGCTGGGATGCTGTGGACCCATGTTGACGAGCATCTCGTCGGTGCGAACGTCGAATTCGATAATCCGCGGATCGTCGTCGATGAGATTGGCCATGTTTTTTCCTCGAGCTGCGGCGCGGCCGCAGGAATGGGGCTAGCGATTGCGGATGCCGTGGTATTCCAAGGGCTGTTCGTAATCTTTTCGAAGCGGATGGCCTTCCCAATCTTCCGGACAAAGAATCCGCCGAAGATCGGGATGGCCTGTGAACCAGATGCCTGAGAGATCGTAGACCTCCCGCTCGTGCCAGTTGGCGCCACGCCACACTCCCGAAACGCTCTCCAACTCGGGCAGTTGGCCGGGAACGTCATCCTTCCAGCGGGGCAGCTTTACTTTCAGCACGATGCTGACGCGTGAGGCTGTGCTCCAGAGGTGGTAGACGAGTTCAGTATGCGGTTGCCACGTTACCTTAGCGGCCTTCTTCGGATCGGGCTCAAACCAATCGATGGCAGTAATGCACTCAAGCGCGTCGAAGCGAACGTCACTTGTTTCTTTCAGCCAGCGGCAGACATCCACGAGCCTCTCTGCCGCGATATCAATCCAGGGATCAAGAGCGTCGAGCCGGCTGCCAACCACTGCGCGAGGCAGGGATCGCTCCAGGTGTTCCAGAAATGCGGGGCCTTTCATGAGCTGAATCTCGAAGGAATGCGAATCAAAAAACGGATCGGCTAGTCTGCCGTGTTGCGGCCACCGGCGGCAGGCGATTGGCCCGACGCCACCTGCGACGAAACGGCACGCACCCAGTCGAGATCGCCGCGGTACCAGACATAGGCAAAACCGACGAGTAGGACCGCAAAAAATGCCGACATATCAACCGCCGCAGTGCGGGCGAGGAGCGTACCGGCATGCGTTACGGCCTCGGCAGCCCCGCCGGCCCAGTCCGGAAAGATCGGCACGGCCGGCTGCTCGAGACCCAATTCCCGCATGAGTCCAGCGGCTGCCGGCGTCAGCGTCTGACCGTCAGCCAGCACGGTCGAGAGAGACGGATCGGCCATCTGCACTGCCTTGCCAAAGACGGTGGCCCACGGAAAGAAGAGCGCAACCTCGACGTCAAAAATGATAAACAACAATGCGACCACGTAAAAGCGAAGGTCAAACTGCACAAAACTCGAGCCGATCGCCGGTTCACCGCACTCGTAGACCTCGAGTTTCTCAGCATTTGGAGCACGGGGACGCACCAGCCAGCCCACGAGCAGGTTCACGCACAAAAAGGCGGCGCCGATTGCGACAAACAGGGCGACATAGCCAGCAGTTAAAACGGGATGCATCAGGAATCACTCGGCAGAAAAAGAAACGAAAAAGTTACTGGTTGGGGCCGCCGTGCACGGGATCAACGATCACTTTCGATGCCGCGACCGCTGTCGGATTAATCGTGGACCGGCCCCAGGCCACCTCCACAGGCAGCCGGGCAAAGTCAACGATTGTTCCGTCCCGGCTGTAACAACTGAGGTCGAGCGTCGAGCCCATGAAAATACAATCGACAGGGCATGGCTCCACGCACAACGCACAGAACATGCACTTGGAATAGTCGATCGCAAAGCCGCTCACGCGAAAGCCCTTGCCGCCGCTGACCCGCTCTTTGCCAATGTAGATGCAATCGACCGGGCAAGCCTTCGCGCACTGGTCGCAGGCAATGCAGGTGGTGAGATCGAAGCGGTGGAAGCCACGGTAGCGGGCGGCAACCGGGGCGGGCAGTTCCGGATACTCAAAGTGCTCAGTGAACGTCCGGCGATTTTGATCGTATGTGCTGCTAAAAACCCGCAGGGTTACGAGCATGCCTTCCGCCACAGTCCGGACGGCGGTGAATAAATTTCGAAACCACTCTCGCATGGCATTTCCATTCGAACCAGCATCACAAACACGAAAACGCGGCTGGCAACAAGGTTTGCCGTCGTCCGAATCCGGGTGCAGAAGAGACCCAATTCGCTCAGCAGCAGAGTATAGGAACGACCTCTTCGCCAGCAAGCGTTACGGCTGTTTCCGCGATACTTTCGTTCCTGGCGACCCCCTCCGAAGCCAAAGCCAGCCTCGCAAGACCAGCGGGCCCAAAAAATGGTCAGCTGGCTGGTTTTTGCCTCCAGAACCGTTATTCATACCGACGAATCGCTTGACCATACCCCAAAACTATCTAGAATTTGGGGGTCGGCTCGGTTTTGATCTCTGCCCATTCATGACATTTTGTGGGAGTGATTTGAGCTAGTCTTCATCGCTAAGGCTATCGCCGATTCGTTTGAACCGCTTTTTGAACCGCCAAGGAAGGTTTTCAATGCTGGTCCTGTCGCGGAAAAAAGACGAGTGCATCGTCATCAACAACGACATCAGAATCGTGGTGGTTGAAATCCGTGGAGACAAGGTGCGATTGGGTGTTGAGGCTCCCAAGGAGGTGCCTGTGCACCGCCAAGAGGTGTATGACGCGATCGCTCGCGGAGAGGCGGTCGGTGAGCCCATTGAGTCTGAAACGGCCCAACCCGAGCGCAAACCCGAGCATATTGGAGATCGAGCCGTGGGCGAACAGCCTTTGGCAGGGTGAGTGTTGCTTTTTGACGCTTTTCGAACGTTTGGTTCACGGTATGCTCGGTATGCTCTCAGTTTTAGTCGGCCCCGTCGTCTAGCCTGGTCTAGGACACCACCCTTTCACGGTGGATACTGGGGTTCAAATCCCCACGGGGTCACTCTCAACCGTTACGAATCTGATGTAACTCCTAAACTCATGTAAGTCTTTGTCTGCCCGCCAGTCCTTCCATGCCCGACTCTATCCCCGACGCCTACGATGCCGTGCTGCTTGTCTCATTCGGCGGCCCAGACGGCCCAGACGATGTGATGCCTTTTCTTGAGAACGTCCTGCGGGGCAGAAACGTGCCGCGGGAGCGGATGCTGGAAGTCGCGGAGCACTACCAACACTTCGGCGGTAAGAGTCCGATCAACGATCAAAACCGCGAGTTGTTGGCCGCTCTGCGAACCGAACTCCAACGCAGCGGCCCACACCTGCCGGTCTACTGGGGGAATCGCAACTGGCATCCCCTGCTGACCGATACGATCCGCGAGATGGCTGATGCCGGCATAAAGCGGGCGATCGCATTTGTAACGAGTGCCTACAGCAGCTACTCCGGTTGTCGCCAGTACCGGGAAAATATTGCCGCTGCCTGCGCGGCTGTGGGTGAGCGTGCCCCTCGGATCGACAAGCTCCGGGTGTTCTTTAACCACCCTGGATTTGTCGATCCAATGACCGCCAACGTCACCCGGGCGGTCGACCATTTTCCAGCCCCCGAGCGGGCGACAGTTCCTGTGCTGTTCACGGCCCACAGCATCCCGACATCGATGGCCGATGGCTGCCGGTATGGCATCCAGTTGACGGAGGCCTGTCGTCTCGTTGCCGAGCGTGCCGGCGTGCCCGACTGGAAACTCGTCTATCAAAGCCGCAGTGGACCGCCAACTCAGCCGTGGCTGGAGCCTGACATCCTTGACGCTATTCGCGAACTGCACACGCGCGGTGGCAGGCAATTGGTGATCGCACCGATCGGCTTCATCTCAGACCACATGGAGGTGCTCTATGACCTCGACACGGAGGCGGCTGATCTCTGCCACGAACTCGGCATCGACATGGTTCGCGCGGCGACGGTCGGCACAGCCCCCGCGTTTGTCAGCATGGTTCGTGATCTGATTGCCGAGCGGGACGGCATTCTGGCCGGGAGATCAGCGATCGGAGTGTTACCAGCGAACCACGACGTGTGCCCGCTCGACTGCTGTCCAGCGCCTGTCCGGCCGACTGCCGCAGGCCGGCCCGCACCCGATGGGCGGCCGGCATGAATCCCACGGACCCGTGGGAATGCGTTTCGCTTGTGCACGGCTTTCTCGCCAACCCCTACATGCTGGCGATGCTAGGCCAGCGGCTTAACCGGCGTGGCTATCTTGCCAAACCGTGGGGCTACTGGAACATGCGGTGCTCAATCCTTGTGCATGCCGAGCGTTTCAGCCGCGAACTTTCCCGACTGGACGCCGATCGGGCCGTCGGCACGATCCACCTTGTCACGCACAGTATGGGCGGCATCATTGCCCGGGCAGCGCTGGAGCGTTATCGACCTCGAAAGCTCGGTCGCTTCGTGATGCTGGCACCTCCCAATCATGGTTCCTTTGTGGCCAACGCGGCCGTGGGAATATTTGGCGGCGTGTTTAAGCCAGTGGCGGAGCTCACCACGACCCCTAACAGCTTTGTCAATTCTCTCGGCATGCCGGAGGATGTCGATGTCGGCGTGATTGCCGCCGGGCGGGATGCCATTGTGTCTTCGGAAAGCACTCGGCCGGACGTGCCCCATGCGCACATCACGCTCCCCTGCCGCCACTCAAGCCTGCTGTTTCGTCGCGATGCAGCTGACCTCGTGGCAGGCTTTCTTGCCAGCGGGGTATTTTCCGAGCCAACATCCAAGACCTGAATCGATCGAAGAGCCCCCTGATTTGTGCGGAGCCATAACTCATGAATTTGTCACCCCGCACGGTGGGCCTCTCAGGCATCACCGTCGGCCCACTCGGGCTGGGCTGCTGGCCACTCGCCGGCATGAACCGATCGGGCCTCACGCATACCGCAGCTGTTGCGACGGTTCAGGCTGCGCTCGACGTCGGAATCACTCACCTCGATACCGCCTATTGCTACGGCCAAGCGGGCGAGAGCGAGCGGGCGATTGCGGCTGCCATATCCGGCAGGCGGCGTGATGCGGTGATGATCGCCGGCAAATGCGGCATCCACTGGGAACCGGGCAGAAAGCAGTGTGTCGATGGACGACCGGCGCGGATCCGTGCCGAGGTCGAGGAGAGCCTCTTGCGGCTGGGTACTGATCGGCTCGACCTGCTCTATTTGCATGCCCCCGATCCGATCATTCCGATCGAGGAATCCGCTGAGGAATTCGCCCGACTCATGGCCGCGGGCAAGATCCGCGCGGCGGGCGTCTCCAACGTGTCGCTCGAGCAGCTGACGCGGTTTGCTGCCGCCTGCCCGCTCTCAGCCTGCCAGATGCACTTCAACATGCTGCAACGCGAAATCGAGGCGGAGATTCTCCCTTGGTGCCGCAGCCAGGGGGTGGCGTTCTTCGCCTACTGGCCGCTGATGAAGGGGCTCCTGGCCGGCGGCATGTCTCGCGATCTGGTGTTTCCACCCACAGACAGCCGGCAGCGGTATCCCATGTTCAACGGCGCTGAGTTTCAACGAAACCTCGACTTTGTCGAGGAATTGCGGCCGATAGCAGCACGGCTTGCGGGTTCACTGCCCGATCTCGTGCTGGCCTGGACGGCCGAGCAGCCTGGGATAACTTGTCTGCTCTTCGGCGCAACATCGCCAGAACAGGTGCAGATCAACGCTCGCGCTCGGGAATGCGAGTTGGATGACGATGCCCGCCGGGGAATTGCCGCAGCCATTAAGGCCCGTGGACCGGTGGCAAATCGCCGCGCTGTCTGACCAGCATCAGGCGGCGCTGACGGGCTGCAGTTGGGCGGCAGCCACGCTGCCGTACGACTGACGAACCTTGAGACAGGTCTGCCGGAACGGTTCCGGGCGACTCACGCCAGACAGTCGGAGCGTCTCAATCGACCCCCGGCGAAACACCAGATCGCCGCAGTCATACCACTCCTGCCCAGGTTGCACGACCAGATCGATCGCATCAAAGCGATCAAGATCAACGTATTGTTCGACCTTTGGGCTGATGCCACGCTCCACCGTGACCCGCCGATTCGTGAGCCGGTAACGGCGAATCGACCACGGCAGCCGCATCGATAGGTAGAGCATGAGCCCCACGGGAATCGTTGCGATCAGAGCCAGTCGGCCGATCGAAATCGGACCGAAACCCTTCCGGATCCGATAGAGACGTCCCAATAACTGTCCGACTGACGTTGAACCCACCGACGGCCAGACCGTCATCACAGTTGCTTCGGAAACGGCTGGCGGAGCAACACCAGCAATAGACTGCAACATCATTGGGCACACCACCTGAGATCAATCAGACTCAAACAACTCAATAACCTAAACCAAATAACCTAAACACGCGCAAAAAGAAACCCGTTGGGGCTCGGCTGAGCCCCAACGGGTCCACGTGTTCATTGAATTGCGGCAGTTATGCCAATCTCTGGGACGAATCCCAGAAACCAGCCATCTTTTTCGGCGGCATCTTCCACACGGCAAAAACCACTTTCGTGATTTTAGCATGACAGAAGCACGATCGTCTCCACAATGAGTTTTGAAAATTGAAAGCCCTAAGGCCAGCAATCTTCGCGACTTTCGGACCACAGGCTTCCGGGTTTTTGAAACTCGTGCGAACACGAGCCATCTACCGTTCCCTCTGTGGTTGCTTCGGCAGATTCGTAAATCCGCCTAGGCGATATCCTTTAGAAAGGAGGTGATCCAGCCGCAGGTTCCCCTACGGCTACCTTGTTA
>JBAXUW010000107.1:0-10641 GCA_037129495.1 Planctomycetota bacterium | reverse complement strand
AGCCGCTCGCCACAGCCCCCCGTCATGGAGGACGACTTGCTGATTCCTTCAAAGAGCCCTGTAATTTTTCACACTTTAATGACCGGCAGCGTCCCGGCAAGGACGCCCTGCAGCCGCTCAACGCCTGGTCAAGCGACCTCCAGGTCTGCCTAGGCCAGGTGGCAGTCGATAAGGATTCCAACGAGATCACGGCTCCCAAGTCGCTGCGAGCGACGCGGTGACCGAACGACTCTGACAAGCGAGCGAGAAAAGAGACCTGATTTCAAAAAACCCATCCGGAATTGCCCTGCCTTGAAGAGAAATGGAATGTCTTGAGAACCGTGGCCAAGCCCGCTGCTAGATGCTCGCAAATTGCCACTGCCCGTCAGCCACCTGCCGACCCGCCTCACAAACCACCTATCTCCTTCAAATTCGCCAGTGAGGTCGCCAACGTCAAGGACGTTACTCTTCTGCGGCGTCAATAGTCAGCTTTTTTCCTGACGTATCGGCCCGCAGAGTCGCCGCAGACTGCCTGCAGTGTCGGACCACGGTCGTGATCGGCTGGAAGCTGCAACGATCCTCATGCCCCCTGCCGGAGGTGCCGAAGAAAACGGTTGTGGCAGTCGTGCCCATGATCCGGTTTGTAGCTTTGCACCAGCCCGCTATGCCCCAGCCTTCGAAACCGCTGTTCGCTCTGCCTTGGTATGCCGCGGTCGTCGCCGGCCTGCTGGCCATCGGCACCGCTGGCCGCGTGGCCGCCGCGGAGCAGTTGCCTGAGCAAGACAAGCGATCCTACGCCGTCTTCGACGCTCTCTTCCTACAGCGGAATAACGCCGCCGTCGACCGGGCCGTTGTCGTCGACACATCCTCAGGCACCGCCACGACGGCCATCGCTGCGGGCGATCCCACCAGCACCATTGGCACTGGTGCTCGGCTCCTCTACGGCAACTACGGCGCAGAAGACATCGGCTGGGAGGTTGGCTATCTCGGCGTCTACGGCATGTCGGCCGTCAGCCAGGCTACGAGTGCCGGGGCGGGACTTCAGGCTCCGGGGAATGTCTTCTCCACGCAGACCGGACTTAATAGTGGCGTCTCGGCCAAGGTCACCGACAACGCCTCCGTCAACTCCGTCGAATGTAATCTCGTCTTCCATAATTACGACGGCGGCTTCAATCGCCGCTCCGGCCGGCCGTGGCAACGGGTCGATTGGTATGACGGTGGCCACGTCGACTGGATCGGCGGCTTTCGCTGGGCCAACCTTGAGGATGCAGCAGTCCTCGGCATCACGCCGCAGGGCCAGGCGGCTTCCAGCAGCTATAGCGTCAATACGAGTTCAAACCTGTTTGCCGCGCAAGTCGGCACCCGCGGCCGCCTGGCCTTTGAGCAGTGGGCGGTCGAGGGCTGGATGAAGATCGGCATCGCCGGCACCGCAATCTCGCAGTCGCAGTCGATGTCTGATGCGTTTTCAGCGACGCCGTTTCGTAAGCCGCGGTCATCCAACACCGCCGGCATGGGCATGATCGCCGACATGAACCTCTCCGCCATCTATCGGATCGATGATGTCTGGGGCTTCCGAGTTGGCTACAACCTAATGTGGCTGACGGGAGTGGGGCTGGCGCCGGATCAGTGGGATTTCTCGCCGAGCCAGGCCGGCGGCACTGGGATCAACAGCACCGGCAGCCTGTTTCTCAGCGGTGCCAATCTCGGGCTCGAAGCCCGGTTTTAGGCGGCCAGCGGACGCATTTCCTATTTCGCCGTGGCTTAGTTGACCTTGTTGAGTTTCACGTAAAAGACCAGCGTCGCATTCGCAGGGATGCTGGGCGGCGAGCCTGCGGAGCCATACGCGAGATTCGCCGGGATAACAAACTGCGTGATCCCGTCGACCTTCATATACTTGAGGCCTTCGGTCCAGCCCTTGATTACCCCGCTGAGCGTGAACTGCGTGCCGTTGTTACTGTCAAACTTTGTCCCATCAAGCAGGTAACCGGCGTAATCGACCGTTACCTTGTCGGTGTCCTTGGTTGCCTGAGCGCCGGTTCCCACCACCACATGTTTGTATTGCAACCCGCTCGCTGTCGTGATGAAGCCGGACTGGTTTTGTGGCTCTGCGGTTGCCACACGCAGCGAGCCTGCCACGCCAGACAATGTCCCCTGCAGAACGCCTACAGTGGAATACCGCCGCATCACCGCATTGCCAGCGCTACCCTGGCTCACATTGATGGTGTCGATACGGCCGTCGGCATTGGTATCGATGCCGGCGGTGAAAACAGCCGCACTGCTGCGGGCCAGATTCCCAAAGGCCGCGAACCGGGCCAACCGTGTGTTTGCCGCAGCCGCCACGCGGCCGTCATAGACTTCCACTACTGACTGGCCGTTACGGCCCTGCGACAGGATGATGTCCGGGATGGAGTCGGCATTGACCAACCCGACACTGACATTCATACCACTCCGCAACCTGGACGTGAACGGACGGAAGCTGTCGACAACCACGGGCGCGGCCGGCGCCACGTTGCAAATGCGGACGACCGGAGCCATGTCGGCGCCACTGGCCACCACCAATTCGGCCTTGCCGTCCTGCTTTGCCGCGTCCACCACCGTCGTGCCGGAGAACGTGCCAAAGTCGGCCGCGGCAATCGTCGCCCCGCCGGTACCGCCTAGGAACGGCACAAACGACCGGCTCAGCGTGAGCGGTCCGCCAACGGCAGTCGGCGTTGACTTGTAGATCTTCACATCGCCGCTGCCAAACGCCTTGGCGACGGCCACGTCGGCCAGCCCATCACCATCGAAGTCGGCGACCACAATATTGAGGCCGCGGTCATACGCATCCCCGAAGGGCCGCAGGCTGTAGCTAGGATCCCGGAAGAGAGTCACGGTACCGTTGGCCGCGACGTTCTGCCGAAGGACGGCCAGTTCTGCGACTGGGCCGTAATTCGTTACGGCCACCACCTCGTTCTTGCCGTCACCATTGAGATCGCCCAGCGCTGAACGCACGCCTGTCTTGAGATCGGGGGCGAATGCAAATGCCTCAGCGATCTCTCCTCCGCTCGTGGGATCGACCAACCTCACAAGCGACGTGCTCGTCAGGCCGACATCGTTACTGACTACGATTGAACGGGGAACGAATTTGTCGGTGTCGGTGGCCGTGTTGTCGGCGATGTTGGTTTCTCCGCTGGCCGCCGCAACGGCGGCGGTGCTCTCAAGATCGCCGGTAGCAGAGCCGCCCACCGTTGCGACGATGGTGAATGTTGCCTTACCGCCAGCCAAGAGCGTGATCGGCGTGTTGAGGTTGCCGGCGCCGACGGCCTGGCCCGAACTACCAGCCGAATAGGCGGCCGTCCAAGTCTTCTGGGTAATTGCCAGGGCGAGCGACGTCGTCACCGCAGCGTTGGTCGCGGTGGCATCCCCCTTGTTCGCGATGGTGAGCGTGTAGATCACCTCCGACGCGGCCGAATAAAAGCTCCGATCAACGTTGGCCGCGATGTTGTCGTTGAAAGACAGCACCAAATCCGCCGCCAGCAGCGCCCGGCTCTCGAGTTGCTCCATCTCGCCCATGCCGAGCCCGAGGCGTTCCCAAGACCCCAGGGATCCGAGAGGGCCGAGCCCGCCACGGCGGGAACGCAGCGTGCCGCGCCGCGATGCTGCCGGCTTGCGGTGGGCACCGCGGCCTAGCGACCACTTTGAAAATACAGCCAACGGACTTCGTAGGTTCATAGCCCAAATCTCCGGAACAGCCCGTCCATGGCCAGGTTTCTCTTGCAGCCCACCGAATCCTCGCCAGCGGAAGCCACTGATCACTTGCAATGACTCAATTGTCGGCCGATCAAAGCTTGCCAATGCAGCAGGGGCAACCCAGTCCCTAGAATCGGAACGGGAACCAGTGCCGGCGGCCAGCTAGAATCAACGTCCGTGGGCTTTCCTACGCTCAGACCTACCGCATGGTTCGGGCCGGGTCAATTTTTCGGCGGCTTTTTGCCGAATTCAGCCGGCAATCGCGGCAGATTCCGCCATTTCGGCAGCCAACATCTCGTCCATCAGCGGCCAGAGGGCGTCGATCTCAGGCTTGAAGATGTCGCCGATCAAAACATCGGTGATCAGGCCCTTGCAATCGGGGTGCTGGCGGACAAATTTCCCAAAATTCAGCCCGTCGTAAAACTGGCAGACGAGGTTTCGCATCCGGTCCATGCCCGCCACGTAGGCCGGCCCCCACTGGCCGAGTTGGGCGGCCGAGGTGTCGCCCTTGGCCAGACCCTCAGCGATGCAGTCGGCGGCCTGAGCCCCAGAGATCAGCGCCAGCAGAATGCCCGAGGAATAGAGCGGATCGAGGAAGCCGAAGGCGTCGCCCACGAGCGCCCAGCCATCCCCCGCGACCTGCTGCGAACGGTAGGAATATTCCTTGGCAGCGCGAAACGGCGCCACTCGCTCGGCGTGGGCAAGTTTCGGCTGCACGCCCAGGCAGCGGTCTACTTCTTCAAGATAGATCGCCTCCAACTCCTTCGACTCGCGGTTTTTAAAGAGATAGTCGAACGGGGCAACCACGCCCACACTCACGATGTCGTCTTCGAGCGGGATGTACCAAAACCAGCCGATCTTGCCTTTGGTCTGCATGACAAGCGTGGCGCCTCCGTCGCGGCCACAGTCGCGATGTGCTCCCTTCCAATAGGTCCAGACGGCAGCCTTTTTGAGCACTGGATCCCACGTCCGCAGGCCAAGCCGATCTTGGATCAGTCCGCTCTGGCCGGCCGCATCGACAACAACGCTACAGCGGATCTCCCGCTCCACGCCCGTCTCGTCGACCGTCCGCACGCCCACCGCCCGGCTCCCCTCAAAAAGCACTTCCAACACCCGCACGCCCTCGTGCACGTCCACGCCGTGCTCGCGGGCATTGTCGAGCATCATTTTGTCGAAGTCTCCGCGGGAGACCTGCCAGGTCTGCGAGCTTTCGTGTGGCTTGTAATCGGAGAAATAGAATGGCTCCGACAGTTTTCCCTGCTCGGAGACAAACTGCACGCTGTGCTTATTGACGAACCGGCTGCCCCGTAGTTTCGGCAGCATGTCGAGCCGATCGAGCACCGAAAAAGTATCGGGAATCAGCGATTCACCGATGTGATAGCGGGGAAACCGCTCCCGCTCGAGCAGCGTGACAGCATGCCCGTGCTTGGCGATCAGCGTCGCCGCCGTGGCCCCGGAAGGACCTCCACCGATCACCACGACATCGGGCCGGACAGTATCGATCATCGACGCACCTTCCTCGCACTCACACCAACTCTACCCCATCTTTATAGCACGGGCAGAATCAGGAAACAGGTCGAATTACGGCGTGGGAACGTCACTTCTGCCGCTGAAATTCCAGCGGCTTGGCCTCTTTGGGAGGCCCAACGAGCGAGAAATCAAAGGCGTCGGCTCCCTTCGACTTCACCTTTCCCGCCATCGAGCCCGATTTCTCGGTATTTAAGCTGATGGCGTCGCTGGCAGTCTCAATGGTTCCGGTCATCTCGACCGGCGGCCGGCCCGAGGGCGCGGCCTGCCAGGTAAACTTCGAATCTTCCGTGATTGTGAGGATCACGGTGTCTTTGCCGCTGACGGCCTTCCAGGTGCCGACCAGGTCGGTCTCGGGGCCGGCCGGCGTGGTGGCGGCCGCTGCGGGCTGGCCGCTGGGTGTCGGCGACTGGTCCGCCTGAGGCTCTTCCGGTGGCGTGATCGCGTCGAGGAGTCGCTTGGCGACCATGTCGCCTGGTTGCTTGGCAACAACCACCTTGAGCGCCTCCGCGGCCATGTCGGCATGGCCACCAACGAGGTAGTGGTAGCCCAATACAAAGTGGCCCGACGCACTGTCGGGATTGGTCCGGCAGTAATCCTCGAGCTTTCTCAGGTGGGCCGTGTAGGCGTCGACCGAGCCGTAGACATTGCTGATCGTCGTCCAGTCCATACCCGGTGCCGACACCAGCACTGAGTTGAGCGTAGCCGCCGCCTCCGGATATCGACCCAGCGCGAAGAGCGTGAGCGCTCGCACCTCGTGGATCACTGAATCCTTGGGGGAGAGCTTCACGGAGCGGTCGAAGCCGGCCAAGGCGGCTGCATAGTCGCCGGCTTTAAACTTGGCGAGCGCCTCGTCGACCGCTTTGTTAGCCTCGTTATTGACGGGCACTGCTGCTGCGCCGTTATCGTCAGCCGCAGCCCCACCCGCGCCTCCTTGAGCATCGCTGGAATTCGACAGGTCGCCGTCGTTGGCGATGTAGTTGTTTACGACCACCGGCTGTGAATAGTCGTAAGGTTGCGAGGCCACAACCGTAGCGGGCATCGAAGAGTAGTAAGGATTCTCATACGCGCCGCCGCCGTAGCCGAGCGAGCCGTAGCCGAGGCCCCAGCCGCCGAGCAGCGATGAAACGCCCCAGGTGGCGGCACCAAACGCCAGCGGCGACCACCAGCCTCCGCCGTAGCCGTTGCCCCAATTGCCGTTCCAGCAGCCGCTATACCAGCCGTTATGGGCGGGATTCACGAAGCCGCTGTTCCAGTTATTGGCCCAACCACCACCGTAACCGTTGCCATAGCCACCGCCAAAGCCACCGGGGTAGCCCCAGCCACCACCATAGCCGCCACCATTGACGTTGAAGTTATTGAAGCTGTTACCACCGCTTAAGTTGTTTCCGATGTTGTTATTGCTGCCGACGTTGTTGCCGATCCCGTTGCCAATGCCAGGACGATTCCCGCCGATACCCGGACGATTAGCAGCGATGCCTGGCCGATCGATGCCGCCAGGCCGATCGAAGCCGCCAGGACGGTCGCCACCGATGCCGGGACGGTCGCCACCCAGGCTGGGCCGGTTGCTGCTACCCAAGCCGCCGCCACCTGGTGTGGGAAAGGGCTTTGTCGAGCCCACGCCCGGACGAACTTGCCCCGGCAGCGTGGCTGCCCCGCCTGGTCCGAGTTGACCGGGCAACGTTGTGGGCCGATTCATGCCGCCCGTTGTCGGACGACTGCCGCCCAACCCGCCACCAGCCTGGCCCATCTGACCAGGACGCATTCCGGGAGCAGGCCGGTTGGCAAACCCTCCACCAGGAAGGCTGGCCGCACCGCCACCCAGATTGCCACCCAGATTGCCACCCAGATTGCCACCCAGATTGCCACCCAGACCGGAACCACCGCCCGGCCGCATCGATCCCAGCCCAGGCCGTGGTGTATTCATCCCAGGCCGTTGCTGCATCTGGGGAAATGGCCTGGCACTGGCGCTCGGCAGCGACGGCCGCTGCATGTTGGGAGTGCCGCCCATGCTGGGACGCTGAAAGTTTGGCCGCTGCGCCTGCTGGGGCCGCTGCTGCATTTGGGGCCGCTGTTGCGCCTGGGGCCGCTGCTGCATTTGGGGTCGCTGCTGCGGCCCCGCTGGCCGCGACACTGCCGGTCGTCCGCCGCCGCCGCCCGCGCCGCGGCCACGCTGCATCCCGTAACCAGCCACAGGGGCGGCCGCCACCACCACCAAGCAGGCATATGCAAGGAACAGACGCATTCGAGAGAGCCTTTCGATGAAACCGTGTGTGAGTCTAGAAGTGTGTGAGTCTAGAAGTCAGTTGCCAAACACCATTCGGGCTGTGCGGTCCACACGCATGTCCCGACATGCCACTATGGGCCCCGTGAAGCTTTTACTTTACGCCCGCCGGAGTCGACGTTGGAGCAGGGTTTACCCGAGCGGCGGCAGCAGGTTGCGGTGGCTTCCGGGCAATCGCCAGTTCGAAATCGGGCTCCTCGGCACCGGCCACGATCCGGTCGGTGCTCCGCACGACAAAGTGATCCTGATCCTTGATGGTTACGATCATCGTGGCAGAGGCGGTGGTGCCGTCGGGCATCGCGGCCTCCGTCTTGGCCACCCAGCCATCATCGACCGGCGTCCATTCGCTCTGGCTGAAGCCACCGTCGGAATCAAACGTCCACGCACGAAGCAGGCCTTCGACGGCATCCCAGCCGATCCGCTGAGCGCTGTGCGATTCCTTCACACCGCCCACGGAGAGCACGTAATCACCGAGCAGGAAGTTGCCGTCTTCGCTCCAGCGGTAGCTGATCACCGTGCGGCCCTCGGGGCTCTCGTCGACCCAGTCGCCGACCAAAAACGCCATCGACTGCAGCATCTCCTGGGCGGTTGGTACCGGATCATCGGCAAACTCGCGATAGGAGGCCATGGGCCACTTGTCGCCAACCTTGTCGCGAACCACGACATACCGCATCTGGGCTACCGCGGCCCCCTCGCTGGCCGTGATCTGGCGAACGCCCTCCTCGACGGCGAGGCTATCTCCAATCGACCGGAGAGACGTTACCTCCATCGCGAGGTTAGCCTTCGGAAACTTCTCAAAAAAGGCCTTGAACACCGCAGCGATTTCCGCCTTACCGGTATAGATGTTGCCATTTTCGTCGACGAGTTCGCCCTTTTCCATAAACTGGGCGGCTAGGCCGGTGGCGTCGGCGGCATTGAAGGCCTTCACGGTGGCCTCCATCTCTTGGCGGATCATCGCCTCGAGGACGGGCGTCACGGCCACCTCGGCCGCCACTGCTGCGCCCGCTGGCAACGCCAGCGCCAGCAGCCATCCTGCTGCCTGATTACGCCAGTTCGGAATGCTTGTCTCGACCATGCTCATACTCCCTCAGCTTCGAGTTCGATTGAATCAATAAATCTCTTTCGGGTAAGAAAACATTTTCTGGTCAGTCATGCAAGCATCCGGTGCAGTGGCCGCATGCCACTGGCCGAAGTGGCCTGCCAATCGCAAAACTCATTGGCAAGTTGTCTGGTTTTTTTATGGGGCTCCGGGTACGATTCCGGCCGAGAATTACGACTTACGACTCACAAAGAGTTTGAGTTACCCCGATCAGCCCGATTCGAAAGAGCAGCCATGGAACTCCCCACAAAGCAGGCCAGCACCCTCCTCGAAGAGTTCAAGAATTTTGCCTTTAAGGGGAATGTCATCGACCTCGCCGTTGGTGTGATCATTGGCGGGGCCTTCGGCAAGATCGTGTCGAGCCTCGTCGATAACGTGATCATGCCGCTGGTCAACGTCGTTATGCCGGGCGATGGCAGCTATAAGGATTGGTCTCTGCTGCTGGGCGACAAGAAGATTCCGTATGGCGCCTTTCTAGGCGACATCGTCAGCTTCCTGATCTTAGCGCTGGCCCTCTTCATCTTCATCGTGAAGTTTCTGGGCTGGATCATGAAGTCGAAGGCCGCCGAGGTCACCGAAGCTGCCGCTCCGCCGGCTACGAAGGACCAAGAACTTCTCACCCAAATCCGCGATCTTCTTCAACAGCGGTCGCTCTAACTGCCCGAAGAAGCAGCCCCAAGAGCTGCCCGAGGAGCTGCCCCAGGAGCTACCCCAGGAGCTACTCCAGAAGCATGCCCAAAGAGCGTGTGCTTTGCCACGCTCCACCAGCCGGGCCGGTCAAGCTGGAGGTAGGGCGAATCCACCGGCAGCGTGGCGACCAGATGGGCGTGCGCAGCCTTTAGGTTGTGGTATGGCAGCGACGGAAAAAGATGGTGCAATGCGTGAAAGCGGATCGAAAACGGAAAGAAGAGCAGCGTGAGCGGATCGTTCTGCGTGAAGTTGCATGAATCCATGATGTGCTCGGCCAGGTTGACGCGGCTGCCATCACCCGTGAAGTGGTGATCAGCCAGTTGCCGCAGCTGGTTAAGAAGCACGGTCGCCACCGCGAGCATGTAGAGCATCGGGATGCGAGTCCAATGGTTGAGTCCCAGAAGAATCAACAGCGGAATCATCGCTGCCCGCAGGAAGCAGAGAATCTCAGCCACGAGAATGGCTCGGCGGTCGGCGGGAGTGAGCTTCCTCTCATAGAGCCGGTTGAATGTCAGCGACGAAGCCCGCGTGAGCGTCCACTCCCGCAGCCGAGGGTGCAGAAACGACAGTGGTGCGAGCAGAAACCGCAGGAAGACCAGCAGCGGAAAAGCGAGCACGTAGAGGGAGTAGCCGACAAAACTGCTGAGGCTGCCTGCTTCCAGCACGTTGGCCACGTATTCAGGATCTTCGGGCGTGCCATAGACCCGCTGGCTGTGGTGGTCGCGGTGGTGGCGTGTAAAAAAGGGGCTCGGTGTGAGCGTCATAACGCCGGCCAGCAAATTCCAGGCGATCTTGAACACGGGCATCTCGTGCTGGCCGAGGTGACAGACCTCGTGGATCAGCGAGCCCAAGCGATAGAGCCAGAAGGCCGCCACAGGAAACGCCACGAGTTGCGGCCAAGAGCCAAAGGGCAGCGTGAGATAGGCGGCAGCAGACGCATAGGCCGCCACCAAGCTCAGCAGAAAGTCAGCCCAGTAACGCACTGGCGACACTCGAAAGAAGTCGGTGTCGGCTCCGCGGATCGACTGCCGCACCTGCCGAATCCAGGCCACGGAGTCGTCGGGTGATTCCACGAGTTCTGGGATTTCCTCGACTGTCGCTGCGATCTGCATGAATCCGCCTCCTGCGGGGATAACAAAACCTCCTTAGTTCACCATAGTTCCCCCGCCAAGACCAGCCCCATCGGCCGCGGGGGGGCTAGGTTAAAAAGCCGAGGAGGCTGGGCGCCCGGCGCCCAGCCTCCTCTTTTTAACTCAAGCCTTCATGAAGCGAACCGACGCAGCGATTACTTGCAGCGACGGCAGCCCTTCCGGCAGCCCTTCTTCTTGCAGCC
>JBAXUW010000106.1:0-10750 GCA_037129495.1 Planctomycetota bacterium | reverse complement strand
CCATCCCAGAGGTTGCTGCCCATGTTTTGGCCAACTATGCCAGTTATTTTGAGAGCATTCACGGGCCATCCTCTGGCCTGAAAATGCTGCTACAGACCATGCAAGAAGAGTTTGAGTCCTCTATGGACAACCTTCTCAACAATAGAAAGCATTTTAGTGCTGCCTCAAGGCTAAGGCGAAGATTGGCTGGGTGGGCGCGAGGAGCAAGTCTTTGAGGCAAGAGTACCTGCGCTAAGCAGGTATGGCGCCGGAGCCAGAATCTCGAATTGCCAACTGCTTGACCCTCCCGACCAGCGCCCAGTTGGGGCTGGTGCCTCAGTTTTAGGGTTAGTGCAACATTGTTTCTGTAAATCGCCGCCTTGGTGAGCTGGGGCGTGGCGCTTGCCGAGTACCTGCTGCAGGTACCCGCGAACCGGATCGGCTACACGACGATGAACCTCGGGCAGCTCAAGATCCTGCAGGAGGTGATCGCGCTCTCCGTGTTCGTGCCGTTCGCGGTGCTCTACATGAAGCAGCCGCTGAGGCTCAACTACCTGTGGGCGGCCATGTGCATCTGCGCGGCCGTCTACTTCGTGTTTCGGGAGTCGTGAGGGGCCACCCGCCCGACGCCGCTCACCGCCGCATCGCTCGGCACGCGTCGTGGCATTTCTGGCAGGCCGCCGCGCACGCCTTGCAGCAGGGCTCGTCGCCGCACTTCGTACATTCGGCGGCGCACTGCTCGCACGCCTCCTCGCAGACCTCGCACATCTCCTCGGCCATCGCGGAGTCGTACTCCATAAGCGCGACGCAAGCCCGGCAGGTCTCGATGCAGGTCAGGCAGGTCTTCTCGCAGCCCGGGCAGTCGCAGCCCACGATGCATTCGCGGCAGGCCCGGAGGCATTCGTTGCAGGCTGTGATGCACGCTTCCTTGGCGGCGGCATCAGCGTGCGGGGCGTCCGCGGCGTAGGCGGCAGCCGGCAGCGTCACGGCGGCGGCGAGAACGAAACGCATCACGATCGGTGTGGTCAGCGACAGCATGGGTTGGCCCTTTTCTTTTGGGGGGTAGGTGAGGCGGAAGCGGTCGCCGGAACTATACGCATCCCCGATACGGTCCGGCTAAAGACCTAGTCGGGGCCATGGCCGACGGGCGTCGCAGCCCGATCGGCTCTTTGTGTTTTTTACGGCAGGGGCAGTGCCTTCGGGTGCCGCCCCTGCCTTCTTTTTTCATGGAAGGTCACATGGTGAAAATCACCACATTCAACGACCGGCCGGTGCGGCATGTTGGCTACATGCCCAACGGCGCGGTCATTCTGAAACTCTACGAGCGGCGGCCGACTGGCCGTGCTCGCCATCTCCGCGTGTCGCTGGCCCAGTGGCTGGCTGGCCGCGGTATCTATTTGTTGGAAAGCCACGCCTCACGGCGGGCCCAGGCCCGTATGCTCGCCCGCCACCGGTGCCGGTGACGGTTCGGCTGCCATGTCCTTTGGGTTTTTTCTATGCTTTGAGCAGGGTGGTAAGATAAATGACTCAATGACACAGCCCGCTTCATCACCGTTGCAGCCGCGTCGAAGTGCGTGCGCGGAGCGTTCGCGTGAAGCAGAAGTCGCCCGCGTCGGCACGACGAGCGCGGCGGGAGGGTGTTGCGGGTTTTCGGGGCCTGCGGCGAGCCATGACGGGAAAGGTTAGCGCCCCGGAGCGACGGCGTGTCACGCGGGCCGCTCGCATCTGGGACGGCGGCAGAAATAGTTTACGGGCAAGCACACATGAGCCGCCCCGAGTTTGCCGGCATAACGGGGCGGCACCGTTCCCTTGGCGCGTCAACACGCGATCGTCGAGACTGTCGTTACGTCTGAGGTGGATCGCCATTGCCGCAAGAAAACGAGACATTCCGTGAAGATCGTCGTGAAGTATCCAACCCGGGGAAGGCCCGTGACGTTCACCTCCCAACTCGAGAAGTACATGCGGATACTCTCGGGAAGGCATGAGGTGCATTTCGTCATTTCCTTCGACGAGGATGATGAGACGATGAACAACGACGAGCTTTCCTCCTACTTCACCCGACTGCGTCGCCGGTGCCCCGACACGTTCCATCCACTGTGCGGAACATCCACCTCCAAGGTATCGGCGATCAACGCCAATCTGGACAGGGTGTACGACATCGATCCTGACGTCGTCGTGCTCGCCTCCGACGACATGGTTCCGGTGGTGTCTGGATACGACGACGTGATCGCCCAGAGCATGGAGCGGCATTTTCCCGACACCGATGGAGTCCTGCATTTCGACGACGGTTTTTCCGGGGGGGATCGCCTCATCACTCTCGCCATCATTGGAGGAAAGTATCTGCGGAGATTCGGCTATCTCTACTATCCCGGGTACAAGTCCGTGTATTGCGACAACGAGTTCACGGATGTGTGTAGGATGCTGAACAAGGTGGTCTACAGCAGCCAGGTGATCATCAAGCACGACTGGGTCGGGACCTACACTCCGAACGATCCGCTGCACAGGCGAAACGACGCTCCCGAGATGTATGCCCACGACGAGTCTGTCTACGAGCAGCGCAAGGCGATCAACTTCGGTCTCGGCAATGAAAATCCTGATCAACTACGCGGATAACGGCTTCTTCCTGTCCCAGCAGCGAAACGCCAATTCCGGCATCGCGGCTGGCAACTTCGACGACGTGTGGGCGAGAAATCGCTCGTCGCTGGATGCCGCGTTCGTGGAAAAGAACAAGGCGATCCTGGCCGAGCCAAGGGGTGCAGGATATTGGCTCTGGAAGCCCTACATCATCGCGCGTGCCTTGCGCGAACTCCGGGACGACGACTATCTCTTCTACTGCGACAGCGGCTGCCGCTTCATCAATCCCATCGACGAGGTCATCGACATCCACGAACGAGAACTCGATGACAAGGGGATCGTGGTATTCAAGACCACGATGTGGGTGGAGACCGGCCCCCCGTGGCAGGATGCCCCGGAATACATGTGGACGAAGAGAGACGTCTTCGCCGCGATGGATGCCGATCTCGTTGCGACAACCCATTCGGCCCAGGCTAACGGCGCGACAATCCTCATGCGAAAGCGAGAATTCGCCACCCAGTTCGTCGATCGCTGGCTCGCGTATTGCGAGGATCCCCACTTGCTTAACGACACCCCGTCGCTGCGTCCGAACTATGCCGGCTACAGCGAGCATCGTCACGACCAGAGCCTGCTCTCGGTCCTGAGCAAGGTGCGGGGCGTCCACATGGCCGACGATATCACGCATTGGGGCGAGAGCCGTCGGGCGACGCCCTGCCAGACGGTCATCCACCACGACCGCTACAAGGACTAGGGATGAAGGCCGATGGAACTCAGCGTCATCCTGACTGTTCACAACAAGTGTTGGCTGGCAGCGACCGTCGTCGATGCCGTCGTGAAGTACACGAGCACGCCCTTCGAATTGGTCGTCGTCTACGACGGCTGCACCGATACCAGCAAGGACGCGATCCAATCGGTTCTCGAGACCTATCCGAAGAGGCTCGGCGAGAACAGGATTCAAGGGTACGTCGAGGTCGTCACGCCCGACGTCCATGAAACGAGAGCCAACAACGCGGGCCTCCGGGCCTGCAGCGGCAAGTATGCGATCCTCGTCCAGGACGACATGGTGGTGAACGAGCGCGGCTGGGATGAGCGGCTGATGCGTCCCATACAACTGTGGAGCGACGTGTTCGCGGTAAGTGGGAGAAACGCACTCACCCACCTGCCAGGAATCGCGAACTTTGAGGTGATCGGTAGGATCGAGGACGGCACGCCGAGAGGGCACTACGACAACCCTGACAGAAACCTGTTCCGAATCCGACAGAGCGTCAATCGTGGCCCGCTCGGCCTCGACATGGCGAAAACCAGGAAACTCGACTACCTCGACGAGTCGTTCACGCCGGCGGAATGCGACGACGCGGATATCTGCTGGAGGGCCTTCGTGCACCATGGCTGGCGGTGCGGTGTGGTGCCGATCGAATACCTGTCGGACCTGCACTGGGGCACCATGCGAATCAAGGCGGGGCAATCTGCCTTGGGCGCCGACTGTGTCGGCGTGGAGAGCGGTAGGACGGGGCGGGACGGTGTGCAAAACAACTGGTGCAAGATCACCGAAAGGTATGGACACTTTTTCCACGACGTGCGCGACGAAGACCGGGTGGTGCCCTGATGACGCAAGGGGCGCGAGACGCCCACCGGGGGCGAGTTGGAGACGCCGTGCCGCCACCGCCCCGTAGGCAGCGAGGTTTTGTTGCCGATGCTTCGCAGCCTGCCCAACCTCGCGCAGGCCGCGTGCGGGAACTTTTTATCCTCACGACTGGCCGTGTCCCCTCCCGATGAAATCAGCGAAGATGCTTGGGAGCACGGCTTCCGGAGCCGCCCGTTCCCGCCAGGGGGGCAGTGCATGCTGGTTTCCGTGATCCTTTCGACCTACAACTCGCCCGAGTGGCTCGAAAAGGTGCTCTGGGGCTACGCGGTGCAGACCTACCGCGACTTCGAGATTCTCGTCGCCGACGACGGGTCGGACCAGCGGACGGCGCTGGTCCTGGGCCGGATGAGACGCCTCACCAAGATCGTGATCCGCCACGTCTGGCACGAGGATCGGGGATTCCGCAAGGCCGTGATCCTCAACCGGGCCACTGCCGACGCCGCGGGAGACTATCTCGTCTTCACCGATGGCGATTGCATTCCTCGGCATGACTTCCTGGAAACCCACGTCGCGCTGGCGCGGCCGGGATGCCTTCTTTCGGGCGGTTGCGTGCGGCTGCCACGGGGGACGAGCGAACGGATCGAACCCGCCGACATTCTCGCCCGGCGGATCACCGACCTCGAGTGGCTTGAGGCGGCTGGCGCCGCGCGGGCACGCGGCCTGCGGATGCTGCGAGCCGGCCGGTGGACCGCCCGGCTGTTCGACGCCCTCACGACGACCCGACCGACCTGGAACGGGTGCAACTCGTCGACCTACCGTCGGCACGTGCTCGACGTCAATGGCCACGACGAGCGGCTGCGCTACGGCGGCGGTGACCGCGAGATGGGCGAGCGTCTCGTGAACCTGGGAATCAGGCCGGTGCAGGTCCGCTACCGTGCGGTCTGCCTCCATCTCGACCACGACCGCCCGTACGCGAATGCCGAGAGCTGGCGCGAGAACCATGAGATTCGGGACTCGATCCGGTCGAACCGTGCCACGTGGACGACGCATGGCATCGAGCAGGCCGATCGGCCGGCGCGGCGTCGCGTGGCGGCCTGAACCCCAGTTACCGCCGTCCCCTGGGCTGCTTCACCCCTGACGGCCGACCCGTGGCAGGAGGCCGGTCGCCTTCGGCCTTGCCGGTTTCGCGCAAGCGGGCTTATGATCGTCCAAGAGTTTCGGGGCCACGTCGTTGCCCCGTTTTGTTCAGTGGTCGGATAGTTGCCATGGAGGTGCGTATGAACGAGCCCAAGAAGGTCGAGTTCGGGAAGATCGACGCGGACAGCGAGCAGGTGCGCCGGATCGCCGACGGTCTGGTTGGCAAGGCCGACAGCATCTGGCCCGAGGATTTCGAGGCGTCCGGTGCCAAGAGAAACGTGGGCGGACAGTCGCTCGATCTCTTCCAGGGCTGAGCGCAACCGGACCTTCAGCGCTGGCGGCCGAGCGCTGCCGAGACTTGATCGGGGCGCCCCTCGAACATAAAGGAACCTTCATGTCCGAAGGGCGTTTGTACGTCCACCCAGACATCGCCCCCGGTGCTCCGCCAGCGGTGGCAGAAGGCGAAGTCTTCGCTCAGGTAGCGGCCGCTGACGGGGTGGATGAGCGTCTCGAAGAAGGCATGGATTCGGGGAGACGTCGAGCTGCCGGCCTCCGCCTCGTCGTCGAGGTAGTCATCGACGAGCCCCGATTCGGCGACCGTCTCGAAGGTCCCGCGGGCGATGAGCATGAACGCCGTGCCGACGTAGGTCACCCGCATGAAGCCCGACTCCACCCGGCGGTCGAACGTCTCGTGAGCAAATGCTTCCTCATCCTGCCGCACGCTGAAGGCGTAGTCGTTGGACAGCCCCTGCAGTTCGGCGCCCGATGCCGCCCGGCCGCTGAAGGAGTGGAGGCGGTTCCAGTCGATGCCCTTCTTCGGCACGGCACCGGCCACGAGCGGCCCACCGTGCCGCAGGAGCCGGAGCACCGCCTCGGGCTCGAAGCGGATGTCGGCATCGACGAACAGCAGGTGTGTCGCTTCGCCCTGGAGAAACTGATGGGCCAGCCGGTTGCGAGCCCGGGTGATGAGGCTCTCCTTGTCTAGGGTCGCCAGCGTGTAGGGAATCCCTTCGGCCACGAGCGCCGCATTGAGTCGCAGGATCGAAAGCAGATAATGGCGAGTGACGACGCCGCCGTAACAGGGTGTGCCAATGAAAAGTTTCATGAGTCCGCAGCCGGTTGACCGCCGCAGCCATCAAACTGCGACCGGAGGATTTGACCGTCGGGCACCGTTTCCGACAACCCGGTGGACAGGGGCATGACCACCGTCAGCATCGTCGTGCCCGTGCGCGGCAGGCCCGACCTGCTGCGAGCTGTGGTCGAGGCGGCCGACCGCCAGGCCGACGAGGCCTGCGAGATCATCGTCGTCAGCGACGGCTGCCCCGAGGCCGTGGCCACGGTGCGCTCGCTGGCCGTGCGGCACCGGTGCCGTCTCTATGATACCGGCCACCACGCCGGCTTCGGGGCGGCGCTGGCTCGCAACGTCGGGGCCCGATTCGCAGCGGGCGACCTGCTCGTGTTCCTCGATGCCGACTGCCTCGTGGGACCGGATCACGTGGCGGCCTATCGCGCCGCGGATGACGGCGAGACCCTCCTCCTCGGACCGATCGACTACGTCGACGAGAACGACCGGTCGCGGGTGATCGAGCCCGAACTGCGGGGGCCGCTGCGGCACGCGCCGCTCGTGCCGGCCGACACGCGGCAGTTGTCGTGGCTCGCGGCGCATTGTTGGAGCGGCAACATGGCCGTGCCGCGGGCCCAGTTCCGTGCCGTGGGCGGCTTCGACCTCGCCTTCATCGGACAGGGGGGCGAGGACGTCGATTTCGGGCTCCGCTACGCATGTCGATTCCGGCGGATCGCCGTGGCGGCCGCACCGGTCCACCACGTGGGGCCGACCTCGATCATGCTTCGCGACGAACGCGGCGTCGGCCCCTTCGACACGTCGCGCATCGACCGGCTCATCCTCGAGCGACATTACCACCCCGGGGCGCCGGCACTGGTCGTCAACGGTGGCGAGACCTACTTCGACGATTCCCCCGCCTGGCAGTCCTACCGAGACCTGCGCGAGTGAGCCTACTGGCGGTCGAATGCAGCGCGATGCTCGGCGAGCGCCTCCTTCACCGAGAGTGGCCTGCCGTCTGAGCCGCCGCACTGCGGCAGGTACGAGCCGTCTTCGGTGACGACCATCGCAGGCGCGTCGTCGGGCAGGGCGAGTGCATCAAGTCGCCCGCACTCGCGGTCGAACTCCTCCTCCATCGCGGCGAACACGTCGGCCCCAGGGAGGGTGAATCCGCCGGCGTCCCGAAGCGTCTGGCGGGCCGACTCGAGCTGGCCCCGCAGCCGCAGGATGCGGTCGAGCGCATAGGCCCGATGTCCGGCGCTCGCTGCCGGTGCATCCTCGCCGAGATCGCCGTGCACGAGCCGCCAGAATCGCAGCACCCGCGTGAACACGTAGAAGGCGTGGAAGACCCCGAACAGGGGCCGCGGGTCGTCCCGCCACGGGGAGTAGTGGCGGGCGTCGCGCCGCGCGTCGTCGTGCTCGAAGAACCGGACCTGCTCCTCGAGGGCGAAGAGCCGGTTGTGGTAGGTCTCATGGATGAGGTCGTCGGCCAGCGTCAGTGGATTGACGACGGCGCTGGTCACGAACGTGCCGGGCATCCGCGAGAACGACGTGTTGCCGTAGTCTCCCACTCCGACGGGCTTCAGGCCGATGATTGTGATGTCGTCGCGCAGGTGGGCGAACGATTCTGGGTCGTGCCGGTGGATCGCCCGTACGGCCTCGCGGACGAGCCCTGCGTGCCGGCGGTGAAACTCCACTCCCGCCCGCACCGGCGCGGCCGCACCGGCGAGCTCCGGCTCGTGAAAGGCGTCGGGCTTGAGGTGGATGCGGCAGCCTTCGTGGTCGATCACCGGACAGGTCTGCATGACGAGCCCGCTGTGAACGGCGGCGGCATCCGCCACGCATGGCAGGCGGGTTCGGAGCCCGGCGTGGTCGATGACAAGGCTGCCGGACTCGAAGCCGAGGAGCGTGGCGACCGGCATTTCGCCGGTGAGCGACCAGGGCGTGTCGGGCAGGTCGAGCGGCAGCGACGTCTTCCACGGCCGCTCAAAGGCGATGTCGAACCCGCCGCGTGCCGCGGCGGCGAGCGCGAACCGATGGAAAGCATCGAGATGCGCCGCGAGCACTTCGCGGGCCGACCGCCCGGTCGGCGCGTCAGCACCGTGTTCCTGCAGCGCGGCACGCACCAACTCGTAGGCTCGCCGAACCCACACGTAGGCTTGCGGCGTCACCCACATCGACCGGGCTGTCGCCGGTGCCTTGGCCTCGAGGCCGGCGATAAGTTGGAGGAACTCCCGTTCGCCACCGTCGAGCGGCGCCTGAGCACGAAGCACCTCCGTCACGGCCGCCAGTGCCGCCACCGCCTTGAGCCGCCTCGAGGCGCAGGCCTCGCTCGATTCCCAGAGCAGCGCGTGCACGTTGCCGTTGCCGATCGTCGACATGTTCGATTGACCTTCAGTTGTCGGGGTGATACGGACTATTCTGTAGCGAGGAGCCGAGGTTTGCCCATGCCGGCCGGCCGCGGACCGGAGCGATTCCCCCGATGATCAACTTTCTCACCACCCGTCGGCATGGCTATACGCTCCGCCAATACCTCGAATCGTTCGGCCAGGCGATACGAGACCGGTTCCGCCAGGTGTCGTACGGTGAGCTGTTTCGGAGCCGGTCGTTGCCAGACGACGCGTACGTGTTCGCCGACCTCGAGCGACTCTGCCCGCGCAACCGGGGGCTGGCGGCACACATCCGGAATCGGCTCGCCGCCATCGGGACGGGGCCGTTGCTCAACGATCCCGCGCGAACGCTGCGCCGCTACGACCTGCTCTGCGCGCTCCACGAGCGGGGGCTCAACGACTTCAGGGGCTACCGATGGGGCGAGGACCTCACGCGGGTGCGGCTGCCAGCGTTTCTGCGCGGGGAGGATGACCATCATGGTGGCCTCACGCCGCCAATCGGCGACGCCGATGCCTTGGCGGCGGCGCTTCGCGAGTCGCGGCGTTCCTGGCGGCGGCGGCGTGCGAACTTCGTCACGGAATTTCTCGACACGGTTGACGCCGAGGGTGTGTATCGGAAGTACTCGGCATTCTTTGTGGCGGGACACGTGATCCCCCGCCATGTCTTCTTCGCCCGTGAATGGATGATCAAGAAGCCGGTCCTCATCGATCCGCGGTTCATCGCCGAGGAGCGGCGCTACGTCGAGGACAACCCGCACCGCGACCGGCTGGCGGAACTCTTCGCCATCGCGGGCGTCGGCTACGGCCGGATCGACTACGGGCTCTGGCAGGGACGCATCCAGACGTGGGAGATCAACACCAATCCCATGATCCTGATCGCCGAGGACCGCAACTGCGCGCCGCGGATGCCCGTGCACGAACTGTTCGCAAAGCGACTGGCGGAGGCGTTCGAGGCACTCGACCGCGAGGCCGCGACCGGAAACAAAACGATCCCGATCGATCCGCCGGCCCGCGGATCGCTTCCAGCCTGGGGCTCACTGCGGGAGCGGATGTGGCATGCACTCTACATCTGACCGCTCGCGCCGCACCGCGGGGATGAGGCCACGACCGCTGAAGGTCGGCCTGCTCGGGACGTGGGCGGCCTACCGCGATGGATTCCTCCACAGGATGCTTACGCGACTGTCTTCGCGGCCCATCCAGCCGGTCGATTCGGTCCATTGCGATCTGCTCATCGTCGGGCCGTTCGATGCCCGTGCCAGGCAGCATGTCAGGAAGCGATTCGAACAGGGCGGCGTCCTCGACCGGCTGATGGGATTCCGTCGGCCCTGCGTGCTGATGCACCTCGAGGAGAACGTCCGGCCCACGTTCTTCCCGGCCGACTTTGTCATCTGTTCCGACTTCGGTGGCCCTGATCCACGGCGGATCCGATTCCCGTATTGGATGGAGATGCTCGACTGGTCGGCCGACGGCTTCGACCTGGGCACGTCGAACCGCCGCCACGGCCGGCTCCTTGCCATCGAGAGACTCATGCGGCCGCTGGGCGAGGCTTTCCTCAGAAAACCGTTCCGGGCCGCGGCGTTCATGTCACACCTCCACCACCCGAGACGACAGCTCATCGACGCGGTGCGGCACGCGATGCCGGTGGATGGCTATGGACCGGCCTTCGACCCCTCGCTCGCCGACCATGACACGAGCGGGTTCACGAAGCGCGACGTGCTGGCGGGCTACGCATTCAACCTCTGCCCGGAGAACAGCCTTTTTCCAGGCTATTGCACCGAGAAGATCCCGGAGTCCTTCGACGCCGACTGTCTGCCGATCACGTGGGCCGAACCGACGGTGCGGTATGATTTCAACCCGCGGGCCTTTGTGAACCTGTGTACCGAGTCCGATCTCGATTTGCACGGTCGGCCCGTCCTCCCGCCGCTCACGCCCGAACGCTTGCGCCAGTGTGCCGCCGAACCACTGATCCTATCGCGGCCGAGCCTCGGGCCGCTGGTCGAGTTCCTCGAGCGGATGCTCGCCGCG
>JBAXUW010000105.1:0-10792 GCA_037129495.1 Planctomycetota bacterium | reverse complement strand
AAGCTGCCGCGGCGATACCAAGAGCCGTCCCAGGCATGCTCTTCGACATTGCCACGGAGCCGGCCCGCCTCAATCGAACAGCGATCAGCCAGCACGACGTCGCCATGCTGCTCTGCGAGAGAGGCGAACCGTTGCAGCACATCGTAGAGGAAGAAGGCCAGCCAGACGCTCTCGCCGCGACCCTCCCGGCCGACGAGATTCATGCCGTCGTTCCAGTCGCCGCCGCGGATAAGCGGGAGGCCGTGGGGGCTAAAGTGGAGGGCATGCTCGATCGCCCGAACGCAGTGGTCGTAGAGCGAACCCGTCTCCGGGCCCGACTGCGGCAGGTCGTAGATGGCCTCCTCGTCGGCCCGCGGCTGCCGGCCGTGCAGGAACGTCACCGGCTCGTCGAGCACCCCGATGTCACCAGTGGTCTGCACATACCGACCGACGGCCGCCGGCAGCCAGAGATAGTCGTCGGAGCAGTGGGTCCGCACGCCGCGGCCAGCCGGCGGATGCCACCAGTGCTGGACATCACCCTCCTCAAACTGCCGGGCCGCCGCGCGGAGCAACTGCTCACGGAGCAGTTCGGGTGCGGCATGAACGAGGGCCATCGCATCTTGGAGTTGATCCCGGAAGCCGTAGGCGCCGGATGATTGATAGACCGCCGTCCGGCCCCAGAGGCGGCAGGAGATGATCTGATGGATCAGCCAGTGGTTGACGAGCGCATCGACTGTCGGATCGGGTGACTCAACCTGCACGACTGAGAGCCGGCGTTGCCAGGCCGCCGCCTGTGCGGCCAGCTCACGATCGGCCGCCTCCACCCCACGAAACTGCTGCACGAGCCGCTGGGCCTCGGCGGTGCCCCGGGCCGCGCCGAGCGTGAAGATGACCGTCCGCTGTTCGCCATCGTCGAGCAGCATCGGCACCTGCATTGCAGCGCACGGATCGAATCCCGCACCGGTGCGGCCGGAGAGCCGGATGCGGTCGAGCGCAGCCGGGGCCGCGAGCGAGCCGTTGCGGCCGATGAATTCAGCGCGGTCGCCAGTGACCGTCCGGACCAGTTCGCTGGCATCGACAAAGGCTACCATGCTGGCGAAGTCACCGGCGAAGGCACTGCGGGCGAAGAGGCTGCCGGTCAGGGAATCGATCTCTGTGACCACGTGCATCAGCGACCGGCTGCGGAGCTCACCCAGCACCCACTCCCAGTAGCCAGTGATCGAGAGCGTCCGCGGCCGGCCGGAGCTATTGGTGATCGTCAGCCGCACAAACTTCACCGGCTCGTGCTCTGCGACAAACAGCGTGAGTTCGGTGGCAAGACCATCATCGGCATGCTCAAACACCGTGCTCGAGATGCCGTGCCGCACGACATAGGTGCCTTGGCCGCGGATCGGATACGGCGTCGGCGACCAACAGCGGCCCGTGTCTTCGTCGCGCATGTAGATCGCCTCGCCGCCGGCGTCTGAGACCGGATCGTTCGACCAAGGAGTGAGCCGAAACTCATGGCTATTCTCGACCCATGTGCAGCCGCTGCCCGATTCCGAGACAACCATGCCGATCCGCGGATTCGCCAGGCAATTGGCCCACGGCGCCGGCGTCGACATCCCAGGCTCTAGCCGGATCACATACTCGCCGCCACCCGGAGCGAAGCCGCCGAAGCCGTTGGCTGCAAACAGCGGCGGCGCCGGCGGTGAAGTCATCGGTTGGGCAACGGCGATCCGGCGGGGCTTCAGCGGCGGAATCGCGATCTCCCGGCGGCCGCGTTTCTCCACCTGCTCTTGGAGCGTGCCCCCTTCGTCGGTCAGCATCACGCGGGCGGCTGCCTGCAGGAGCAGGCGATCCTCTTCGGAAAGCTGTTCGCCACGGCGAACGAAGATACCGCCGGGCCGATCGATGAGCCCCGCCTCCGGACTGGCGGAGACCAGATCGAGAATCGCCTCGTGGAGTACCTGTCGGTAGACGGAGTCATCTTCATTCCAAATGACCAGGTCGACTTCAAGCCCGTGCATCCGCCACCAGGCATGGCCCCGAATAGCCTCGTGCACCAGTTCGAGTTGGTGGCGGTCGCGGATGCGAACGAGCACGATCGGCAGGTCACCCGAAATACCGTGCCCCCAGAGCCCCGATTGGCCACGGCGATTGCGGAGCATCGTCGCTGGGCTCGTACGGCGCAGACTTGAAGCAAGGATCAGCGACCCGGCCAGTCGGCTGTAGGCCTGCGCCTCCTGCGGCGAGATCGAGAGTTGCTGCAGCATGATCGCGCCCCGGGTCCACGAGAGCTCGATAATGCGGTCAGCGAGGCAGGGATCGGAGTATTTCTGAGCGATCGCCTCCGCCCGCTCGCGCGACTCAGCGATGCCGGTGACGATATCGAGCCGCACTGTCTCGCCTGGCTCGAGCGTGATAAGTCGGCGGATGCTCACCACCGGATCGAGCGTGGAACCGGTCGCGCCCGACAGCAGACGCTGATTGAGTGCAGCGGGATTGTGCGGCGTGCGGCCGCGGCCGAGAAAGGCCCGGCGGTCGGTCTCAAACGAGGGCGGGCCGACGGGCGCGACGAACTTACCGGTCGGGCAACTGGCGGTCATGACATGGAGCAGCCAGGGGGGCCGCTCTTCGGGGCCACGAGCCCGACGGGTGACGAGGATCGCGGGCCGGCCAGCAAGAATTTCCGTCTTCACGAAGAGGTTTGAAAACGCGGGGTGGGATTCGTCCTGTCCTTGGGATGCCAGCGCCACCTCGGCGTATGTCGTGACCTCAATCCGGCGGCGGCGTTCGGAACGGTTGGTGAGTGAGAGCCGGCGCAGCTCGACGTCGTCTTCAGGTGAGACGCTGACGAGCGTGTGGGCCTCAATCTGCCAGTCGACCCGGCGAAACTCAGCCCGCGACTGCATGAAGACGGCCTCGCCGCCGCTCTGGCTGGTCGGCTGCCGACTGACGGAAGGCCGATTCGCCGGCTGCCTGTTTGTCGGCTGCCAGGTGTTCGACCAGACCGCACCGCCGTCGAGATCGCGCAGATAGCAGAACTGCCCCCAGCAGTCGCGGGTGGCATCTTCCCGCCAACGGGTAACGGCGAGCCCGCACCATCGGCTCCAGCCGCCGCCAGCGGCCGAGATGGCGACGTGGTAGCGGCCGTTGGAGAGCAGATGCATCTCGGGCGTCGGGCTGTCCATATCGGTCACCACGCGAATCGCATTGAGTTGGTTGGCCGCCGTGCTACGGTTGGCGTCTGCTTCGGCGGCGTGAGGGAAGACCGTGACGCTGAGCCGCGGGATCCGTTCCTGGAGGAGCAGCGCCGCTGACTTCATGGCGGGATCGGCCATGAACCGGCGCTGCATCGGGCTCTCCAGCAGCACCGCCGCGATGGCCAGCAGGCTCATCCCTTGATGGTGCGCCATGAACTGCCGCACGAGCACTCCCTCGGTATCGCCGCGGCTGCCGAGTGCGAGCGCGACGGTTTCGGCTGCGTCGGTGTGGCCGTCGGCGGCGGGCACGCGGCGGGAGGGGGTGTAGTCGATGGCCTCGATAAAGCCGCAGTTGCCCAGGCCGCCGGCCGCTGCGATCCGACGGAGATTAGCGCAGGCGGCTTGGGGGGCGACAAGCAGTGCCAGGGCGCTGGCGTAGGGGGCGATGACGATATCGTCGGCCAGCCCGCGCTTCAGCCCCAGCCCGGGAACGCCGAAAGCACGATACTGGTAGTTCATCTGGGTGTCGCGGGCGTTGTAGCCCGATTCGGAGATGCCCCACGGCACACCGCGTCGCTGCCCATAACGAATCTGCCGGTGCACAGCTGCGCGACAGGAATGGTCGAGCAGCGTGCCCTCCCACGACGGCATTACCAGCAGCGGCATCAGATATTCAAACATCGAGCCACTCCAGGAGAGCAGCGTCGGCGCACCGCCGGCGCTGGTCAACAGGCGTCCGAGCGCAAACCAGTGGTCTTGGTCGAGTTGCCGCCGGGCAATAAGTACGTAGCTACCGAGCCGCGCCTCCGATGCCAACAGGTCGTAGTAGCCGGCATCGAGACGGTGTTCTGTGGCATTGAAGCCGATCGAAAACAAGCGTCGCACCGGATCATAGAGAAAGCGAAAGTCGACGTCGGCGAGGCCGCGGCATTCTGCTGCAAGCCTGACCAACTCCTCGATGCGGGCGGCGGCGTGTTGCCTGGCGGTGGTCAGCGCGGCATGCAGGAGCCCGAGCCACTGGGAGCAGGCTGGCGCAGTGGGCGATAAGTCTGTGTCATTGGCCCGTTGCACTTCCTCGACCATGGGCAGCACGGCGTCTGACAGGCGAGAGATCTCGCGGAGCGTCGGATTGCCGTCGAGCCGCGCGAGCATCTCGCGGAGCCGGGTGGCCCGGGGGTGTGACTGTGAGGCAACCCGCTGCCAGAAGTGCTCTGGGGGCGGAGGCAGCGTCGTCCAGGTCGCGAGGTGTTGCAGATCGGCCAGTTGATCGCTGGTGGTGTGGGTGAGGGAATCGGCCCACCAGCCTGTTTCTCCATCGCTGGCATCTCTGTGGGCGTGGCGGGCCGCGTCGATCACCTGCGGTAGAATCACCGCCGCGGTAGCGACCGTGACCGGCTCAAATCGCATGCTATCGCGGAGCTTGCTAGTGGCCTGCCTGCCGGCGGCTGGCGGCTTCTGGCCCAATGGGTTGGCGGTCTGGGCCTCCGTGAGCACCTGCAGCGTGTCGTCGAGACCGGCAAACAGCCGCGGCGGCGGCAGGCTGACGTCGATGAGTTCTTCGAGCCCTCCTGCGAGCACGAGCAAGCTGCCGATGAAGTTGCCGCTGTCGACCGTGGAGACATACCGCGGCAGTAACGGCGCAAGCGTGTGGATGTCGTACCAGTTGAGGAGATGTCCCTGGTGCCGCTCAAGGTTGGCGAGTGTCTCGAAGGTGCGGCCCACACGGTTGATCAGTCGGCCCGTGGAACACCAGCCGAAATCACAGGCGGCGAGATCTGAGAGCAAGGCCATCGCGATGTTGGTCGGACTGGTGCGGTCCGCGACGACAACCTCGCCGTTGGTCTGCACGTTGTCTGGGGGGAGCCAGTTGGTGTGGGCTGTCACGTATTCCTCAAAATACCGCCAGGTGCGGCGGCCAGCCGTGGCGAGGAACTCACGCTCGGCTGGGGCGAGGCTGACGGTTGTGGGGGGCAGGGGACGGCTGAGCCACCAGGCCACAAACGGCGCGAGAAACCAGGCTGCCAGCCAGGGGGCCGCGCCTACAAGCACGTGGGTCTTTCCGAAAGCCCCAGTTGAAGCCCCACTTGAAGCCCCACTCGAAGCCCCACTTGAAGCCAAGAGCACCGCAGCAATCGCGACGGCCGCCAGCGGGCTCACGGCCATCGCGCGGATGAAGCCGGCCAGGCTGTTGGCCGCTCCTTGACTGGTGTCGGCCGCGGTCTTCCACTCCAGCAGGTTGCGATGTGTGATGAGCATGCGCACGAGCGTGCGGCTGATGGCATCCAGCGACAGGGCGGCTTCGTAGGGAAGCATGGTAAGCATGAGGAGGGCCTGCCCCAGCGGCCGTTTCAGAGCCCTCGCGGCCTCCAGCAGATGCGTGGCGAGTGGCACATCGTGCGGTTTCCGCAGAAAGTCGAGCAGACCGGCCAACAGCGGCGGCAAGCTCGCGGTGGCTGCTGCCAGCCCTGCGGCGGCTGCTGCTGCGTGACCCGAGCCCGACAGCCAGCTGCCCACCAGCAGGGCGACGAGCGCTGGCGGCACTAGACTCCGCCGGAGATTGTCGAGGATTTTCCACTGCGAAACCGCTGAGAGCGGGTTTTTTACCCACCGTCCGCCATGTTTTGGCACACGCGGCAGAAGCCACCAGAGAATCTGCCAGTCGCCCCGGATCCAGCGGTGCCGACGCCTCGCGTCAGCCAAGTAGCTGGCCGGGTAATCCTCATGGAGCACCACGTCGCTCTCCAGGCCGGCGCGGCAGTGGCAGCCTTCGAGCAGATCGTGGCTGAGGATTGTCTGCTCTGGAAATATGCCGCAGCAACGCTCGAAGGCGTCTACATCGTAGATGCCTTTGCCAATGAAGGAGCCCTCATCAAAGAGATCCTGATAGAGATCGGAGACAACCCGCGTGTAGGGATCGATGCCAGGACTACCAGCGGCGATCCGGCTAAACCGCGTTCGCCGCGCGCTCGGCAGGCTCACGCCCACCCGTGGCTGGAGGATGCCGTGCCCCGCCACAATCCGGGGCAACGTGGCATGGAGCAGAGGTCGATTGAGGATGTGTGCCATCGCGCCAACCATCTCACTGGCAGCGTCACGAGGGAGATCAGTATCGGCGTCGAGCGTGATCACGAAGACGACCCCGGGCAGAAAGGCGGCGTCGCCGACCACGAGGGAGAAGGGGCTTGTAGGCCCGGTGAGAGCAGCGCCGCGGAGAATGGCGTTTAAGTCGGCCAGCTTGCCGCGCTTGCGTTCGCGACCCATCCAGATGTGATCACGAGGATTCCAGCTCCGCGGGCGGTGGAGCAGTAGGAAGCGATCGTGTTGAAGGGCGGCATACCGTCGATTGAGGGCGTCGATGCCCGCATCCGCCTGACGAATCAGTGCTGCATCGGTGGGGAGCGTTTCCGTGGCGGCGTCGGGCAGATCGGAGAGCAGCGCAAAATGGAGGTATGGATCGCGGTTGGCAAGAAAGCGAACTTCAAGAGCTTCAAGCAGCCGTTCGACTGTCGCGGTATCGGTGAGCATCGCGGGGACCGCAACGAGCGTGCGGTGCTCCGCCGGGATGCCGGCAGCGAAGTCGAGCCGTGGCAGGGGGTGGGGGCGGACAATCAGCGTGGCGATCCAGGTGGCCAGTCCGACGCCCAAGTGCAGAGCAACCAGCGTTGCGGGCAGAGCCAGCAGTACCGACCACCCTGGCGGACCGGCGGCCCGCAGGAAGCCACCGACGGCGATCGCGGCTAGCCCGGCGATCGCGGCCAGGAGGAAGCCGAGCCGTGCCTGCCGCGTGGCTGCAACACACCACCGCCAGGGGGTGAGCCAGAGCGCGGTCGTCGACAATCTGTTGCAGAGGTCGTGCAGGAGCAGGTCGTGCCCCGCATCAATCAGCCAGTAGCCGACGTGCGCCTCGCGGGGGAGAGTGGTGGCGATTGAGCCTCCGCCGCGGGCCCGTTCCACTGCCTGCTCGGCCACCCTCTCCTCGCTGTGACCTGTGCGGCGGGCGATCGATTCTACAGCGGAGCGATAGCTATTGCGGGTGAGAAAGTCCATCTGTGGATAGACGCCGGCCGGGTCATTGCGCAGAGTCTGCTCCACGATGCTGTGGCTGGCGACAAAGTCGCGCCAGTCGTAAACCGCGAGAAATCTCAGGCTGCCGATGCTGTTTTTTATCGAGACTTGGTCGGCTGCCTGCGCCTGGCCTTCGGAGAGCACCAGCTGTTCGATCGTGAGCCCTTGCCCGGCGAGACAGTGCTCCAGCCACGTGCCGGCGAGAGAGAAGGCCGGCGAGTGGCCCGAAAGTGTGCGGGTGAACTCGGCCAGAAACGCGCCCGAGAGGGGCGGGGTTGCGCGGGTCATGTCGGCCAGCACGACCACAAGATCTGCGGCCCGTGTCTCGGCGGCGTGGAGGAGCCGGTCGGACCAGTCAGCGGCGATATCGCGATGGCGGCGAGCGCTGGCCATCCGCAGCGCTACGCGGCGGAGGTTTTCGATCAGCGCCAGCCGTAGCATGAGCGGCAGCGACCAGAGTTCGCCGATCGTGAATGACGCGACCGACTGGTAGGAAGCGATAAAGGCGTCGAGCGCGACGGCATCGACACGGCCATCGGTATGGGAGATCAACTCCAACGCCAGCGCGTAGGTGCGTGGGTAGTTTGAAGCCAGGGCCGGGAGCTGGCCGAGGTAGGAGCGCGGGAGGAGCCGCCGCGTGGAATGGATCTGCTCCTCGATGAGGTAGAAGTTGTCGAGCAGCCATTCCGCTGCTGGTGCGATCCGGCGGCCCCGCTTTGCTGCAGAGGCGAGTAGATCGGAGGTGTCGATGAGTACCCGCTCATTATCGGCCAGCCGCGTGAGCAGTCCGCTGGCAGCATGGCGGTGGACGATGCGATGGCCTGCAGCGACCGTCCGGGCATGCCGCTTGAGTTGCTCTGTGGAGAAGATCTCACCCCGCAGCGGCAGTTCTTCGGCGACTGCACCCTCACCGCGCAGCGCAAAAACTCCGGCATTGACGGGTCGAGTGTCGGGTTTTGTGGCGTCCGAATCCGTGATCATCCGCGGCAGAAAACGGCGGATCATGTTCATCAGAGATGGAGCAGGCAAATGGTAGCTCCGACGAAGTGGCCAATCCCCGAAGGAGAAAGGCCACCTTTTACTGTCCCATTGGGACGCTCAAAAAGCCAGTGACAGTCGTCCAGCGGGTTCGTGGCGTCACAACTGACGATCCGAGGCTGGTTGCTAAAGCTTGCCGGTCCCCCGTGGAGGCGAGTTTTTAAAGCTTGCCGAAGAGGACAAGCTCGAAATCTTATCCAACAGGAACAGGACAAGAAGGAAATCGCAGCCGGCCTTTTGTCAGAATCTGTTAAATTGTTAAATTGAGGTATGTATTACATAAGACGCGGAGGCCGCATCAAAGGCCCCATGAATCGCGAGAAACTTCGCAGCCTGCGGCAAGAGCGGCGGCTGCAAAAACGTGACGAGATCGCCGAGTCTCCAGACGGGCCATGGCGGCCGCTGCGGGAGGTCTACGACGAGGTGCTGGGAGGCGATCCGTTTGACGCGGTCGACCAAGGCTTCTGGCGGGCTCATACGGCCGCGGAAATGCTCGAAGAGCAGGCTGAGTCGGTGACCGCCGAACTGGATCCGGCCTGGGGGGAGTCGCTGCGGACGTGGATCGAGGGGGATGACCTCTTTCGCGAACCGGTCTCGCCCTGGAAGCTGGCGCTGGGCCTGCTCCTGATCGCTGTCCTTGCGATGTTTGCCGTCACGATTTTTCTAGGGACCCAGTGAGCGGGGACCGGTGGGCTACTCGCGGTGGCGGCAGATATCTCTTGCAGCGGGAGAAGAGCTGCAATGGGTTGTCGAGCACGATCCGCTCAATCAAAGATTCGGTGTGGCCGCGGGCCCGCATGGCGACGATGAAGTCGGGCACGGCAACCGGTCGTGACGGCCCCCAGTCACCGGCGGAGTTGACGAGGAGTCGTTCAGTGCCAAACCGCTCGATCATGTCGCAGGCGCGTTCGGGGGAGCACTTTGTGATGGGATAGAGCGTCATGCCGGCCCAGTATCCGGCGTCGAGCGCGAGGCTGATTGTGTGTTCTTCGACGTGGTCAATCACCACGCGGCTGCGGTCGAGGGCCGGAAAATCAGCAAGCATGTCGATGATCATCCGCGTGCCGCGCAGTTTATCGGCGAGGTGGGGCGTGTGGATGAGGATCGTCTCATCGTGACGCATCGCCAGATCGACCTGGGCGAGAAACACCGTCGCCTCGTTGCGGGTGTTTTTATTGAGGCCGATTTCACCGATGCCGAGCACGTTGGGGGCGGACAGAAACTCGGGGATCGCCGCGATCACATCGCGGGCGAGTGAAACATCCTCCGCCTCCTTGGCGTTGATGCAGAGCCAGGAATAGTGGGCGATGCCGTGAGCCGCCGCGCGGCGGGGTTCGACTGCAGTGATCTGCAGAAAATAATCACGGAAGCCATCGGCGCTGCGGCGGTCGAAGCCGGCCCAGAAGGCTGGCTCACTGACGGCCACGCAGCCCATGCGGGCGAGGGCCTCGTAGTCGTCAGTGACCCGTGAGACCATGTGGATGTGGGGATCGATGTAGTCCATGAGAGTGTTCTGGATGTGGTGACCGGGATGTGGCCTGGCTCACTGACCGCAGCAGTTGGGAGATCCCGCGAGCGTCGGACCGCCGTCTCGGCGCCAGTCTGGATCGTAGGCGTCGGAGAACATGAGTTGGATGGCCTCAGCTCGGCCGTCGCCGGCGGCGAGGCGGTCTACGGCGGCCTTCAGCAGTTGCCAACGTGGGTCGATTGCGAGGGGCTCAAATCGCTCGGCGGCATGCCGCTCCGCGCGGTCAAGCGCGGCGGCAACTTCGACGATCAGGCTACGGGTTGCTAGAAATCGCTGGTCGGAAAGGGCGTGGGGCATGGCTGCTTGTGGGGCTGGAAACAACGCGGCCGACGGCCGTTGAGAACCCTTCAAGAGTAGGCAACCCGACAGCGATTCGCAAACGGGCATTTCCACCGCGGCAGGCTCCAGAAATCAAGTGGCGTAAAGCCCTGCTTGATCGCTGGGCGAAACTCGCTACCGGTCACCGGCACAACGACCACGGAAAGCGGTCTCGACGTGTGGAATTTTCAGCATGGATGCTTTAGGGTCGCGTCCCTCCAGCCTGGCCGCCAGCAGGACCCACGACATCATGACGCCGTTCTTTCGCCGGATGATCCTCGTCTGTAAACATGGTCGAGCGTCAGCAGACCTGACACTTACCTGTTCCAGTCGATGGGACCATTCCTCAGCTGGGGCCGCGACCCGATCACATCACCGATCCGGCGTATGATCGCCAAGCCATCGACCTGCCCGGGCTTGAACTGCTCGGCCGTCGGCAACTCGACTGGCTCGACGAATGGTCCCGAGACTCGGCGGGCATGCGGGCACAATGCGTGCTCTCACAGACCGCATTCTGTGGCGCTGTTCACCTGCACGGCAGGCCCAATAACCGACTGCTGGCAGACCTTGACTGTAACGGCTGGCCGCAGAGCGGCCGCAATGCTGCGCTGCGGATTATCAAGGCGGCCAAGGCTATTCAGCTCTGCGGCGAACAGCACCTCGCGGCGGTAGTCAAGCA
>JBAXUW010000104.1:0-10816 GCA_037129495.1 Planctomycetota bacterium | reverse complement strand
ACATGATGGATTTCGTCTCGAGCTGTGGTCGCAGATCTTCTCTAGCTGTGGTCGCGGGTGATGACGGGGAAATTGTGCCGCTCGCCCCGGCCCTGGAGTGGATAATCCTTCCGCAGTGGATGAGCGGTAAACTCCTCAGGCATGACAAGCCGGCGCAGGTCAGGATGGCCCTCAAAGCGGATCCCAAAGAGATCCCAGACCTCTCGCTCCAGCCAATCGGCGGCCTTCCAGATCGCCGCAACGCTGCGGACCGTCGGCCATTCCTCGTGGTCTGAGACCGGGTCATCAACAAAGACCCGGACGGTGAGCCGCTGATTTGTCGTGGTCGATGCCAGGAGATAGACGAGGCCATACCGCTGCTTCGCGCCGCGGTATTCGAGATAGTCGACGCAGGTCACGTCGACGAGCATGTCAAAGCCCTGCGTTTTAAGAAACGTGAGCAGTTCGAGCGACTGCGGTTCGGGCACGACGACGCTGGTTTGCCCACGAAATACGGTGGTTTCAAGCGTACCAAACCCACCGGTGACTGCGGTAAGGAGGTCGTCGACAGAAGGATCGTGGGGCATGGGAGAACCGAAATGAGGAGCGGTGAGAATTAGGAGCGGTGGGCGGCTGCAGAAAGCTCACGCTGCACGACCGGATTCCGAGCCGCGTCGAGCACGAGGAGTTCATCCGCCTCAACGAGCGCCCGCTTGCGGAGCTGCCGCTGGCTGGTGTCAAACTCGCGGCCGGTGATCGTGCCCTCCCGCTGGATTTTATCTTGGAGGTCGATGATCGCCTGAATGAGCTGCTCCGGTCGCGGCGGGCAGCCGGGCACATACATGTCAACCGGGATGAAGCGGTCGATTCCCTGCACGACGGCGTAGGTATCGAACACGCCGCCGGTGCTGGCACAGGCACCCATTGAGATGCACCACTTCGGCTCGTGCATCTGTTGCCAGATCCGCTGCAGCACCGGCATCATTTTCATGACCACGCGGCCAGCCACGATCATCAGATCGCACTGTCGCGGACTAAAGCGGAAGACCTCGGCGCCAAACCGGGCGAGGTCGTGCTTGCTGGCGCCCGTGGCCATTAATTCGATGCCGCAGCAGGCCGTGGCAAAGGGCATCGGCCAGAGGCTATTTTTTCGGCACCAGTTGGCCAGTTCATCGAGCCGGCTCACGACTACGTTTTCCGGCAGTTCAAGCCTACCCGGCCCGGCTGATCTTCCCGCTGCGTTTAACGCCATCGAAACACTCCTTTGCGCCAGTCGTACGCGAAGCCCACGATCACCATGGCGATAAACAGCATCGCCCCGGCATAAACAATGCCGCGACAAGAAACCAAGCCATCGGCAACGGCGGCGTCAATCCCCGCCGGCGACCGGCTGGCAACGGCCCACGGATAGAGAAAGAGGAGCTCAACGTCAAAAACGAGGAACGTGATGGCGACGAGGTGAAACCGCACGTCGAACCGGCGACGGGTGTCGTGAATGGGGTCCATGCCGCTCTCGTACGGCATTTCCTTGACCGCCCCGCTGCGCCGGGGGCCGATCAGGCTGGCCGTCACGAGCAGGCCGACCGACACCGCCGCGGCGATGGCCACAAAGAGCAGGACAGGAAGGATGGCGTCCATGATGGCCGGCGGAGGGGAAAGACGTGTTGGAAAGCCTGCGGAACAATGCTCAGATCAGGAAAATCGGCTGTCAGAAGCGACTTCGTGAAATTTGTCACGAAGTCGCTGCCCAAAAAAACGCCGTCGAATTTTGGCCCACCGAACTTCCAGCGGAGCCCTGAGAATCATACCGCGAATCATACAGCGGCGACCGGTTTGCGACGAGTCGGTGATTTTTCCGCGGGAAACGGCCGATCCCAGCTCTCCGGATACCCATCTGGGGGCGGTTGTCAGAACCCACCGAGGTTCATCGAGACATAGGCTCCGAACGGGCCCGATGTAATGCTCATGCCGCTCCCCTGCGCGTCGGAAAATGGTGGCTTGCCGCCCCCTCCGCCCCCGCCACTCCGGTAGGGCGAATACGAGGCCCCGCCCACCTGGCTCATCGCCGCCGCCGAGGCCTTGGCTGTCAGTTGACGGTTGGCCGCGGCCTGTTGCACAAGCTGCTCGCGGCCCACGTCAAATGCCTGCTGCCGCTGCTGCAGGGAAGCCCGTTTCTGTTCGATCTTCTGAATCTCCTGCTGCAGTTGCGCGGCCGACATGGTGACGACGTTCGGCACGTCTTTGAGCACCTCAGCTCGTTTTTGGTCCGACATCGCCGATAGATACTGGCCCACCCACGACCGTGCGTCACGGGCCTCAGCCGTATCGAGAACCTGAAACTTGGCGTCCAGATCGTCGAGGAGATAGTCGAGTTCGTACGACGACATCTTCTCGACCTTGCGGTTGAAATCCGCCTTCATATTGCGGACCTGTGTGGGCGAGTAAATCGGCTGAGCAGAGAGCCATTCGCCCAGTTCAAAGATCGCCCGCCGCCACCGCGGGCTATTCATGATCTCCGCCTTGCGAAGCAGATCGTCGCCGTTCTCTGCCGCCGCCGTTGGTCGCGGGGCTGGCTGGACTGGGGCTTGTGCCTTGGCCGATAGTGACAACGCCACCGCGAGCAGCAGTCCGCCAGCACACAACCCGCCACGGTGATTTGTGATCATTGGGCCGGGCTCCGCTCGGGAGGCTTCGGCGGCACTGCCGGTGGCTTACGGATCATCGTCATGGTGACCTGCGGCGCGTGTTCGCCCCCCACGTGCGTGGGGAGTGATCGCCAGCTGCAGCGGTCGGTGCCGTTGTAGGTGTAGATATTGAGCGAGTTGGCCTGCGTGCCGTCAGGCTGCACGGCCGTCGTGCGGGCGATCCAGGTGCCGTCTTCGCGGGTCCACGTTGCCTCGCCATGACTGCCGTCGGAGCCGAACGACCAGGAGACGATCTGCCGCGAGAGCGGATCCCAGCCGATCCGCTGGGTGATGTGCATGGCCGGCAGCCCGTCTCCCCCAGTCTGACCAGCCTCAGCGGCTCCCGCGATCTTCATGTCGCGAATGAGAAAAGTGCGGGTGGAGTTCCAGCGGACTTTGATTTCGATCGGCGGGCTGGTCACCGCTGCCCCGGACTGTTCGTCGGTCGGCGGCTCACGTGCGGGGTGGTTTTCCACGACCGTCCAGTCGCCCACCATCCAGTCGAGGTCTGCAAGCCGGGGCGTGCCGTGACCCGTTGTGATCTGCGACTCGCGGAGGCTTGCGAGCTTCCACGAGCCTTCATGCCTGAGCCACGTCGCCGAAAACCAGCCCTTCAGCGGCGTGGAGCCGCCGACCGGCGTCACCTCGACAGTGCCGTCTTCAATGGCAACGTCTGTGGTGAGAAACCGCAGGCTTGTGTCATGGAGAGTAAAAGTCTGCCGGGGTGCGTTTGGGGTGACGGCCGTGATGCGGCCGACCGTCTCGCGGCCGCTGGAGATTTTCCCATCGTCGTCAACAATGTCGCCATCGGGAGTCCAGAGTGAGGCGAGCGTCTTGGCATCGCCCCGCTGGAGTGCCTCTTGATAAAGGCGAGTGGCGGTCCGGATAGCGGCTTCGTCTGGCGACTGGCCGTGAGCCACGCCTCCCGCCATGAGGAGGGCCACGAGAAAGGCTATGAGCAGCGAGATTGAATAGAGGCATTTCATCCCCTTATTCTACCATGCTGCTCCGCCAGCAGAAAAAGGAATCTCCCCTGTTGGAAAGGGGTTTTGATAGAATTTAAAGCATGTCTTCGTATTCAGTGCATGGAGCGACGCTTGCCGACCTCGTTCGCCGTCCGAGCGTGAACCCCATGGGGCGGGATGTCTCGGGGCCCGACTATCTCGAGGGCCGGGTGACCGACTATCTCATCCAGCGGTTTCTCGCTGCCGGCCTGCCGTGGGTGCGTCAGCCGGTCTCGCCCGGCCGCGACAACGTCATCGCCCGGCTCGACGCGACGGTGCCGAATGCCCCGACTGTGCTCTGGGATGCCCATCAAGACACGGTGCCAGCCGACGGCATGTCGATCGAGCCCTTCATGCCATTTGTCCGCGAAGGCCGCCTTTATGGCCGCGGCTCATGCGACGTGAAGGGGGGCATGGCGTCAATGCTCGTGGCGGTCGACCGGTTGCGGTTGGCGGACCGGCCGCGGCTCTTCAACATTATCTTTGTGGCCACCGTCAACGAGGAGTTTGGCTTCTCCGGTGCGAAAGCGGTGGCCCGGCTTTGGACGACGCCACCGGCCGAACTCCCGGCTTCTGATCTGCAGCCGCGCGAGCTGATCGGCGGCCGGCCCGCCGCCGCCGTGGTCGCCGAGCCAACTGATCTCGACATCGTGGGGCAGCACAAGGGCGCCGTGCGGTGGCGAATGCGGGTGCGGGGCGTGGCCTGCCACAGCGCCTTCCCTGAGCAGGGTGAAAACGCGATCTATCCTGCGGGCCGGGCGATCCAGGCGATCGAGTCGCTGGCGCAGGAACTGCTCGCGAGAAATCCCGAGCATCCCTGTGGTCCACCCACCCTGAATCTCGGCACGATCCACGGTGGCATGGGGGTAAACCTCGTGCCCGATCTGGTTGTACTGGAACTCGACCGCCGAGTCGTGCCGGGTGAATCACCGCTGGCGGCCCGCGACGAGGTGATCCGCCGGATCGCGGCAGCCTGTGGCGACGCCCGCATCGAACACGACGAACCGTTTCTCGAGAGTGCGGGCCTGGCGGCGCCGGCAAACCGCAACTGGATCGACCGCCTCACGGCCGCCGCGTTGAGCCAGGGCATCACATCGCGGCATGTGGCCGCCCGGTATGGCACAAATGCCAGCATCTACGCGGCCGCGGGCGTGCCAAGCATGGTGTTTGGGCCGGGCTCGATCGCTCAGGCCCACACAGCGGATGAGTGGATCGACCTCGCCCAGGTCGACACGGCAGCCGACATCCTGGCCGAGATGGCTGGCTGACGCGGATTCGCCAGCCGACGTCCGACCCCAGACGATTGGGAAATGGCAACCCCGAGGAGGCTTGGTACAACATTCCCAACCCACTCGGCAGACACGCAAACCGGCAGTCACACAACAGGAGCAGTTTTCATGGTGGCAGGCAGAATCAAGGTCGTAGGCCCAGTCGTCGATCTCGATGGCGACGAGATGACGCGAATCATCTGGCAGTTCATCAAGGACAAGCTGATTCTGCCCTACCTCGATCTCGACATTCGCTCTTTCGATCTCTCGATTGAAAACCGTGACGCGACCGCCGATCAGGTGACAGTCGATGCTGCCAACGCAATTCGGGAATATGGCGTCGGCGTGAAGTGCGCCACGATCACGCCCGACGAGGACCGCGTCAAAGAATTTAATCTCAAGAAGATGTGGAAGAGTCCTAACGGCACGATCCGCAACATTCTCGGCGGCGTGATCTTCCGCGAGCCGATCATCATCAAAAATATTCCGCGGCTCGTGCCCGGCTGGACAAAGCCGATCGTGGTTGGTCGCCATGCCTTCGGCGATCAATATCGAGCCACCGATGTGAAGATCCCAGGCACAGGCAAGCTCACGCTCACGTTCACGCCAGCCGACGGCTCCCAGCCGATGGAGATAAACGTCTTCGAATTCCCGTCGGCGGGCGTGGCCATGGCGATGTACAACCTCGACGATTCGATCCGCGACTTCGCGCGGGCGAGCTTCCGCTATGGTCTGGCTCGCAACTACCCCGTCTATCTCTCCACGAAGAACACGATCCTGAAGGTCTACGACGGCCGGTTCAAGGACATCTTTCAGGAGATCTTCGACGCGGAGTTCAAGCAGGAATTCTCCGCGAAGGGCATCAGCTACGAACATCGGCTGATCGACGACATGGTCGCCTCTGCGCTGAAGTGGGAGGGGGGCTATGTCTGGGCCTGCAAAAACTACGACGGCGACGTGCAGAGCGACATCGTGGCCCAGGGCTTCGGCTCGCTGGGCCTGATGACGAGCGTCTTATTGACGCCGGACGGCAAGACGATCGAGGCCGAGGCGGCCCACGGCACGGTCACGCGGCACTACCGCCAGCACCAGCAGGGCAGGCCCACCTCCACCAATCCGATCGCGTCGATCTTTGCCTGGACCCGCGGCCTCGCCCACCGCGGCAAACTCGACGGCACGCCAGCGGTGAGCCACTTTGCCGACACGCTCGAGAAGATCTGCATCGAGACGGTGGAGCAGGGGAAGATGACGAAGGATCTGGCGATCCTGATCGGCCCGAATCAGCCGCACCTCACCACGCAGGATTTCCTGGCTGCGATCGACGAGAATCTCAGGCGGGCGATGGCCGGGTAGTTCTCCCGCGGTCGCGGGTTGACTGGATATTGAGGCTAAAGTATCCAAGCGAACAGTAGGCATCGGCATTTCCCGATCGATCGGTGAAAATCGGTGGAGTTCCGAGTGCAAAAGCGAGGTGCCTCTATGGTGCCTCATGGTGCTTCATGGTGCCTCATGCGTCGGCCTGATCTCGATGCAGAACCACTTCAAGAAGGCCTTTACGGACGAACAGGCGGAGGTCTTGGTCACCGGCATGGTCGAGGCCCACGATCAGCTCGTGACCCGGGAAGACTTTCACGAACTCAAGACGGTCGTCGAACGGCTGGCGATTTCGCAGGAACGGACGGAGGAGCGGATCGATCGACTGGCAGCGGCGCAGGAGCGGACGCCTTCGTTGCAAGTGTTCCGGCACTGCCAAGGTGCGTCAGTCAGGGCAACACCCGTGAGGAAGCCCTGAAGAATGTTCGCGAAGCGATTTGGTTGCTGGCACCTCTCTTCTCATCCGACTCTCACCCGACTCTCATCCGACCCAGAGGCCGGCTGCTTTCAGGATTTCGAGCGTGAGAATGATCCCCACGCCCATCAGCGATTCCCCTGCAATCAGGCCGCTCGACACCGGCACGGTATAGGTCTCGGCAGCCTGCGGTGCCCGCTTCGCCACCAGCCAGGCGACGAATGCCCCTGTGAACATCGCGATTGAGTTGAAGGCTGGAATCACGCCCGCGATGCCGAGGCCCGTTGTCGACGGAATCCACGGCTTCCACTTCTTCGGCGCAAACTCCTCCAGGAGCGTGAGCACCACGCCCAGCGACGCTCCCACGACGATCGCGGCAAGGGCGCCCGCCGGCAACGCGTCGAGTCCCTTTGCCAAGAGCCGGGCCACCCCCTCCCAGACCTTCGCCGCCGGCGCGGGCAGCTCCGCCGAGCCGAGCCGGTCGGGATTGCTCTGCACTACGAAGATATAAGCCGGCACTGAAATGAGCGTGCCGGCCACCACGCCGAAGAACTGTGAGATCGTCTGCTTCCGCGGATTGCCGCCAAGCAGGTAGCCACTTTTCAAGTCAGTGAGCAGGTCGGCCGCATGCGAGGCCGCGCCCGCCGTGATGCAGGCCGTCATCAGGTTGGTGGTGATGCTGGAGGGCGCGATCACGCCATAGAGCAGTTGCGTGATTTTCCCCATCGCACCGATTGGCGTGATGTCGGTTTCGCCCGTGGCCCGTGCCGCCACGATCGACAGCAAAAACGTTACGAGCACCGCCAGGATCCCCATCCACCAGGTGATCCCAAAGAGAAAGTGGCCGAGCACCACACAGGCGGTGCCCGCCAGCAGCGTGCCGATCACAAACCACGACGCGGGCACCTCGATGTGGGCTAGTTCGTCATCAATCTGTTCGTGAAGCCGACCGCCGCCGAAGAGCCCACTCAGGCTGCCCGAGAGTCCGCCGAATGCCCGCAGCACCGTTCGCCACTTCATCGCAAACGACAACAGCCCAGAGGTCACCATCATCGCGGTCGCCGGCCAGAGCACCCACGACACAATTCCCCGATAGCCGGGCTGGACGATCCCCCGCTCCACCAAGATCGGACCGATGATCCCGAAGCAGACGATCGAGCCGATGAGCATCGAGACTGCGACCCGCATCCCCATGATCGCGCCGGCCGCCAGCATGATCAGTGAGCCCTCGATGCCGATCGTGTATTTTGTGAGCAGGTCGCGGCCCAGCGCCGTCGGCAGAAACGGCAGCTCTGCCGGAAAGGCAAAGGCGGCCAGCGTCTTCACCTGCGAGAAGAGATCCCGCCAGACGGCAACCACTGCGCCCAAGATCCCGGCGGCAAAGAGGCTCCGCGCCTTGACGACCGCCTCGCCCCCAGCGGAGTGCATGCTCCTGATTGTCTCGGCGGTGGCGATGCCCGAAGGGAAGGGAAGTTGGTCGATGTTGATCAGCTGCCGCTTCAGCGGGATCGCCATGAAGACGCCGAGAAACGAGATCGCGGCCAGCCAGAGCATGATCTCCCACCACTGCAGCAGCCGGCCGGTGGTGAGGTAGAGCGCCGGCAGAGCCGACACGAGCCCCGCGCTCGACATGTAGCCGGCGGCGCTGGCCGCGCTCGACATCGTGTAGTTTTCGAGCGTCGTGAACGGCCTGTCTCGCCAGGCCGGCACGACCTTTTCGAGCATCGAAAAAACGGCGTAGGCGATGATCGAGGCGGTGATCGTGACGCCCAGCCCCCAGCCGGTCTTGAGCCCCACGTAGAGGTTTGAGATCGACATCACGCCGCCGATGACCATGCCGGTGATCACCGCTCGCGGCGTGAGTTGGACCGCATCATCGCCCGCATAGACGTTGGCCAGCCACCACTTTGCCGCCTCGCGTTCATCCTCAAACGACGGATGCTGTGTGGGAATGTCGTGCATGGGATGAGAGTTTACCCCGCCGACCACGGCCGCACGGAGGTGCGGCCGCTCGCCCGGCTGGCCACACCTTGGCTGTGGCCACGACGGGCCAAGCCTGCCGGGGCCATGGATGGCCCGGTAGGCGTGGAATTAGAAAACGTCGAGCTGGAAGTGGTGGCCCTGGTAGTAGCGCCGCGACTTCGGATACTCGTTTTGCCACGCCCGGTTGTAGACCGGCACCCGCATCTCCTGCGGATAGCGATAATAAAGGTCGTCGGCGCTCTTGTAGTAGCTGTCGGAGTAGAAGTTGTGCTGATACCACACGTAGGGATAGTGGTAGAAGCGGTTCCAGTCGGTGGCGTTGTAGGAATTGCCCCACTGATGGCCGTAGGCCTGCTGGCCGGCGGCGGGTGGCTGGGCATGGGCGGTCGCCGCCGCCAGAAACAAGGCTCCGGCCATCAAGGCCGTGCCAAGTATGGATCGCATCATCGGATTGTCCCCCCCTGAAGATCGACAGTCTGAGGGAGTTATCGGCCGCCGGCACGACCGGTCTTTATGGAAAAACCGGCATCCGTGGACCAGAGCGGCAATCCGTGGGCCGGCAAGCTTTAAAAACTCGCCTCCAGCTCAGGACTTTTCGGCGGGCAGGCGGCCCTCGGCCAACTCACGGTCCCATTCATCGATCAGCGGCCAGTGCTGGGCGCAGGTGCCGAAGTCGGCCAGGCTCAAATACCCCCGCAGGCGCTGGAGCGTCTTCGACAGCAGGCTGTTGTCCTTGCGAAAGATCGGGCCGTGACTCGGCAGGAGCCACTCGATGTCGCTGGCCATGATCCGCTCCAGCGACTTGATGAAGGCCGGAATATCGCTGCCATGATGGGCGTCGATTGCGCCGACCGAGCCGTCGCGATAGATGTTGTCGCCCGAGAGCAACAGGTTGTCCATGCCGAAGGCGAGTTGGCTGTCGGTGTGGCCGGGTGTGTGCCAGACCTCGAGTTGACGGCTGCCGATCTTGATCAGGTCCCCATCCACCACCTGCTGGTCAACCTTTACGATCGGCATGTCGAGGTGAACATTCTGCGCGGCGATCTCAGCGAATGTCTTGATGCGGTCGCCTGTCTCCAGCGACTCGACTGCCAGTGGGTGGGCAAGCACCGGCGCCTTCAGGATCGACTTCGCCTTGGCGAGCCCCTGGATGTGATCGACGTCGGCATGCGTAGCCACGAGTGCCCGGCACTGCGAGAGTGGGAAATCCATCTCCCGGATCATCTCCACAATTTCGTCGACGCGATCCTCATAGCCGATGTCGATAAGCGACCAATTGCGATCGTCGTAGACGAGATAGACGTTGCAGCCGATCCGCCAGCCGGCCTGGTGATTCATCTCGATAACACCCGGGAAGATCGGACGACGTTCAAGCATGGGGAATGGGTCGCTGAAAAGAGGATCGAGTGGTGGCGGCCGGCAGGCCGATTTGCGGCAAACGGCTGCGGAAGACAGACTAGGACTTCCTTCAGTCTAAACGGTTTCCAGACAAAGTGTAGCGAGATGCCATCTTTGCCTCCGACGGATTTTGCGGTCTGGGCCGGCAGCGTTGAAGAACTATGCTGCCTGATCGACTCGCTGCGGCCGCTCGCCACGTCACTCGGAGCCCCCGATCCCCAAGCCTCCGACTGGTATGGGGCGCTGTTTGGCAAACTCCGGCCGCAGGTATCGCGGGAACCGCTGCTTGTCGCGGCTGTCTGCGGCGGCACGAATACCGGCAAGAGCTTGATCACCAACACGCTGGTGGCTGCCGAGATCAGCCGCTCCGTGCCTGAGGCGGTGCGTACAAGGCACCCGGTGGCCAGCCTTCCAGCAGGGCTCGCCGCCCGCGTCGATCTCGCGGCGCTGTTTCCCGGATTTGCGCCGGTGCCGTGGGCGAGCGAACAAGACGCCATCGCCCTGGGGGCGGATACCAACGGCAATGCCGATCGGCTGGTGTGGCGCGAGGATGCCAGCGGCCGGCAGCCGGCCCGGCTCGTACTCCTTGACACGCCCGACATTGATGGCACGTTGCGGGAAAACTGGCACCGCGCCGAACTGGTGCGGAACGCCTGTGATGTGATCGTGGCGGTGCTCACGCAGCAGAAATACAACGACGCTGCCGTGCGG
>JBAXUW010000103.1:0-10948 GCA_037129495.1 Planctomycetota bacterium | reverse complement strand
AAGTTAGAAAACTTATCCCACGAAAGACAGAAGATTGCGTCGCATGGAGGCGACGCCAGGACCAGCAAACAGCGTTTGCCAAGAAAAAATCGCAGGATGCGATGTTTTTCGTGAAGTTAGAAAACTTATCCCACGAAAGACAGAAGCCTGCGTCGCGGAAAAACAACAGCTATTTCTGCTTCTTGCGGTCGAGTCGCTTCTGCCGGGCGGCGTCACCGGCCGGTACGGCAGGCTCCTTGCTGCCAAACCTGGTGAACGGCATTTTTATCATGCGGCCTCCGCCACTATCGGTTGCTGCAACGACGGCGGAAGTGGCACTGGCCGGCAACGAGTGCGGCAGCCAGAGCCGTTCGGCGATGCCCCACAGGCTCGACGCAATGAAGTACAGACACAGCCCACAGGGCACCTTGAAAAACATCAGCGCCATGAAAAACATCATGTACTTCATGACCTGCTGCTGGACCTTCGCCTGCTCATCCACTGCCGGGGGCATGAAGAGCTGCTGCTGCCAGAGAAACAGGCCGATCGTCGCCAGCGGAAAGAGGTTGAGATAAGGACCCAGCCAGGCCTCGGGGGCCGAGAGAAAGGGCGGCAGGAGTTTCGACCAGTCGTAAAACATGTCGGGGGCCGCGAGGTTTGAGCACCAGCGCATCGCAGAACTAAAGAGGGGCGCCTGCCGCAATTCCACGTCGGTGGCCAGCGACCGGTAGAGCCCCATGAAGATCGGGATTTGGATAAAGACCAGCAGGCAGCCACCCATGGGGTTGTAGTTGTGTTTCTTCCAGAGATCCTGCGTGGCCTTCGTCCGCTTCTCCGGTTCGTTTTTAAATTTCTCGGCGATCGCCTTCATTTCCGGCTGGAGCACCTGCATTTTTTGTGACGAGAGCGCCTGCTTGCGGCTGACGGGGAACATCGCCCCGCGGACGAGTACCGTGAGCAGCAGGATCGCGACTCCGTAGTTGCCGATGACGGCATGCAGCGCGTGGAGCACAGCGATCATCGGCCGGGCCACCCAGCCAAACCAGCCGTAATAGACGAGGTCGTCCATCGACGCCGACGCCACTCCATAGCGGGCGAGCAGTTCAGGTTTTTTCGGGCCGGCAAAGATCTCATATCGCTGGGCCACTGTCTCGCCTGGGTCGATGGAAAGCTCCTTCGAGACAAGGCGACAGGTGACATCGACGAGCTTGCGGCGGGCCGCCACAGGAATCTCACCCACCACCAGCGGTCGCACTTCGTCGAGCGTGGGCACATCGTCGCCAGTCGTGGCTGGTATTAAGGCCGACGCGAAATAGAGGGCATCGACACCGGCAAACGACAGCGGCTTACTGTCGCGGACGGCGGACGCCGGATGATCGAGCGTGCCGTCGGCCATCTTCAGGCCACTCACCAGCGTGCTCTGCTCGCCGGCAAACCGCATGGCGACGTCGCGGACGGCGAGCGTGCCCCAGTCTCGGGCCACACGAGAGGCATACCACCAGCCCTCCGTGGGCAGGCCGGTGGGGCCGTCGAGCGCGTAGGTCAGACGGGTCGGCTGGTCGCCCCCGATCAGTTCAATGACGAGTTCGAGCCGTTGGCTGGGGCCCCCTTCTCCGCCGGGTTGGCCATCCACAGCCGCCGCCGACACGAGCCGGTATTCCTTTGCCACCGTCAGGCCGCCGGGCAGCCGTCGCGTGAACCGCACTCGGTTGGCATCCGAGCCAGCATCGGTCTGCCAGTCGAGATCGGCGAGTTCTTGGCCGGGGATCTCAAGCAGTGGCTCCGCCCGCTTGCCGCCGTCACGGTTTTCCAGCGACAACCGAAACGAAAGCGGGTCGCACGGCTCGGCATCGGGGTCGCCCACCGGCTGGGTGCGAAATTCCGGACGCACCACCTCAAGCGGCCGCCGCTCGAGCACGACATCGCGGGACATTGTCTGGCCATCGCGACGAACTTCAGCCACGACAGACTGTCCGGGGTTTGTGCCATCCAGAAAGGACTGGAGGCTTCGGAGATTGGGCGTCGGGGCGCCACCGATCTTCGTGATCACGTCGCCAATACGGAGGCCGGCCCGTTCGGCAGGCGTGCCCGGGCCGACGACGCCGACACGGCAGCCTTCGTCTGCAGCCGTTTCGATGGCCAGGTGGCCGATGTAGCCCGAACGGTCATCCTGATCGTGGAAGAGTTCGCTCGCCAGTTCGATCCGTTCCACGGCCGCACCGCGGCTGGTCAGTGTGACAAGCATGCCAGAGGCCCCACTCGGGTCAAGTGATCCAAGCGTCTGCCGCTGCCGCGCCGCCGTGGGCTGTGCGCCTTCAGCCTCGGCTAGGCCACCCACAAGCTGGTCAACCCGGCCGACAATGCCGGTCGGGCTTGGAGCATCGGCCTTCGCAAGCCGGGCGTCCTCGCCACCGCCAGCCTCTACCACCGCCGGTTCGATCTGGGGGTTCGGCAGGGGCTTGGGGAAAAACCAGACCTGCAGGAGTTGGCCGGCCAAAACGATGGCCAGCGAGATGGCAATGAACTGGGCGTAACGACGTTCCACGAATGACTCCGAAGTAAAACCTGGCCTGCACTCCGTTTTGATGTCGGCGGTGCTCGGCGACAAGTATATCGGTTTCGGCCCCGACTACCGGCCCTGAATCAGCCGATCCCCGAGAAAATTATCGAGATCGGGGATTGCGTAGATTTTACTGCACGTGATATCGCACGGATACTCAACGCGGCGAAACGTCACGGCGTTGTTCTCCAAGATCAGGTAGCACGCTCGGGAATCACCGTCCCGCGGCTGTCCCACGCTCCCGCAGTTCACCATCGCCTTGCCGGGCGGGAGGGCCATCCACTGCTCCTGGGCCGCTTTCGGAATCAAAGGGGAGAGGAAATCGGGGGCGGTCGTAAAGATGCCCGGAATGTGGGTGTGCCCCTGAAAGCAGTAGCGGCCGAACAGTTCGAAGATGTGCTCCATCTTAAGCGGGTTATAGATGTCTTCTGGAAATACATATTCATCCAGTGGCCGTCGGGCGGAGCCATGCACGAATAACAGTTCCCCCTCAGTGTGAACCCGCGGCAGTTCGCCGATAAAGTCGGTGAGCCGAAGGGCGGAATTCCTCGGGATCCGGTCGTGCTGCTCAAGCTGGGCCCTCGTCCAGCAGATGGCTTTCTCAGCACCAACATTGAACCCCTCAGGATCGAAGAGGGCCCCCTGATCGTGGTTACCCAGCAGCACCATGCTGCAGCGGTCGCGAACGAGTTTCACGCACTCGCAGGGATTCGGCCCGTAGCCGACAACATCCCCAAGGCAATAGATGGAATCGACCCTCTGGCGGTCGATATCCTCAAGCACGGCGCGGAGTGCCTCGAGATTACCGTGGACGTCGCTGATGATAGCCCGCTTCACTGGTCGCAAACCCGCTCTGCCAGGCCCTGTCGCACGATCGAGGCGTCGATCGATATACACTGGAGACTACGAAGGGTCTCTGCCACGGTCAAGCGGCGACTCCGGCACGCCGCCAGCACCCAATACTAGCCCCTAACATCAGGCGTCAGGGCCGGCCGTTCAAACCAGCCGGGCACTGCCGCTGCATTCCCCATGAAAACGCTCGCCATCGACACCAGCCTCTCGACGGGATCCGTCGCCGCTATCGACGGCGACCGAATCGCCGTGCGGTTGTTGCCCACCGCCGTCGAACACGCCCGACTCCTGGCGGCTGCGATCGCAGCGGTGGCGGCCGAACTCGGCTGGCGGCCGGCCGACGCCGAACTGGTGGCCGTTAACCGGGGTCCAGGCTCGTTCACCGGCCTGCGGGTTGGGGTCACAACAGCTAAGGCACTCTGCTGGGCCACCGGCAGCCGACTCCTCGGCATTGCGTCGGGCGAGGTTATTGCCCGAAACACCGCGGCCGCCCTCGGCCGCGCTGATGCGCCGGTGGCGATCGTCTTTGACGCTGGCCGGGGGGAGGTCTTCTCCACACTGGCCGTGCCGAGCCCGGAATATTCCAGCGGCTGGCGGCTGGAGGCGGGTGGTCTGGCCGCCGCCGGCGACTGGCTCAAGCAGGTTGCCCATGGCAGCATCGTCACCGGTCCCGCACTCGCTCTTTTGGCCGACGCCCTCGCAGCCCGACCCGACCTCATCATAGCGGCGTCCACCGCCTGGATCCCCACAGCCGCAGAACTGGGCCGGGTGGCCCTCCTGCGGGCTGCAGCCGGCGAGACCGACGACCCGGCAGCGGTTGTGCCCGACTACATGCGGCCGAGCTATGCCGACGAACACGACACCCGTTGCGGCCGCTCAGACTGAGGCTTTGTCCGAATCAGGGCCAAAAATAGCCAGCCGCGTGGCGGCTTTCGACTGCCCTGTTGCGGTTTGCGGCGCACGGTACGATTGACGCCGTTTACGTTGGCTCTCTTCCTGATCCCGTTCCTGAATTGCTCCAAAAGGATTGTTTTGATGCGTCCTATCAAGAAGCTGCTGGTGGCCAACCGGAGCGAGATCGCGATCCGAGTGTTTCGCTCCGCCCACGAACTCGGGATCCGGACGGTGGCGATCTACGCCCACGAAGATCGCTTTGCCCTCCACCGCTTCAAGGCCGACGAATCCTATCTCGTCGGCCGGCCCGGCGAGCCGATCCGCTCCTACCTCGACATCGAGGGGATTGTCGCAATCGCCAAGGAGCACAACGTCGACGCGATTCACCCCGGCTATGGCTTCCTCTCTGAAAACCCAGATTTCGCGGCGGCCTGCCAGCGGGCGGGCATCATCTTCGTCGGTCCTCGCGTCGAGCTGCTCCAGACGCTCGGCGATAAGACAGCTGCCCGCGAACTGGCGAAGCAGGCCGGTGTCCCGATTCTGGCCGGTAGTTCAAAGCCTGTGACCGGGTTGCAAGACGCCCTCAAGATCGCGAAAGAACTCGGCTGGCCGGTGATCATTAAAGCGGCCCACGGTGGCGGTGGCCGAGGCATGCGGGTCGTTCACGGTGAAGATGAACTCGCCGTGGCGCTTGAAAGCGCCCAACGCGAGAGTAAGACCGCCTTTGGCAGCGCGAGTGTCTTCGTCGAGAAATTTATCCAGCGGGCGCGGCATATCGAGGTGCAGTTGCTCGGCGACATGCACGGTCACCTCGTTCACCTTTTCGAACGCGACTGTTCGGTGCAGCGGCGGCACCAGAAGGTGGTCGAGATGGCTCCCGCCCCAAACCTCACTCCGGCCATGCGGGAGGGGATCTGCCAGGCGGCGCTGGCGATCGGCCGGACCGCTCGCTACGAAAATGCCGGCACGGTTGAATTCCTCGTCGATACCGACTCCGACCGGTTCTATTTCATCGAGGTGAATCCCCGTATTCAGGTGGAGCACACCGTCACGGAAGAGATCACCGGGATCGACATCGTCCGCCGCCAGCTCCGCGTGGCGGAGGGCTGGAAGCTATCTGACCCACAGATTGGTCTCGGCGAACAGTCGCAGATCAGGTCGATGGGCGCGGCGATTCAGTGCCGGGTCACGACGGAAGATCCCGAAAACAGGTTTCTGCCCGATTACGGCCGGATCACGGCCTATCGGTCGGCCAGCGGCATGGGCATCCGCCTCGATGCCGGCACCGCCTTCTCCGGCGCGGTTGTCACACCCTACTTCGATTCCTTGCTGGTCAAGGTGACAGCGCGGGGTCTCACCCACGAGGAGGCCTCGGGCCACATCGAGCGCTGTCTACAGGAATTCCGCGTCCGTGGCGTGAAGACCAATATTCCGTTCTTGATCAACTTGGTCACGCATCCCGACTTCCTCGCTGGCAAGTGCACCACACGCTTCATCGACGAGACAACGGCGCTCTTCGATTTTCCAATCCGTCGCGACAGGGCCACGCGGGTGCTCGAATATCTTGCCGACGTCATCGTCAACGGCAACCCGCTCGTGAAGGGCCGGCCCCTCGCCGTCCGTCGTGATCCGGCGCCGGTCCCAACCTTCGACCGTCTCGCCACCCCGGCGGCCGGCACTCGGACAAAGCTCAAGGAGCTGGGGCCAGAGAAGTTTGCCGCCTGGCTCCGCCAGCAGAATCGGCTCTTCATCACGGATACGACGATGCGCGACGCCCACCAGTCGCTGCTTGCCACCCGGATGCGGACATACGACATGCTCGCGATCGCCGCTGCCTATGCGCATCTGGCGCCGGGCCTCTTCTCGCTGGAGATGTGGGGCGGCGCAACCTTCGACACCTCAATGCGATTTCTCAAGGAATGCCCCTGGGACCGCCTCCTGCAGCTTCGGGAGCGGATTCCAAACGTCCTCTTTCAGATGCTGCTGCGGGCGAGCAACGCCGTTGGCTACACGAATTATCCAGACAACGTCGTGCAGGCCTTTGTCAAGGAGTCGGCCGCCAGCGGCATCGATGTCTTCCGCGTCTTCGACCCGCTCAACTGGGTGCCAAACATGAAGGTGGCCATCGACGCGGTGCTGGAGAGTGGCACGATCTGTGAGGCCGCCGTCTGCTACACCGGCGACGTGCTCGACCCGAAGCGGTCAAAATATTCGCTCGACTACTACGTCAAGCTCGCCAAGGAACTGGAGAAGCTCGGCGCCCACATGCTCGCCATCAAAGACATGGCCGGCCTCTGCAAGCCGTTCGCCGCCGCCACGCTGGTGAAGGCGCTCCGCGACGAGATCGGGATCCCGATCCACTTCCACACCCACGACACATCCGCCGCCTCGTTGGCCAGCGCCCTTGAGGCCGCCAAGGCAGGGGCGAGCGTCGTCGACGCAGCCATGGCCCCTTTCGCCGGGCTCACCAGCCAGCCCAACCTCAACGCGATCGTCGAGGCTGCCCGCAACACACCGCTGGATACCGGCCTCGATCCTGAGCCGCTGCGATATCTAGCCCACTACTGGGCCGCCGTTCGCAACCACTACACCGCGTTTGAGTGCGACATGAAGGCGCCTGACGCCGATCTCTACCTCCACGAGATGCCGGGCGGCCAGTTCACAAACCTGCTGGAGCAGGCGAAGGCGCTCGGGCTGGGTGATCGCTGGGAGGAGGTTTGCCGGGCTTACTCAGAGGTGAACCAACTCCTGGGCGACATCGTGAAGGTGACACCCACGAGCAAGGCGGTGGGCGATCTTGCGCTGTTGCTCGTGACCAACGGCATGCACGCGGCCGAACTGCTCTCCGATTCTCGCGAGATGAGCTTCCCCGAGTCGGTGGTCGATCTGCTCGCGGGCCGGATGGGCCAGCCGCCGGGGGGTTTTCCACCGGAGGTCGTGAAGCGGATTGTCCGGTCCGGCGACATCGTGACGGGCCGGCCCGGCGCGTCGATGCCGCCGGCCGACTTCCAGGCCGCCGAGAAGAAGGTGACCGAGATCGTAGACCGCCCCGCCTCACCGCGAGAGGTGCTCTCGTGGCTCCTCTATCCCCGGGTGTTTCAAGACTACGCCCAGCATGCCGCCAAATATGGAAATGTTGAGGCACTGCCCACGCCGGCTTTTCTCGAGGGACCGAAGCCGGGCGAAGAACTACCCGTCGACATTGAGCCGGGCAAGACACTCGTGATCCGGCTGTTGACGGTGGGCGAGCCGCACGCCGACGGCACGCGGACGGTGTTCTTCGAACTCAACGGCCAGCCGCGGGCCGTTTCGATCGCCGACAAAAGCCTGGAGGCAAAGATCCAGCGGCGGCCGAAGGCGACGGTTGGCGACGCCCGCGAAGTGGGCGCCCCGATGCCGGGCCTGATTGTGACCGTGGCCATCCGCCCGGGTGACACAGTCACCAAGGGTCAGAAGCTCCTAAGCCTGGAGGCAATGAAGATGGAGACGACGGTCTACGCGGAGCGCAACGGCAAGATCGCCGAGGTGCTCGTGGCCCCTGGCACGCCCGTCGAAGCGGCCGAACTCGTCGTGCGTTACGCCGACGCATAGTGGAAAAATAGGGACGGGAGCAATCCTGTTCGGCACGGCAGTTGTTGCCCCCCGTGGGATAAGTTCTGAGAGCTTCCGGAGTTGCCGCTGCGGCGTCCTTCGGTGCGCAGAGGATCAAGAGGCAGGCGATGATGCCAAAGGAGACACCGGATCTTCACGCCGTTCTGCTTGGTGGAAAGCAGATGGCGACAGCCCAGCAGTTGCTTGAACATCCGAAAGAACGTCTCGATCAGCCACCGCAGCCGATACATCTTGCCGCTGAGTTCAGCGGCCAGATCGAGGAGGAACACTACTGGGACGTAGCTCTTTTCTGCCACCTTTCGCATTGGACAAGTTAGAAAACTTATCCCACAGGGAATCCGGCGAGCTGGGATCGGCTGAAGCTCGACGAGCGTTGGAATTTCGCCCTGCCAGGATCTGAACTACCACCTGACCACACGGCGAAAGTCCCCGCGAAGGAGACTTCTGCCGGCCCGACGCTGGAGTGCCACTCAAGGCAATAACACGGATTGGAAAGCTCTAAACACTTATCCCACGGAGGGCAGCAACTGCTTTGCCGAACAGGATTGCTCCCGTCCCTATTTTTCCTTCAAGATGTCCTTGAAGACCTTGCGGACCTTCTCGACTTTCGGAGAAACCACCGACTGACAGTAGGGCTGGAAGGGATTGTTGGCGAAGTAATCCTGGTGATATTTCTCCGCCGGATAGAAGGTCGCCGCTGGCGTGACTTCCGTGACGATCGGGCCTGAAAAGACCCGCGCCGCATTCAGCTTCGCGATTACCTCTTGGGCGATCTGCTTCTGTTCGGCGTCGTGATAGAAGACCCCCGAACGATACTGCGTGCCGGCGTCGGCCCCCTGCCGGTTGAGCGTTGTCGGGTCATGCGTTGCGAAGAACACTTCCAGTAGTTTTTCGTAGGGCACCTGCTGGGGATCGTATTCGATTTCCACCGCCTCGGCGTGGCCAGTCTGGCCGGTACAGACCTGCTGATACGTTGGGTTGGGAAACCTGCCGTTGGTGTAGCCACTGGTCACTAAGCGCACGCCCTTGATCTGAGCGTAGACTGCCTCTGTGCACCAGAAACAGCCCCCCGCGAACGTCGCCTTCGCCATCTGAGGTTGCGGCTCATCCGCCACGGCGTCGGCAGTCGTACCAGGATTTATTCCAAGACTCATCATGATGGTGAACACTCCGGCAAGCAGGATCTGTAGTGTGTGTTGGCTCATGCTCGTGATCTCCCTGTGGCTTTCCCTGTAACAACTATAGACAATTCTATTGGATCGACGACGAACCGCAGCGGCTTCGCCGCCCATGCGCCGGCATACTCCACACCGATCCGCGGCGTCCGCTCAATCAGCCGCCGCGGCACGGCGATCCCGCTAGCCTCGAGCCAGAGGCTACCCCCGCGGCTGGCAGACCGCCCGTTGAACGAGCCGTCGATCTTGAACCGCTTCGTGACTCGGCCCGGCCCCAGATGCTCGCCCACGCTCCGGATGAGTACGGCCGCCGGAATACCCTCACGGCCGGTCACAATATTGAGCATCCAGTGCATCCCATAGCAGAGGTAGACATACCAGCGGCCCGCGGGACCAAACATCACGGCGTTCCGCTTCGTCGGGCCGATCCGCCCGTGGCAGGCGAGGTCGTGGGCCCCGAGATAGGCCTCTGTCTCACAGACCAAGTGACGCGACAAGCGACCGTCGGCGGCCCGGACCACCAGCCATGACCCGAGCAGTTCCCGCGCCACCCGATCGGCGGGCCGATCGAAAAACGCGTCCGGCAAGGGCTTCCCTGACACTTGATTCAACGCCTCCCTATGCTGTTTTGAAGCCTTCGGTCATTATAGCCGTTTTCCCCACCACATGAAGCGAATTCTCAGTCATGGAAGCAGGCATCGTCGGACTCCCCAACGTCGGCAAGAGCACGCTCTTCAACGCGCTTACGATGTCGAAGACCGCGCAGAGCGCAAACTACCCCTTCTGCACGATTGAGCCCAACGAGGGGATGGTGAGCGTGCCCGACAGCCGCCTCGACCGGATCGTAAAATTTATCCCACCGCAGAAGGTGATCCCAGCCGCGCTCAAGCTCGTCGATATTGCCGGCATCGTGAAGGGGGCCAGCGAAGGACAGGGCCTGGGTAATAAGTTTCTCTCGCACATTCGCGAGGTCGACGCGATCCTGCAGGTCGTCCGCTGCTTTGAGGATCCCGACGTGATCCACGTGGCGGGCAAGGTCGATCCGCTCTCCGACATGGAGACGATCGAGATTGAGCTGATGCTTGCCGACATTCAGCACTTGGAAAACACGCTACCAAAGCTCGAACGAGCGGCGAAGGGAGCCGACAAGGAGGCCAAGCTCAAAGTCGAGGCGATGAAGAAATGCCTAGCTCATCTCAGCAACGAAAAACCACTCCGGACACTCATGCTTGACGAAGCGGAAAGACTGGCCGTGAAAGAATTCGGCCTGCTCACCGCCAAGCCAATCCTCTACGTGGCCAACGTCGATGAGACCGACCTTGAGGGCAAGGGACCGCTCGTGCAAAAGGTCCGCGAGGCGGCGGCCGCAGCTGGGGCAGTGGCTGTGCCTGTGTGCGCGAAGCTCGAGGCGGAGATCGCCGAACTCGACGCCGGTGATCGGGCCGAGATGCTCGCCGGGGCTGGGCTCACTGAACCGTCTCTGGCGATGCTGGCGCGGGCGGCCTACAAGACGCTCGGCCTACAGAGCTATTTCACAGCGGGCGAGAAGGAGGTTCGCGCCTGGACCGTTGCCGTGGGCGCCACCGCCCCGCAGGCAGCCGGTGTGATCCACACCGACTTTGAGAAGGGCTTCATCCGCGCCGAGATCTACGCCCTTGAAGACCTGGAGGTCCATAAGACGGAAAAAGACATCCGCGCAGCTGGCAAACTCCGCGTCGAGGGGAAGGACTACGTGATGCGCGACGGCGACATCTGTCACTTCCTGTTTAACCGCTGAATTGAAGCGCCGACACTTCGAGAGCTCTGTCACGGCTAAAGGTTGGTATTTGAGGAGGGCACTGGAATCGGGATACTGCGGGCAACACGGAGGTGCCCC
>JBAXUW010000102.1:0-11081 GCA_037129495.1 Planctomycetota bacterium | reverse complement strand
GTGTTTGCCAAGCGAAAATGGCCGGGAGGGCCATGTTTCGCGTGAAGACAGAAGATTGCGTCGCAAGGATGCGACGCGAGCACCAGCAAACAGTGTTTGCCAAGCGAAAATGGCCGGGAGGGCCATGTTTCGCGTGAACACAGAAAAACTTATCCCCCGAAGAAGGGCAAACGAAGCCGGTCAGCCTTCGCCGAGGTAGGCGTCGCGAACGCGGTGGTCACCGGCGAGTTCGCGGCCGCTACCAGTGAGCGTGACCCGGCCGGTCTCAAGGACGTAGCCCCGGGAGGCGAGCTTGAGGGCGGCCCGCGCGTTCTGCTCCACCAACACCACGGCGATACCGCGCTGCGACAGCCCCGCAATCACTTCAAAGATCTTCGCGACGACCAGCGGGGCCAGCCCCAGCGACGGCTCGTCGAGCAGGAGCAGCTTTGGCCGGCCAATCAGCGCCCGCCCCAGGGCGAGCATCTGCTGTTCGCCTCCCGAGAGCGTGCCGCCGAACTGATTCATCCGGCTGCCGAGAACGGGAAACAGCCCGCAGATCTCGTCGATATCGCGTCGCATCTCTGGGCGGTCGTTCCGGGTGAAGCCGCCCAGTTCAAGGTTTTCCAGGACAGTGAGTCGGGGAAAGATCCGCCGGCCCTCCGGCGCGTGGCAGACTCCCAACCGAACAATCTCATGCGGCGGCAGACTGGTGATCGACCGGCCAGCAAACCGCACCTCCCCGCTTTGGGTCGGCACGACGCCCGAGATTGCCATTAAGAGCGTCGTCTTGCCGGCCCCGTTGGCGCCGATGATCGCCACCAGTTCACCTGGCGCTACTTCAATCGACACCTTATCGATCGCTCGAATCGGGCCGTAGCCGGCCTCAATCGCATCGACCTCCAGCAGCGGTGGCTCCATGTTTCCTCTCCGGGCCTTGCGGCCTTACGCTTCACTGCCCAGATAGGCCTCGATCACCTTCTCATCGCGACGCACCTCGGCTGGCGTGCCCTCGGCGATCTTGACGCCATGATCAAGCACGGCCACACGGTCGCTGATCCGCATCACGACGTTCATGTGGTGTTCGATGAGCACCACCGTCACGCCACGCTCCCGGATCCGCTCAATTAACCGCGCGAGTTCCCCGGTCTCGGAGGGATTCATGCCGGCCGCCGGCTCGTCGAGCAGGATCAGCTTTGCGTCCGTGGCCAATGCCCTCGCGATCTCGAGCCGTCGCTGGTCGCCGTAGGGGAGTTGACCGGCAATTCGATTAGCGTCACCGGCAAGGCCGACAAACTGGAGCGACTGAAGTGCACGGACCTGAGCGGCTGCCTCGGCCCGGCGATTCGCCGGGGACTGCACGATCATGGCCAGTACGCCACCGGGGATCGTCCGGTCGAGTCCGACGAGCACATTTTCCAGCACTGTCATGTTGGAAAATAGGCGAATATTTTGGAACGTCCGCGAGATACCGGCGCGGGCAACAACATGCGGCGAGCGGCGGCCCCGCCTCCAGACGGCAATTGTGCCAGCGGCGCCGAGGAGGAAGCCGGCCAGGAGACCGAGCCAGCCGCGGCGCCGCACCCGCGCCTTACCGGCGGCCAGTCGATCGAGCACGTCTTCCTTCACGGAGGGCAAGGTGTATGCCGACTCCGCCACACCCGCCAGATCAGAGTTGTCAGGCACCGTGCCCGGCCCGGCCCGCCGTGCCGTCACTTCAGCCTGAAGACCGTTGCGGACCGCCTTGGCCTCGGCGAGGTCCCGCTTGATTGCCAAGACATCCGCACCGTCGGCACTGACCACCCGCCATTTGCCCGCCATCTGGTCGATCGCCAGTTCCGCACGGAAGTAGCCCCGTAGTCGCTCGGCAGCGCCTGAAAGCGTAAACGGCTCACCGGTGATCATGCCCCGCTTTACCACGGCCAGCCAGAGCCGGTCGATATCGACCGCGGCGGCGGCAAAGAGAAGCCCGGTGAGTAGACCAATGCCGACCGCCGCCCAGAATGTCCCCGTGGTGAACGATTGCTCGAGCCTGCGGCCCTCGAAACGGACCGTGCCACTGGTGGGCGAGTAGATGCCGCTGATCGTGTTGAACGCGGTGGTCTTACCGGCGCCGTTGGGACCGATGACGGAAAAGATACTCCCAGGCGGCACGCTCAGGTCGAGTTCCGACACAGCCACCAAGCCACCGAATCGCACGGTCACCCTGTCGAGGTCAAGGAGTGGCGAACCGCCCACGTCGACGAGTGGGGTGGCCGGGGAAGGCGACGACGGTTCAGGCTGACCGGTCATGCGTGAGCCTTGTGGAGTTCGGCGGCGAGCCGCTGCGAGGGAATGAGCCCTTCCGGCCGGAACCGCATCACGAGCACAAGCGCTAGACCGAACAACGCTAGCCGCCAGCCACTGAAGGAGAGGAGGCTCGAGCCGGTGGGGTTAATGTTCATCTGCTGGATCCACGAATCGGCCCACGGCGCGAGCACGGTGTCGAAGCCGACGAGAATCGCCACACCCAGGATCGTGCCGGAAATGCTGCCCAATCCACCGAGGATCACCGCGCAGAGCACCATGATCGACCGGTTAAAGTCATAGGCATTCGGATCGGCCGTGGTCGAGAGGCTGGCGGCGTAGAGGCAGCCCGCCAGCCCGGCCACCGCCGAAGACATCGCAAAGGCGGAGAGCTTCACTCGCGTGGCAGAGATGCCCATCGCCGAGGCGGCCAGTTCGTTTTCGCGGACGGCCACCCAGGCGCGGCCCAGCCGGGAGCGCTCCAGCCGCCGCATAGCCACGACAACACCGGCCAGCGATAGCAGGGCGAGGTAATAAAACCACCGTGGGTCGATGGCAAACGCGAGGCCGAGATCGAAACCGCCGAACTTGAAGCCTGCGCCCGGGGGCGGCACCGGATTGAGCCCCTTCATACCGCCAGTGATCTGTTCGAGATTACGGAGCGTGACCTTCACCACCTCGCCGAAGCCGAGCGTGACAATCGCGAGGTAGTCGCCGCGGAGGCGGAGTGTCGGCGCCCCAAGCGCCAGACCGATGCCAGCGGTGACCAGCACGCTGATGATCGTCGCCGGCAAAAACGCCATCTGAAACGGATACATCGGTACGGTGAGGATTGCCAGAACATAGGCCCCGATACCGAAGAACGACGCGATGCCGAGATGAACGAGGCCGGTATAGCCCACCATCACATTCAGGCCGAGCGCTAAGATGCAGTAGATGAAGAGCGTGGTCACCTGACCGCCGAGCGCTCCGCCCAGCCCTGGCACGACCAGCGGCGCTAGCGCCAACACAACCAGCGCAACCAGTTCCCACCGTTCCTGCAGGAAATCCCGCACCAGCTTCCAGCCCGAGGCGGCGACGGCGCGGTTCTCGGGGGCACGGGTCTGGCTCATACCTTCTCCTTTGTTCCGCGGCCGAGCAGCCCCTCCGGACGAAACACGAGGATCACGATCAAGATCGCAAACACGATCGCACCGGTCCACCGTTCGCCGGCATATGCGCTCGAAAGCGAACGCACCAGCCCAATCACCAGCCCCCCCACGACCGCGCCTGGGATGCTGCCGATGCCGCCGAGCACCGCGGCGGTAAACGCATAGAGTCCGTTCTGAAATCCCATCTGGAAGCCGATGGTGTTGATGTAGAGGCCGTAGATCACGCTGGCGGCGCCGCCCAGCGCTCCGCCGATAAAAAACGTGGCGGCGATAACGCGATCAACATCGACGCCCACCAGCGCCGCCGCCGTGGGATCCTGCGACACCGCCCGCATCGCCCGGCCGAGGCGGGTTGTCTTCACAAGCAGCGAAAGGCCGATCATCAGCGGCACCACCACCAGCAGGACGAGCAGGTCTTTCCAGGTGAACTGTAACCCCTCGCCCGGCAGCAGATTGGCAGACGGGAGGAGTTCTGGAAATGATCGGTCTGACGGTCCGATCCAGAACAGGCCAATGTTCATGAAGATAAACGACACGCCGATCGCCGAGACGAGGGGGGCCAGTTTGGGGGCATGCCGCAGCGGTTTGTAGACGAACCGATCAACGCACACATTGAGCGTGCCGCAGAACAGGCCACAGGCCAAGACCAACAGTGCGATGCCCAGCCACGTGGCCGTCGGCCCCGCCGCGGCGAGGCCCAAGGCCGTTACCAGTGACAGCGCCAAGCAGGCGCCGAGCATGATCAGGTCGCCGTGCGCGAAGTTGATCAGGCCGATGATCCCGTAGACCATCGTATAGCCGAGCGCCACCAAGCTGATGAGCGCCCCGTTGGTCAGTCCGATCAGGCACTGTTGGAGGAAAAACTGGAGGGACACTGGTAGGCTTTCGGAAGTCGGTGATGGCCGCGGTGACTGGGTTTTACCGCGCTGGTCCCGGCGGCGCAGCGGCATCTGCCGCCGCCCCGGCGGCCTGATCGGCGTCGGTCTCGCCGCCCGCCACACTGGCGTCGATGATCTCCTCAAACTCAAAGCGGCCGTTTTTAACGACGCTGACGGTGAGTGTTCGCATGGTGGTATCGCCGTTGGCATCGAACCCCCAGTGGCCGAGGGCTCCGTCGAAGTCGCGAATCGCCAGGGCCGCGTCGGTGATGGCACGCCGGTCCTTGGTGCCTGCCTGCCGGATTGCCTCCAGTGCCACACAGGCCGCCTCGTAGCCGTAAACAGCATAGGCTTCAGGCACCTCGTGATACTTCTTCCGGTAGCGCTCTACAAACGACTGCCCCTTGCCGGTGAGCTTTTCCGGAGGCAAGCCACCAAATGTGACAAAGCACCTCCCCTCCAGATTGGCGGCGCCGGCCGAGTCGATAAATACCTGCTCGCGGCAACCATCGGGCACCATCAGCAGACTGCCAATACCGGCGCTGGCCATATCCTTAGCGAGTTGTCCGCCCTTGCTCTGCGTTGTGCCGCCGAAATAGACGAGGTCAGGATTTGCCGCCTTGATGCTCGCCATCAACGACTTGAATTCTTGCGCCTTGGCATCAATCGAATCATGGGCGAGCACCTCAATGCCAATCTCCCGGCACCGCTCGTCAAAGAGATCGGCAATGCCTTTGCCATACACCTCGTTGTCGTCGAGGATGCAGACAGTCTTCAAGCCCCGGCGTTTGGCCCAGTCGGCTGACAGTGGCCCCTGCAGGTCATCAGCCGGCACGACCCGAGTGTAGTTGAGGCGGCCGGTGGGCCGATAGATTTCGGGCTCGCCCGGCGCACCCAACCCCGGCTTCGTCAGCCCGACGGCCGTGTTGGCCGGCGAGACCATCAACAGATCGCCGAGGTTCAGAATCGGCATCGAAACCTTGGCAGCGCCTGAGTTGAACGTGCCGATGTAGGCGACCACGTCGGGATCCTGCAGCGCGCGGCGGGCGTTGGCTGCCTCCGTTTCACTCGTCCACTGGCCAGCGGCGGCGGTGGAATCATCAAGATCGAGGTATTCAACGCGAAACGGACCGACCTGGCCGCCCACCTCTTCAATGGCCATCCGGATGCCGCGGACAAGCGTGTCGGACTGCTGCTTGGCGCTGCCGGTGCGTGGCAGGCTGGAGACGATTCTGACGAGCGTGGGGTCGGCCGGTCGGCAACCCGTAGCCAGGAGCCCACAGGCAAGCATCACCGCGATCAAAAACTTCGTTCGATCCATGCTTTGAATGTAGAACCCCCGGAGAAGCGGCGTCAAACCCGCTTCCCCAGTCGCCAGCAGCGGTGGATGCGGGCATTCCGAAAGTCCTCCGGAATTGTGCGATGGGTGATCTCGCGAAGCGTGTAAAATACCTCGAGTCGGGCGACGTCGAGGTGAAACCGGCGGAAGTTGGTCGAGAAGTAAACGACGCCGTCTGGTGTCAGATTTCGCGCTACACTTTCCAGCAGATCGGCATGATCCCGCTGGATGTCCCAGGGCGTCTCGCTCTTGGCCGACCGCGAGTAGGTCGGCGGATCAACCACCGCCAGGTCGAACAGCGGCTCGCCCCGGATCGCCCGGTACTCGAGAAACGAGCGGGCCTCGTCCCGCACAAGCCGGTGCCGGCCCGCGTCCTTGAAACCGTTCTTGGCGAGGTTTGTCCGCGTCCAGTCGAGGTACGTGTTGGAGAGATCGACGCTCACTGTCTCCTTCGCGCCGCCCGCGGCCGCCGACACCGAGAAACTCCCTGTATAGCTGAAGAGATTGAGCATCCGCTTGCCATCGGCTTCACCGCGGACCATGGCCCGCGTCTGCCGGTGATCGAGAAAGAGTCCTGTATCGAGATAGTCGGAGAGGTTGACCTCGAAGCTGAGATCTCCCTCCTTCACCGTGAGCGCCGCCTTCCGCTGGTCGACCTTCTCATACTGTCCGCCATCCCGCTGCCGGCGCCGAACCTTCAAGAAGGTCTGCATGGCCGGAACTCCGAGTTCGGCAGCCGCCGCCTCGATCATTCGGTCAAGCCAGACATCGTGCTCGATGTCGGTACGGTCATGTGGCCGCTCATATTCTGCCGCATGCAGCCAGCCGGCATACCAATCGATGACCAGCGGGATCTCGGGAATGTCGCGGTCGTAGATCCGAAATGCCTCGAGCCCCTGCCGCCGCGCCCACTTGGAGAGATGCTTGAACCGCTTGGCAAGCCGACGGCGGAAGTCGCCGATCTGGTCAGCAACATTTCGGCCGCTGCGGAAAGGCTCGCGGCCGACCTCGCGGTTCAGTCGGATTGCCAACTCTTGCGGAGAGGACGTCTCGCCAACCGAATCGACAGGCGAATGAGCCAGCAGATCGGCCGGCGAATCGGCCGGCGCGTCTGGCGACCTGTTCACGACGTCAGCATGGTTTACGCTTGCAGGGTTGTTGTATCGTCGCCGGATCTCCACCTCCAGGAGCCGGCAGGGGATCGGGCCGTTGGAAAGCGGAATGCGGTACGTGGGTCGCAGCCCGAGTTGGCCGGCCGCCGGCGTGTCGGCCGCCAGAATTGCGGCTCCCCAGCCACCGCAGTGTTGCACGAGCCAGTCGCCAAACCGGCGGAAGAAGGCCGCTGAACGCGGCAGCGGCAGCCGCTCACCGTAGGGCGGATTGGTGATCACCAGGCCTGTGTCGCCGGCCGGCCGCACCTCTTCAAAGTGCTTGTGTTCGAGCGTGATCGCCGAGCCCACCCCCGCCGCCTCAGCGCAGGCTCTGGCCGCGGCGACGGCCCGGGGATCGAGGTCGCTTGCGTAAAAGCTGCTGACCGGCTGCCTAACCCGCGCCTCCAGTTCGGCCACCAGCCGATCGAAGAGCGGCCGGTCGCAGTCGCGAAACCGGTAGAAGCCGTTTGCCTTCCGCCGCGCGCGATAAAGCCCCGGCGCAATCCCAGCCGCGATCGTGGCCGCCTCGATCACGAGCGTGCCGGAGCCGCACATCGGGTCTAGTAGAAGCACGCCGCTAGATGCCTCGTTCAATGGCTCTCGACTCGTTGACTCCCTGCTAGATGCCTCGTTCAATGGCTCTCGACTCGTTGACTCCCTGCTAGATGCCTCGCTGACCAGTTTGCCGAGCCGCCACCAGCCCGCAATCGCGAGGATGCCGGCGGCGAGCACCTCGGAGAGAGGCGCTTCGACCTCCCCCATTCGCCAGCCGCGTTGGTGGAGCGAGCGGCCGGCAGCATCACGAAAGATCGTTGCGGTCTCGCCGACGAGATGGAGGCCGAGCCGGAGCGTTGCCCCGCGCAGCTGAACGCTCGGCCGCTTACCGCTGGGCGTGCGGAGCTGGTCAACGATCGCGTCTTTGACGATCTGCGCGGCATAGAGTGAATGCGTGAGACAGGTGTCGTGGATGGCAGCGTCGACCCGGAGTGTGTCGGATGTCCTCAGCTGTTCGGTCCAGTCAACCTTCTGCATGGCGCGGTAGAGCGATTCGGGGGAGTCGACGTGAAATCGGCCGAGTGGCTCAAGCACGCGGATCGCCGTGCGGCTTTCGAGCACGGCCCGGTAGAGTGTCTCTCGTTCGCGGCCCGGGGCGGCGGAAAACTCGATCGTTCGCCGGCCGATGCGGAGATCGGTCGCGCCCACCTGCTCAAGTTCGTGTGCGAGGATCCACTCGAGGCCTTCGAGCGTCCGCGCGGTCAGCCGCGGGGGTTCGTCGAGCGCAGGCGCCGGCAACGGCCGGGGCGCGGGAGGCACAGCGGGAAAGGAGAGAGACATACTGGAAGATACCAGCACCAAGACCCAGACGGGACCCAGACGGGACCCAGACGGGGACAGGCACCTTTTCCTGAGGAAAACGAGCCATTCCCCAGCCGGAGACGGGAGCGGCGGAAGCTCGAGAAGCTTTTGGATTTTTCGCCCCCTGGAAGCATGGCAGTGCCACACAAGTCCACGGCGAAAAAGACACCGCGACGAGACTTCTGCCGTCCCGGCGGGGCAGTGCCACAGAAGACAACAACCCGCATTCAGCACGTGAGAAAACTTGCCGCCACAAGGCATCTATTCGCAGCCCGTCAAGAACTACTCGCAGCCCGCCGTGGCGACCTCCGGGAAGCGGTCCTGGATCGCCTGCACACCAAGCTCTTCCGTGCGGAGCGCCTCCATGGCCAGCACGCAGGCCTCGGCCGCCGGCAGCGTCGTGATGCAGGGCACGCCATAGAGCACACTGGCCGCCCGAATTCGCCCCTCGTCGGTCCGCGCCCCTTTGCCCCGCGGTGTGTTGAAGATCAGTTGCACGCGGCCATCGATCAGCGAGTCGAGCAGATTCGGATGCCCCTCCTGCAGTTTTTTCACGATCTCGACAGTGATGCCCGCCTCGGTGAGGGCTCGTGCGGTCCCCGATGTCGCGATCAGTTCGAAGCCGAGCGCGATCAGCCGGTGGGCCATTCCCACCATCATCTCCTTGGCCTGCGGGCTGGCGACGCTCAGGAAGATTCGGCCCTTCTCCGGCAGGAGAATGCCAGCGGCGATCTGGCTCTTGGCAAAGGCGATGCTGAAGCGATCGCTCACGCCCATCACCTCGCCAGTACTCCGCATCTCAGGGCCCAGCGCGATGTCGACACCAGCAAACTTCACAAACGGAAACACGCTCTCCTTGACACTCACGTGGGCCGGCACCGGATCGGACACGATCCCCTGCTCTGCCAGCGTCACCCCGGCCATGACCTTCACCGCCACCTTCGCCACCGCCATGCCCGTCGCCTTGGCGACAAACGGCACCGTGCGACTGGCCCGCGGATTGACCTCGATGACGTAGAGCGTCGGCCGGCCGTCCTCCTTCTTGACGGCAAACTGCACGTTCATGAGCCCAATCACGCCGAGGCTCCGCGCCATTCGAGCCGCTGCCTGCTTGATCTCTGCGACCACCTCGGGCGACAGGCTGTGGGGCGGGATGCAGCAGGCCGAGTCACCGGAGTGGACGCCGGCCTCCTCGATGTGCTCCAGCACGCCAGCAATGATCACGTCGCGGCCGTCGCAGATGCAGTCGACGTCGACCTCGATCGCATCCTCAAGAAAGCGGTCGATCAGCACCGGCTGCCCCTGGGCCACCGCAAACGCCTCGGCCACATAGCGTTCGAACTGCACGTGGTCGTAGCAGATTTCCATGGCGCGGCCGCCGAGCACGTAACTCGGCCGCACGAGCGACGGGAAGCCGATCCGGGCTACTTCACGGCGGGCCTGTTCCAGCGTCCGCGCGATGCCACTGGCCGGCTGCTTGAGCTGGAGCCGGTCGAGGAGTCCGCGAAACTTCTCCCGATCCTCTGCCATTTCGATCGTGTCGACGGTCGTGCCGATGATCGGCAGGCCGGCGGAATGGAGGGCCCGGGCGAGGTTGAGCGGCGTCTGCCCGCCGAGCTGCACGATCACGCCGTCGGGCTGGATGCGGTCGGCGATATTGAGCACATCCTCGCAGGTAAGCGGCTCGAAGAAGAGCATGTCGCTGGTGTCGTAGTCAGTGCTTACCGTCTCGGGATTCGAGTTGACCATCACGCTCTCGATTCCCATCTCGCGGAGCGCGAAGCTGGCGTGGCAGCAGCAGTAGTCAAACTCAATCCCCTGACCGATGCGGTTGGGCCCACCGCCGAGGATCATCACCCGCTTTCTGCCCGGTTCCTTGGCGGGGGTTTCGTCCTCGTCTTCCCACGTGGAGTAGAAGTAGGGCGTCTGGGCCTCAAACTCGGCGGCGCAGGTGTCGACCGACTTATACGTGGCGTTGATGCCGCGGCGTTTGCGGTCTTCGCGGACATCCATCTCCGTTGCGTCGAGCATCACGGCGAGCTGCCGGTCGGAGAAGCCGGCCTGCTTCGACTGCCGCATGAGAGCATTGTCCAGCGCCCCCAATGAGCCGGCGGTGCGGATCAGGGTCTCAATCTCCACCAGCTGTTGAAGCTGATCGAGGAACCAGCGGTCGATGGCGGTGAGGCCATGCAACTCGTCGACCGTCATGCCGGCCTTGAGCGCGTAGCGCAGATACCAGACCCGGTCGGGATCGGCAGTGGCTACGCGGGCTCGGATGTCGTCGAGCGACGGCTCGGCGGCGGTGCCCCAGAGGTCCTTGTTGTCGCAGCCGAAGCCAAAGCTGCCGACCTCCAGCCCGCGGAGCGCCTTCTGGAAGGCCTCCTTAAACGTCCGGCCGATTGCCATTGTCTCGCCCACACTCTTCATCTGCGTGGTCAGCCGGCTATCGGCCTCGGGGAATTTCTCAAACGCAAATCGAGGCACCTTCACGACGACGTAGTCGATCGAGGGCTCGAAGCAGGCCTTTGTCCGCCGCGTGATGTCGTTGGGCAGTTCGTGGAGCCTCCAGCCCACGGCCAGTTTGGCGGCGATCTTCGCGATCGGAAAACCGGTAGCCTTGCTCGCCAGTGCGCTCGACCGGCTGACGCGGGGATTCATCTCAATGACGATCATCCGACCGGTCTGGGGCTCCACTGCAAACTGGATATTTGAACCGCCCGTCTCGACGCCGACCGCCCGGATCACGGCAAAGCTGGCGTCTCGCATCCGCTGATACTGCCGGTCGGTAAGCGTCAGCGCCGGGGCGACGGTGATCGAGTCGCCGGTGTGGATGCCGCAGGGATCGAAATTCTCGATGGAGCAGATCACGACGGCGTTGTCGTCGGCGTCGCGCATCACCTCCATCTCGTATTCCTTCCAGCCGAGGATCGATTCCTCGACG
>JBAXUW010000101.1:0-11154 GCA_037129495.1 Planctomycetota bacterium | reverse complement strand
CGGCGCCAGAGGGCCTACCCCACCGGCCAGAGCCGCGGCCCAAATACGATCACTCCAATCAACACCGCCGTGATCGCCGCCATGAGCACGCCGCCACTGGCCATGTCGAGGGCATCGCGGAGCCGGGGATGCCGCCGGCTGCCTGGTCCACGGGCCAGCGACTCAATCGCTGTGTTGAAGATCTCGGCCGAGAGCACAAGGCCGATCGCCAGTATCAGGAGGCCCCATTCCACGGCTGAGACTCGGGAAACCGCCCCTGCGGCCACCACAGCCCCAGCCACAAAGAGGTGGAAGGCAAAGCTCGACTGGCTCCGGATCGCCCGCGAGAGGCCGCGAAACGCATCGGCGAATTTGCGTAACCAGGTTCGCCGTCGCTGGGTTTTCACCGCCTACCCAACCTTTACGTAGGGATCGCCCTTCTTCCAGTTGCACGGGCAGAGTTCGTCACTCTGCAGGGCATCGAGCACCCGCAGCACCTCGGCCACATTCCGGCCCACCCGGCCCTGATTAACGTCTACCCACTGGATGATGCCAGTGGGGTCGACCAGAAACGTAGCCCGCAGGCAGTAGCCCTCAGCTTTTTCAAGGATGCCCAGCTCTGGGGCGAGCTTTTGGGCTGCAATCAGCGGGAATTTAAGGTCGGCTAGGTCGGGATGAGACCGCCGCCAGGCGAGGTGAGAATATTCATTATCAGTGCTGCCCCCCACAATGCTTGTGTCGCGGTCGCCAAAGGCCTTGAGCTGCTTGTTGAATTCGGCGATTTCGGTTGGGCAGACAAACGTAAAATCCTTCGGATAGAAGAAATAAACGACCCACCGGCCGGCGTAGTCGGCATTGGTGAGGAGTTTGACGTCGTCTTTGCCCGTGCCAATACAGGCCTGAGCAGAATAATGGGGAAACGCGTCGCCAACGGTGAGCATGGTATGGTTCTCCGGGGAAGAGATAAGAGTGTACGGACCCTGACCTATGCGTTCAACACACGCCCCTCCAGAACTCCACCACGATCCCCTCACCACCCGAACGGTCTTCGTGGCCCCGCAGCGGGCCGAACGGCCAAATGAATTGGATGGGGCGAGTATCCGTTGTCCGTTCTGCGCCGGTAATGAATCGCTAACCCCCCCAGACCTGCTGCGGGTTCCCGCCGCTCTCACCGAGGCCTGGCGGGCGCGAATCGTGCCCAACCAGTATCCGATCGTCGCCGACAATGCCGCTGCGGGCCAGCCGCGGCCAGCATGGGGCGTGCATGATGTTGTGATCGAATCACCGGCACATGTGGCAAGCATTCTCGCCATCGATCCGACCGCCTGGCGAGAGGTCTGGGAGCTTTGCCGGCAGCGGCTGGCCGACGTCGCGACCCGGGCGGACCTCACCTGGGCCACGGTCTTTAAAAACTCTGGCAGACTCGCAGGCGCGTCGCTTGAGCATGTCCATAGCCAGCTTGTTGCGATCAACTTTGTGCCGCCGGCGATTGCGGCCGAACTGGCCGCCGCGGCCGCAGCATCCGATCCCTTCGGAGACCTCCTGCGGCAGGCAAACGCCGACGATCGCATCGTGGCGACGGCGGGCGATCTGGTGGCGCTGGTGCCCCCAGCGCCGCGGCAGCCGTTTGAGACCTGGATTCTGCCGAGGCATCCAGAGCCCTACTTCCATGCGACCAGCATGAGCCGCGTTGCGGCCCTGGCCACACTCACACAGTTAGTCATCAGCCGGCTCGACCGGCTTCTGCCCGGTGCGAATTACAACTGGTGGCTCCATCAGCCGCCGTCTGCCCACCATGCCGCTCCGCCAGCCGACTGGCACTGGCACCTGGAAATCCTGCCCCGCATCAACGGCTTGGCCGGCTTCGAACTAGGCGCCGGCTGCCACATCACCACCGCCCTGCCGCGCGACTCGGCCCACCTTCTCCGTAACGCCTGAAAAATTTAAAACGTTCCTCATCTTGCTGCACACAGCTTTCCCAGTCCGCCTGAGCCACACACCCGACCCGCTTACGCACCCATCCAGCTCACAAAAGCGTAAAACCCGTTTGGCGCGGGGGGAGCCAGCCCTGACAATCCGTAGAGATCTTTTCGAGCGTCTCCCCTCTGGTGGTTGCCCTTATGTCGCCTGCCGTTCGGCTTGTCTTTGTCCTCCACGATCACCAGCCTGTCGGCAACTTCGACGGCGTCATCGAACAGGCCTATCTTGATAGCTACCTGCCATTCTTAGAACTGCTCGAACGGCATCCGGGCATCCGGCTAACGCTGCATACCAGCGGCCCGCTGGCCGAGTGGTTTGACTGCAATCATCCCGAGTATCTCGACCGTGTTGCGCAGCTGGTCGCCGAACGGCAGATTGAGATTATGGGGGGCGCGTTCTACGAGCCCGTGCTCGCCATGCTGCCGGCCCGCGACCGCATCGGCCAGATTCGAATGTCGACTGAGTGGCTCAATCGCAGGTTTCAGACCAAGGTCACCGGCATGTGGGTGGCGGAGCGGGTCTGGGATCCAGGCATGACCCGCGACATCGCCGCCGCTGGGATCGAGTGGACGATCCTTGACGACTCCCACTTCAAGGCGGCCGGCCTGACCGACGACCAGCTCGATCGCTACTGGCTGACTGAAGGCGATGGCGCGACGCTCTCCGTCTTCCCTGTCAGCGAGCACCTCCGCTATGTGATTCCCTTCGGCGCCCCCGAGGCCACGATCGACCACCTCCGGTTTCTGGCGTCAAGGCGGTCTGGTGCGCTGGCCGTCTTCGGCGACGATGGCGAGAAGTTTGGCGTCTGGCCCGACACGCGGAAGACCTGCTTCGACGACGGCTGGCTGGAGAAACTCTTTGGCCTGCTCGAGGCCAACGCCGACTGGATCTCAATGTGCCTGCCGTCGGAAGTGATTCGCGACGTGCCGCCGGCCGGCACGGTGTGGCTGCCGGAATGCAGCTACCGCGAAATGATGGAATGGGTCTTGCCACCGGAGTCGCAACTCGCCTGCATTCAGGCCCGGCAGGTTTGCGCGGCCGATCCTCGGTTGGCCGGTGCAGCGCGGTTTCTCCGCGGCGGCTCCTGGCGAAACTTCCGCCTGCGGTATCCCGAGGCCAACGAGATGTATGCCCGGATGATGGCCGTGAGCCGGCGGCTCGAGCGGCTCGCTACAAATCTGCCAGCAGCCGGCTCCGCCGCTCTCGCAAGCTTCAACGACGCGACACAGGCGCTCTATCGTGGACAGTGCAACTGTGCCTACTGGCACGGAGCCTTCGGCGGCATCTATCTGCCGCACCTTCGCAATGCCATCTACCACGAATTGATCGCCGCCGAAGAAGCCGCTGACCGGGTCGAGGGCAAACTGGCGCCGTGGGTCGAGGCCACGACCGACGACTCCGACTTCGACGGCCACACGGAGGTGCGGCTTTCGAGCGACGGTCTCGACGTTTGGATTGCGCCGGCTCGCGGCGGCATGGTTTATGAACTCGACCTCCGCGACCAACAGCACAATCTACTCGCCACGCTCGACCGCCGGCCCGAGGCCTACCACGCGCAGGTGCTGGCCGGACCGGGCAAGGCACGCAGCGTGGTCGATGCCTCGCAGGTGGCGAAATTTAAGACCGAGGGACTCGAACGGATGGTCCGCTACGACACCTCGCGGCGGAAGAGCCTCGTCGATCACTTCTGGGATTGTGACGTGCCTGCCACGGCCGTTGTCGAGGGTACAGCCCTTGAACGGGGCGACTTTGCTGCCGGTGAATACGAGGCGAGTATCCGCCGTAACCCCGGCCGCATCCAGGTGCTGCTCTCACGCGCAGGCAACGCCTGGGGCATTGGATTCACGCTCTCAAAGGCGGTCACACTGGAGGCCGGCTCGCGGACGCTTGAGATCGCCTACAAGCTCGCGGGCCTGCCCCGCGACTTCCGGCAACACTTCGCCGTGGAATTCAACTTCGCGGGCCTGCCCGACCGGGCGGAGGGACGATTTTTCTATGACCACGCGCGGCGGAACCTCGGCGAACTTGGGGCACGCCTCGATCTGGCCAACGTGCAGACGCTCGGGCTGGTCGACAACTGGCTGGGCATCGATGCGCGGCTCACTCTCTCGACGCCGACCAACGGCCAGCCGGCCGGAGTCTGGACGTTTCCGATCCAGTCGGTGAGCCAGTCGGAGGGGGGCTTTGAACTGGTGCATCAGTCGGTCGTGGTGATGCCCCACTGGATCGTGACGCCCGACGCCGATGGTATCTGGCAGGTGTCGCTGCGGCTCTCGATCGGCAATCCCAAGGCGGAGCGGGCGGTCAAAGCCCACGTCGGCCAGCGGTCAAGCCTGCCCGTGGCATGAGGCCAACCCTCTCCAGTCGAGATCTGGTTCGATCCGTTCTGCACCATGCCCGAGCACGGCCACGGGCACGGGGTTGATCCTGACGGCGAGATCACGCCCGCTCTCGACCGCGATGGCCAGCGTGCTGGCTGCATCGTCGAGACTGCCAGTCAATCGCTCGACCTGCGACAGCACAACGGCCGCCACCTGAAGACCGCGACTGCGGGCCGCTTCGACGACGGCCAGCGTGCGACCGATCGCCCCCAGCCCCGCTCCGTCGACCACCACCAGCGGCAGGCCAAGCGCGCGGGCCAGATCGGCATTGAGCGTCGCATCGCTCAGCGGCGAGAAGAGGCCGCCCGCCCCTTCCACGATCACAATCTCGCTCGCCTCCCGCCAGCGGGAAAAGCCGTCGTGAAGGAGCCGGTCGTCGACGGTTCGGCCCATTGCGCGGGCACTGGCGGGCGGGGCGATCGCCGCCGCAAACGCCTGCGGACAAACCGCCGCGATCGAAAGTGGCTGCCCGGCCGCCTCCCAGAGCAAGGCCGCATCGCTGGCTGTGCCGCCGCCATCGCCCACCCCGCTGGCCACCGGCTTATAAACGCCCACCCGCAGCCCACGCCCCACAAGCTGTCGAACGATGGCCACCGCCACCGTTGACTTGCCGACGCCGGTGTCCGTGCCCGTCACAAAGAGACCACATCCCGACATGTTTCAGCCCTCTCAAGCCATTTTTCCACCAGCCAGTTGCCCCGGACAGCCGAAGGTTCTACACTAGACAACGAATTGAGACTCAGTCTCATTCGACATCCTCCTGTTCAATCTCGGCTTGCTGAATCTCGCTTGGATTTTTCCCCGAACTCGCTTTCCTCTGAGGATTTTCTCATGTCACTGGAACGAGTAGCCGTTGGTTCCGAGGCCCGCGTGGCCGATATCTCGGGTGTGGATGCTGTATCGCTACGGCTCCTTGAGATGGGGCTGACTCCGGGGGTGAATGTTCGTGTGGTAGGCGCGGCGCCGCTTGGCGGTCCGCTCGAACTCGAACTCCGCGGCTATCGACTCTCAATCCGCCGCCATGAGGCGGCCCGCGTCGCCATCGCGAAGTGAGCCGACAGAGACCGGATCGGACGCCATGAGCCCCACGCCGGAAGGCCCTGCAGAGCCTGCTGGCACCGACCTGCCTGTCGGAAGCGTTCGGCGGCCTTTTGTTGTCGCGCTCCTCGGCAATCCAAACACTGGCAAAAGCACGCTCTTCTCGGCGCTGGCTGGGATTCCAACGCGGATCGGCAACTATCCCGGCGTGACCGTGGAAGAGAAGGTGGGCCGCTTTACGCACCGCGGCTGCGTCATCGATCTGATCGATCTGCCGGGCACCTACAGCCTCGTTCCCAAGAGCCCCGACGAGCAGGTGGCTGTGGATGTGCTCCAGGGAAAATTGCCTGGCGCACCGACGCCAGACTGCGTGGTCGTGGTTGCCGACGCTACCAACCTCGAACGCAACTGCTACCTCGCCACGCAGGTGCTCGCACTGAAGCTGCCGACCGTGATGGCGCTGACGCTCTCCGACATTGCCGCTGAAAAGGGGATCACGATCGATGCCGCTGCACTCTCGCAGCGGCTTGACTGTCCGGTTGTCCGCGTGGTGGCACCCACCCGCGTTGGCATCGATGCTCTCGGCGACGCGATCCTGGCCGTGATGAACTCGACCCCACAGCCGCTGCCGGGCATCGACGCCCATCTGGCGACCGTCGATGCCCATCATGCCCCAGCGGCCCGCGAGGCGATCGCCCGCTACGCCTGGATCGAGCAGCTCCTGGACGGAATCGTGCAGCGACAGCCGCCGATCCAACGGCCGCTGGGCGAGCGGATCGACGAATTGCTCACCCACCGTGTCTGGGGCACGCTCGTATTTGCGGCCACAATGCTCACGATGTTTTCCTCGATCTTCTGGCTGGCCGCGCCGCTCATGGATGGCATCTCCAGCAGTATCGACTGGGTCAGCGAGTGGCTCGTCTCGCTCCTGCCCCCGGGAGCCATCCGCTCGCTCGTTGTCGATGGCGTACTGGCCGGCGTGGGGGGCGTAGTCGTCTTCGTGCCGCAGATCGCCCTGCTCTTTCTCTTCGTGGCGGTGCTTGAGGGCTGCGGCTATCTCTCGCGGGCGGCCTTTCTCATGGACCGGCTGCTCTGTGGCGTGGGTCTCAGCGGTAAGTCGTTCATCCCGCTGTTGTCGAGCTTTGCCTGCGCGATTCCGGGGATTATGGCGACGCGAACAATCGCGAACCCGCGCGACAGGCTGCTCACGATTCTGGTGGCGCCACTCATGAGCTGCTCCGCTCGGCTGCCCGTCTATCTGTTGCTCTGCGGCGCATTCGTCCCCAATGTCGCAGTCGGGATTCCCTGGCTCCGCCTGCCGGCCCTCGTGCTAGCCGGCATGTATGCGGTGGGCGTGGTCACGGCGGCGCTGGTGAGCCTGCTCCTCTCGCGGACGATCTTCCGCGGGCCACTGGAGCCCTTTGTGATGGAGCTGCCTGGCTGGCGGTGGCCGCGGTGGCCAGTCGTGCTCGAGCGGGTCCGCGAGGCGGTCCTGTCATTTCTGCAGAACGCCGGCACGTTGATCGTGGCCGTCAGCATTGTGATCTGGGCGCTCGCGAGCTACCCGCGAAACGAGGCCGCTATCGAGGCCGAGGTGGCCATCCACCGCACCACCCTCACCACGCGGCTGGCCGGTCTACAGGAGGACGATTCCGATCATCTGGAGCTGGCCGACCAGCTCGCCGCACTCGACACGGAAACAGGGCTGGAGGCAGTTCGCCGCGGCGCGGCTCAGCGGCAGAGCATCCTGGGCCGATTGGGTCGGCTCGTGGAGCCGCTGGTTAAGCCACTCGGCTGGGACTGGCGGCTGGGCTGTGCGGCCATCGCCAGCTTCCCGGCCCGCGAAGTCGTGCTCGGCACTCTCGGCGTCATCTACAACCTCGGCGATGTCGATCCCGGCGAGGCCGAGGGGGGCACGGCGCTGGTCCGTCGGCTCAAGGCGGCGACGTGGGACGGCACCAACCGCAAGGTCTTCACGCTGCCGGTGGCGCTGTCGATCATGGTCTTCTTCGCGCTGTGTGCCCAGTGTGCCAGCACGCTGGTCGTGATCGGCCGGGAGACCAACAGCTGGCTCTGGCCCGTCGTCACATTTACCTACATGACCGTACTGGCCTGGCTGGCGGCCTTCGCGACCTATCAGCTTGGCACACTCGCCGGCTGGTGACTTTTTTGCAGGACCTGTCATGCAGGACATGATCGCCATCGGCATCGCAATTGCCACCGCCCTTTGGCTGACACGGCTGCTCACCAAGCGCTTCTTTGCGGCCCCCTGCCAGCCACCTGTGCCCGGGGGCGGCGACGGGTTTGTGCCGCTGGAGAGCCTCACAAAGCCAAAGCGCTGACAGACTCCCCTTAATACATGTCGTAGTCGCCGCCGTGGCCTGCGCCACCGGCCTTCGGCTTGGCATCCTTCGGCTTCTCCGCGATCAGGGCGTCGCTCGTGAGCAGCAGCGTCGAAACGCTGGCCGCATTTTGCAGCGCCGTCCGGGTCACCTTTGCCGGATCGATCACGCCAGCCTTGACGAGATCTTCATAGGCATTGGTGGCGGCGTTGTAGCCAAAGTTGCCACTGCCAGCGAGTACCTTCTCGCAGACGATCGAGCCGTCCTGACCGGCATTGGATGCGATCATTGTCAACGGAGAACGACACGCCCGCACCACGATGTTGAAGCCGATAGTCTCGTCTTCGGAGAGCCCTCGCGGCTTCGCCTGCGAACTAGCCCGCAGGAGAGCCACGCCACCACCCGGCAGGATGCCCTCTTCAGCGGCCGCCCGAGTTGCATGGAGGGCGTCCTCGACGCGAGCCTTCTTCTCCTTCATCTCGCTCTCAGTCGCGGCCCCCACGTTGATCTTCGCCACGCCACCGGCGAGTTTCGCCAGCCGCTCCTCAAGCTTTTCGCGGTCGTAGTCGCTGGTCGCGGCCGCAATTTCATTGCGAATCTGTTCGATCCGCGACTTGATCGCGACTGTCTTGCCGCCTCCCTCGATGATTGTCGTGTTGTCCTTGTCGACGATCACCTTCTTTGCCCGGCCTAATTCGGCGAGGCCGAGATTCTCAAGCTTCATGCCAAGATTCTCAAATACGGCCGTCGCGCCTGTCACAATCGCAATGTCTTCCATCATGGCCTTCCGCCGGTCGCCGTAGCCCGGGGCCTTGACGGCGCAGACCTGGAAGGTGCCGCGGAGCCGGTTAATGACCAGCGTGGCTAGAGCCTCACCGTCGACATCTTCAGAGACGATCAGCAGCGGCTTGCTGGCGTTTACAACTGCCTCCAGCAGCGGCACGATATCTTTCACGCTCGAGATCTTCTTCTCGAACACGAGCACGTAGCAATCTTCGAGCACGCACTGCATCTGCTGGGCGTTGGTGACGAAGTAGGGGGAGAGGTAACCGCGATCAAACTGCATGCCCTCGACCCACTCAACCTCAGTTTTGAGGCTCTTTCCCTCGTCGACCGTGATCACGCCGTCCTTGCCAACCTTGTCCATGGCCTCGGCAAGCAGTTCGCCGATCTCCATGTCGTTGTTGGCGGCGATCGACGCCACCTGTGCCATTTCCTTCTTTCCCTTCACAGGGATCGACATCTCCTTGAGTTTGGCAGCAATGTGCTCCACAGACTTGTCAATGCCAGCCTTCATCTGGATCGGGTTCACGCCAGCCACCACGGCCCGCAGGCCCTCGTTGAAGATTGCCTCGGCAAGCACCGTGGCAGTGGTGGTGCCGTCGCCGGCCACGTCACTGGTCTTGCTGGCAACCTCGCGCACCATGCGGGCGCCCATGTTCTCGTAGACATCTTCCAGATCGATTTCCTTGGCGACAGTCACGCCGTCCTTGGTCACTGTCGGCGAGCCAAAGCTTTTCTGGAGGATCACGTTGCGTCCCTTGGGTCCGAGCGTCACCTTCACGGCTCGGGCCAGTTTGCCGACACCGCGCCGCATCGCCTCACGGGCTTCCTGATCGAATGCCATCATCTTGGACATGGGTAAATCTCCTCGGGAAAAGGTCTATGGAAGGAATGTGAAAGGAAAAGTTGGGTCTGGCAGCCAGTGCCCAGTCAGGCCCCGGGCCAATCGGCTCAGCCGAGCACCGCCAGGATGTCGTCCTCGCGCATGAGCAGCAGTTCATCGTCACCGACCTTAAAGGATTCGCCGGCATAACTCGTGAACACCACACGGTCGCCCGGCTTGACTTGCAGGGCGTGGCGATGCCCCTTGTCGTCAAACTTTCCCTCGCCGATGCTGACCACCGTGCCGCGGGCCGGCTTGTCTTTGGCAGAGTCTGGCAACAGGATGCCCCCAGCGGTCTTCTGCTCGCTGGCCTCGCGTTCCACGACCACCCGGTCACCGAGCGGGATCAGAGTCGACTTCTTCTTACTGGGCTTGCTCGTGGAGGCTGTCATGGTCGAAACCTTTTCCTGCGAAGTGTGGGGAAGTATGAAATTGATCCGGCTGAAAGGTTGAGCTGGCCGTGCGATCAGCACGGAGACTGCTTCGCCTGCCGGATCTGGACGTCATCAGACAGGCCAGACCGGAAGAAGCAACTATCGCGCCGAATCAGCGGGATTCTAGAGGTTCCACCGGGATACCGCCGGAAACACTGTCTGAGTCAGCCGAGCCATCACCTGACTCGCAAAATCCAGCTCCTGCCAGTTTGGCAGCATGAGGGCTTCTGGTGGCATCGGCTGGTGGCATCGTCATGGCAAAAGACCGGCCGAACGGCTACGCTCACCGATCCTGTAGGTCAGCCCCCGCTCCGACTCTTTTCGGGTCGTAACGGCGGGCACCTTCGTCACACGAGACTTTCCATGACAACGTATCGGCGGATTGAAGTCTCCAAGGTGGGCGACGTTTCGATTGTGAAATTTTTGGATAAGAAAATTCTTGATGAGGCAGGCATTCTGGAGGTGGGCAGCGAGTTGTTTGGACTGGTGGAATTAGAAAACCGCAAAAGCCTGCTCCTTAATTTCAGCGGAGTCGAATTTCTTTCAAGCGCCGCCCTCGGCAAGCTGATCACACTCGACCGCAAGGTCAAGTCTCATAAGGGCCGGATGAAGATGAGCAACATCCGCCCGGAGATCCTCGACGTTTTTCAGATCACGAAACTCAACAAAGTATTCGATATTCGTAAGGACGAGGCCGAGGCGATTTCGGCGTTCGTGTAAGTGGTATAGCCTCGCGGAAATTCCGACGATCGAAAGACACGCGATGACGCACGACAAACACTCCATACCTCCGTCGCAGCCCCAGGTGGCCTCCGCTGAGGCCACCGAGTGGCGTCGCGAGATTGAGCTACCGAGCGAGCGTGGCGCGAGCCGGTTGATTATGGAAGATCTGCTGGAGCAACTCGGTATCCATGGCTGGGCGCCGTCCGACATCTTTGCGATCCATCTGGCTGTCGAGGAGTCGATCGTGAATGCGATTGTCCATGGCAACAAACTCGATACGAGCAAGGTCGTGCGGGTTGCCTGCGTGATCTCGCCAACCTTGGCTCGGATCGAGGTGATCGACGAAGGCCCTGGCTTCGACCCCGGCTCCGTGCCAGACTGCCGATTGGAGGACCGCTTGGAGGCCGTGAGTGGCCGAGGGGTGATGCTGATGCGAAACTTCATGACGCGGATCGAATACAACGCCCTCGGCAACCACGTCCTGCTAGAAAAGCAGCGATCGGCCAGCTAGCCCCAGCGCTTTTCGGCATCTGTTTGGGTTTTTTGCGCGGAAGTATTCCCCGATAGCTCAACGGTAGAGCGAGCGGCTGTTAACCGCTAGGTTGTAGGTT
>JBAXUW010000100.1:0-11173 GCA_037129495.1 Planctomycetota bacterium | reverse complement strand
CGCCCTCGCGATCGCAGAACTTGGACACCGTCATGCCTGATGCCGTGAACTGCTGAAGTCGTCGCTGCCATGCCGCGGACTTCCGCGGGTCTATTGGTCGAGCCATGAGTCGCCTCCTTGAAAACGGGTTGAAAAGTGTCAACCCGCGAGGCTATCAGGGCGGTCAAGAGTGGTTGTGGTGGGCGCTCACCCAGAAAGAGATGCAGATAGAACTCAAAAATCTTGCTGCTTCGCAAGCGCAAGCGCAAACGCAGATTGAAGTTCGCGACCTCGTCCGAGTCAGCAAGGAAGTGCTCTGGTCAGTCGGCGACCTCCAGAAGCAGGTTGGCGGCCTGTCAAACTCGGTCGGTCAGGGCCTTGAAGCCTATGCAATGGAACGTATTTCCCCGATCCTTGAGCAGCGGTTTCGATTTGTCACCGAATCTTTGGCGCCGGAGGCAATCGGGATCGATGGCGACGAATATGATTTTGATGTTGTCTACCGCAGCGTCATTGATGGCCGCGCCGTCGCTGTGCTCTGCGAGGTGAAAACCAATATCACACCCGCTGAAGTGCGCGACTTTTCAGAAATCGTGAACCGCGTTCGGCAGCACGTGGGGGCAGACGACGTTCGCATGCTCTTTTTCGGCTACCGCGCTGGCCACAAGGCCCAGCAAGTGGTTGCCGACTGCGGGGCCATGCTCGCCTTTCCGCGGGGCCCTTGTAGTCGGCTAGGGTCGGCCAAAGCACTACCAAACAAATTGACATCATTTCGATGGAGACATAAACTCTACGTCATGGCTAAGACTCAGATTCAATTGTCCGACGAGTTGTATCGCCGCGTAAAAGATTTTGCGCAGCAGCGGGAATGGTCACTTACTGAGACCTTTCGCCGAGCGGTCGAGCAGATGTTTGAGCGATATCCGCAGCAAACAACGCCACCTCAAGGCTGGCAGGTTCCCACGATCCGCGACGCCGGGTGGCGAGGGCTCGCTCCAGGCAAACTCCACGAGACAGCGCTGACCGATTCGGAACCAGCCTGCCCGCCGGATGTTCGCTAACTTCCATCATGCTTTCTTTCGACGCAAACCTTCTCCTCTACGCAGCGCATCCGGGATGCCCAGAGAATCGGGCGGCGGTCGAATTCCTGAACAGCCAGACGGGCCGAGATGATATCGCGATCTCCGAATTCATCCTTGTCGAGCTCTACATACTCGTCCGTAACCCGGCAGTTTTTGAACGGCCACTCGACGGCGTGGAGGCGGCAGCACTCGTGGAGTCATACCGCCACCATCCCCGCTGGATGATCGTTGGGTATCCGAGCGAATCGCGTACCGTTCACGATCGGATGTGGCAGATCGTGTCGAGTAAAAAGTTCCCCAGAAGGAGGATCATTGATATCCGCACCGCGTTCTCCCTACAGGAAAACGGGGTGAAGGATTTTGCTACAGCAAACATCAAAGACTTCCAAGAGCTTGGCTTTCGCCGCGTCTGGAATCCTCTCGAGCGAAATGGACTCCAAAGAGGCTGACTCTTGAACTGGAAGCCCTGGCAACAGGCTGCGGTGCTCGCCGCCCTGACGTTTGCTGTCTTTTCCCCCACGCTCTCTGCGGGCTTTGTCTACGACGCCCGCATGCAGATCCTCACTGGCGACTTTATCCACGATGCCAGCCACTGGCTCGATGTGCTCAGCTTTCGCGTGCTGGGAATGGATGTGCTCGATTTCAACCGTCCCGTGCACTGGCCTCGCTGATGCTCGACGCGGCCATGTGGGGCAAGGAGCCCTTTGGCTACCACCTCACCAGTGTGCCGCTGCACGTGGTCAACGTGCTCCTCGTTTGGACTGTTATCCGGCAGATCACCTCGCCGGCAGCCAGTCTTTCTTCGGTCCTGGCCACGCTTGTCTTTGCCCTGCATCCGGTCGTCACGGAAGCGGTCTGCGAACCGACTTATCGGGAAGACCTGCTCGTGGCCACGTTCTCGCTGGCCGCTCTCGTGCTCGCCATGCGTCACGATGCCGCGGATACAACCCTCGATCGCTGGCGGGCCCTCGGCTGCGTGGTCTGCTGCCTGCTGGCGATCGCCAGCAAGGAATCGGGGATCGTTGCCCCACTCCTTATCGGAGTTTAATGGTGGCTGTTTCGGCGCGGCGAGCCAGGGCGATTCTGGGGTGTGGCTATCGCTGGAGCGAAGCTGCTTGTGCCGGCCTTTCTCACCGCGCGGTTTCTGCTTGAGCCAGCCAACTCGACGATCTTTGAGATAAAGCCACAATACCCGGGCGGTTCGCTTTCCGCGGCGCTACTCCTAGAACCCCGCATCCTCGCGCTCTATGCCCAGTTGATTCTTTTTCCGTTCAACCTCTGCGCCGACTACGGTCTCGCCTCGGTCTCGCATCTCACCCTTGCCGGTGGCGGGGGTGGCCCTGATGGTGGGCTGCCTGCTCGACGCGGCCTGGCTGGCAGACCGGCCAACGGCCCGCCGGCGGACGCTCATCAGCACCATGGTGGCGATCGCCCTCCTCTACTTGACCAGCACTCAGCGGCAGAAGGTGCGGGCCAGCGCGATCGCACTTTGGGAGGATTCCGCCAGCAAAAATCCGGCATCCGTCACGGCCGCCACGGGCCTCGGCGAGCCGCTGCGGGAAGCCGGCCGGCTCCCTGAGGCCGAGCAGGCCATCCGTGAGGCGATTCGGCTCGGGGGTGGAAATCGTGGGGATGACTGGGCCACGCTGGCCCTGATTCTCGATGCCCAGGGCCAGTCCACCCAGGCCCGAGCCGCATTGGTAAAGTCACTCCAGATCGACCCCAGGCTCGCCGATCCCGCCGCCCGGGTAAAGTCGCTGGCCATGGAGCGACCGATCGCGGAAGAACTTCGCAAACTTCTCGACAAATTTGCTGAGCGAGACTGGCCTGATTCAAAAAAAGGCGGATACTAATCGCCATGAATCAAACACTCCGATCGCGTGCTCTGGCAAGTTATTCTCAGTCCGACGACGGGCAGGCGGCTGCCCCTGAGGCTGGCCGCTGGCACGTCTGGCTGCTTCAGGCGGCTATTATCGTGCTTGCGGGGCTGTGGATCTACTCGCCGGCATACCACGGCGACTGGCTCTGGGACGACGACCAACTCCTCACCCAGAATCCTGTTGTGCAGTCGGGCTCCCTGCAGGGCCTCGCCAAGCTCTGGTTTTATCCCGACGGCGCTGACTTCTTTCCGCTCTCCTACACAGCGCTGTGGCTTCAGTGGCCGTTCTTCGGTGCTCGGCCGACCGGCTACCACGTCACGACCATTGTTTTGCATCTGATCGGCAGCCTGCTGGTTTGGGCGCTCTTGGCCCGGATGCGGATCCCCGGCGCCTGGCTCAGCGGTCTGATCTTCGCCATTCATCCGGTCTGCGTGGAATCGGTTGCCTGGGTTTCGGAGACCAAAAACACCCTCTCGCTACCGCTCTGTTTGCTCTGCTGCCTCTGTTGGGTGTCTCAGGATGATGAGCCAAATACAGCTCAGCGAAACCGTTTCTACTATTTCTCGATTCTGTTTTTCTTGCTGGCGATGCTGGCGAAGACATCCATGGTGGCGTTGCCGGTCGTGCTCCTTTTGCATGCCTGGTGGAAGCGGGGCAGAGTATCTGTAGACGATGGCACCCGCGCGGCTCCCCTCTTTTTGATCTCGATCGTGCTCGGCATGATTACGATCTTTTACCAACATGGCAGGGCGATCGGGGCGGAAAAGATGCCCGTCGGGGGCGTTGCCTCGCGGATCGCCACCGCGGGCATGGCGATTCTTTTCTACATTGGCCAGATCGTCTGGCCTGCCAGACTGCTGCCGATCTATCCGCGCTGGGAAGTCGATCCGCCAAAGGTCTGGCAGTTTCTCGCCTGGCCGGTGATCGCCGCCGCAGCCTGGTGGATCTGGACGAACCGGGGCACGGTCGAGCGACCGGGTTGGGGTCGCCATGCCGCGTTTGGCATGGGCTTCTTCCTGCTGATGGTGGCGCCCGTCCTCGGCTTTGTCGACATCTCCTACATGCGGATCACCTGGGTGGCCGACCACTTTATTTACCTACCGATGATCGGCGTGATCGCGCTGATCGGCGCTCTCGCCGCCCGGTGGTATGAGCAGTCCACAGATTCGGCGCAGCCGCTCATCATCGCCGGCGGTTCGATTGCGGTTGCGACCCTGGCACTGCTCTCGTTTATTTACGCCAACGCCTGGGCCAGCGAAGATGCTCTCTGGACACACACTCTCAAGACCAACCACAACGCCTGGCAGGCTCACAACCGGCTCGGGGCCAAAAAATTCGCCCGTGGCGACATCGAGGGGGGCTACTACCACTTCACCCAGTCGACGAAATTGCGGCCCGACCTCGGCGAAACACACAATAATCTCGGCTCCGCTCTCTCCGCCAAAGGCCGGCTCGACGAGGCCATCAAGGAGTTTTCCGAGGCCGTTCGCCTGACCCCGCACGTGCCGGCAATGCATCTCAATCTTGCCAACGCTTTATTCCAGGCCGGTCGCTTCAGCGAGGCCAGCGAACACTTCCGCCTCATGCTGACAAAAGAACCAAATAATCCGGCCCTCTACAACAACTATGCCGTGACCCTCTACAGGGGCGGCAGCAAGGAGGAGGCCGTTGTTCAGTTTCGCAAGGCCCTCAAACTCAAACCGGACCTGAAAGACGCTCGCGATGGCCTCGCGATCGCGTTGGGCGAGCGACCCGATCCGGCCGCGTCGGCCCCACCATCGCCCGTCCAATCAACGCTGGGTACATCCCCACTCTCGGCCCCACTCTCTGCCCCCATCGCAGCTCCTGTGCCAAACAAAAATTCATTTGACCCGCTCGGGCTGCAGTCGAAGTAACGCGTTGGATAAGTTTTCCAACTTGTCCTCCCCACAGCTCAGCCCAGCCAGGTCTGCCGCGCGAGTTTCAAGAGTTCGCCGATGCTCCGCCGACTTTCGGCGAAGTCGGCCTTGCTGGAGCCATGCTCACGATTGGTGAACGTGATTGGCACCTCCCCCAGCCGACCGCCGGCTCGGTGCACCCGCCAGAGCAGATCCTCCTGAAACGCATAGCCCTGGGCAAACGGCCCGCTCACCCGGTCGAAGATCGCCAACCGGACGGCGCGAAAGCCGCTGGATGCATCACGGATCGGTACCCATAAAACCCACCGCGTAAACCAGCCCACAAGCCGGCTGGCCAGATGCCGCGAGAACGGCCAGCCCACCGTTTGGCCGCCAGGCACCCGCCGCGATCCAACCACCACGTCAATCGCTGAGCCGCCTGCTGGTTCCAGGGCCGCGAGCAAGCGGGGGATGTCGGCGGGATCGTGGCTGAAGTCGGCGTCCATGTTCACCGCCACGGCGAAGCCCTGCTGTCGCCCCAGTTCAAAGCCTTCCAGGATCGCGCTGCCCAATCCGCGGCGACCGCGGCGGACAAGCACATGCAGTCGCGCTTGTCCTTCCGCCTTCGATAGGGCGATCGCCCCAGTGCCGTCGGGCGAGTCGTCGTCGACGATCAGGAGTTGCAAATGAGGATCGACCGCCAGCACGCTGTCAATCAAAAGAGAGACGTTCTCAAGCTCGTTATAAGTGGCCGACACAACGAGCACACGGCCTGGAGGCCAATTGTTCTGCGACTGGAGATCGGTATCGGTGGACATGGCAAACGATACACTAACCGCCGCGTCGCAGCCGGGCGAACAGCAGGCGGTAATCCCCGAGCCGCACGGCTGCCACTACCGGCCGGCCGGCGGGCTGGTTGAAGAGATCCTCCTCAATCACCACCATGTCGGCATCGTCCACCACCTCCGTCGCCGCCATGAGGACGGGCCCTGCGTCAGCAGCCTCGGCCCGGTCAACCCCGTCACCGTTGACCGGCAACCGCCCGCCTCCCGATCCGACCACATCAGGCTGGCGGCTGCCCGGCAATTCGACCAACTGCCGCACGAGCGCAGCCCCCTCGGTGCTGGCCACGCGCTGATGGCCGCAGAAGTCATCCTGCGACCGAATGACATAGCGTTCTACGACCCGCTCCTCCTGCTCGAAAAGTTCCTGGAACGGATCGGCCGAGGTATCAAAGACAAATTCCACGTCCGGTCCCTGGAACGGGTCGGTGAGTCGGCTCGCCTCGTCATCGGCCGGGCCGACGACGGCGCTGATATCGGCGAACGGCCGCCTCGTATTTTCCGCCTCACGATCGTCGAGCGACCCAAATTCGATCACGCCGACACTTCCCTCGCCGCCAAGTTCGTGCACCACATACCCATCGGGATAGCCATCCGCAGGCCCGGCGGAATTGCTGTCGGAGAAGCCGTCGGTCAGGTCGGTCAGGTCGGTCAGGTGGCCGGCGTCGCACAGACCGTCCGCGGCCGGGGCTGACTCCTGCTGCGGGGCGTCTCCCACCGCGTGGGCAAAGAGCGCCAGCGCGGGGAGCCGCTGAATCTCCTGCCACGCCGCCAGAATGTCGGTGGGCCTGACACGCCGGCCGACACCGGCCACAAGCACGAGGGCCTGGTCGCAGACCTGATTGATCAGTCGCGGCACCCCATCGGCGGTGCTGTAGACGGCGTCATCGCAGCCAGACTCAAAGCACCTTTCCCAGTCGAGGCCCGCGGCCCGGGTCTGTGTCCGGAGGTAGGCGACCGTCTCGGCGTGGTCGAGCGGTTCCAGATAGGCCCGGACCGCGATCCGCTGCGCGAAGCTCTCCATCTTTGGCGAGCCAAGCCGCTCCTCGACCGCCGACGTGCCTGCGAGCACGATGTGCACGGCCGGCAGCGGCGTGGGCATGTTGGCCAGAAGACGGAGTTCCTCGAGCAGCCGCAACGGGAGCGTGTGGGCCTCGTCTACCAAAATCACGAGCCCCGAGCCGGTCGCGGCCAGTTCCCGTACCAGTTCCGCCAAGGCGATCCGCAGTTCGGCCTCGTCGATCCCGCGGTATGGCTGCCCGAGGTTTGCCAGGATCGACTGCCAGAGCGCCCGGCGGGTGCAGATGCTCGTGCCCGAGAGCAGGGCGACTCGAAAGTCGTCGCCGACGCTTTCTCCCACCTTCGCCAAGAGGAGCGACTTGCCCGTGCCCGGCGGGCCAACCACCAGGCCAATGCCTTCCGCACGGCGGATAGCCCGTTCGATACCATGCAGGGCCGCATCGATCACCCGCGCCGGGTGATAGAATTGGGTGCGGGGCATGGCCATGAACGGACGGGAAGAGGGATGTCGACGTGGTTGGTGCACGGGGTCATGGTTCCAGAGGTGGCGATCTCGACTTCCGACCCTTCTGGTTTCGACCAACCACTATGACTTCCTCCACCACCCGACGGGTCCGTAGACTTTCCTATGGAGTGAAAAGACCTCGACCCAGACCGGTGGCACCGAATATGACGCCCGAAGGAGATGGCATGTTTCACGTGAAGATTTGCGGTGTGACCACTGCCGCCGACGCCCGCATGGTGGCCGACGCGGGTGCCGATGCCATTGGACTCAACTTTGTGTCAGGTTCGCCGCGGCGGCTCGACCTCGACAGCGGCCGTGAAGTCAGCGACGCCATTCCGCCGGGCGTGCTGCGGGTGGGCGTGTTTGCTGGCATGCCCGCCGTGGAGATTCTGCGGTTCGCCATGGAACTCTCGCTGGACGCGATCCAGCTCCACGGCCACCTCTCAGGCGATGAGTCGCCGGTCGATCCACCTCAGCTGTGCGGCGAGCTCGCCGGCCTACCTGTGTTTCGGGCCGTCCGCCTTGAGGCAGCACGGCCCGGCATCGACGCCCTAGCGGCTGCTCGTCAGTGGATTGCCGCTGCGATCGCCGTCGGCGGGATGCTCAGAATGGTGATCGTGGATGCCGCCGTCACGCCAGGCACCTCGGCAGGACAGCTCGGTGGCACCGGAGCCTTGGTCGACTGGGCCGCCCTTGTCCAGACCCGCTCGCTGCCGGTGCCGATGGCCGTGGCTGGCGGACTGACCCCGGCCAATGTCGCCGAGGCGATCCGACTCACTCGGCTCTTGGCTGTCGACACCGCCAGCGGCGTTGAGAGCGGTCTCGGCCGGAAAGACCCGGAGAAAGTCCGGGCCTTTGTGGCCGCCGCCCGGCGGGCCCTCAGACTGCCAAAATAACCGGTTTTGCGATTGCCAGCAGAAGGCTACTATGGAACATTCTCAGGACATCCAAACCCCCCATCCCGTTCTAGGAGCCCCTCCTGTGTCGCACGTCGAAACTCGCCTACCCTTCAAAGTTGCTGATCTCTCGCTGGCCGATTGGGGCCGCAAGGAGATCATGCTGGCCGAAAACGAGATGCCGGGCCTGATGGCACTGCGGCAGAAGTATGGAAAGTCGAAGCCGCTGGCTGGGGCGCGGATTGCGGGCTGCCTTCACATGACGATCCAGACGGCTGTGCTCATTGAGACCCTCAAGGAGCTTGGTGCTGAGGTTACCTGGAGCAGCTGCAATATCTTCTCGACTCAGGACCACGCCGCGGCCGCCATCGCCGAGGCTGGCTTCCCGGTCTACGCCTGGAAGGGCATGACCGACGAAGAGTTTGACTGGTGCATCGAGCAGACGCTCTTCTTTAAGGACGGCGAACCGCTCAACATGATCCTCGACGACGGCGGTGATCTCACCGCGATGGTGCACAACAAGTATCCGGAATTCATTGGCGGCATCCGCGGCCTCTCCGAGGAGACCACTACGGGAGTCCATCGTCTTTATCAGATGCACGAGAACGGCGAGCTCAAGCTGCCGGCCATCAACATCAATGACTCCTGCACGAAGAGCAAGTTTGACAACCTCTACGGTTGCCGCGAGAGCTTGGCAGACGGCATCAAGCGAGCGACCGACGTGATGGTGGCTGGCAAGGTGGTGGTGGTGGCTGGCTACGGCGACGTTGGCAAGGGCTCGGCCCACGCCATGAAGGCGCTCGGGGCTCGTGTGATTGTCACCGAGGTCGATCCCATCAACGCCCTCCAGGCAGCGATGGAGGGCTACGAGGTCACGACCATGGAAGAGGCTGCCCCCCGCGGTCAGATCTTCATAACGGCAACCGGCTGCCGCGACGTGATCTTGGGACCCCACATCCAGCAGATGCCAAACGACGCCATTATTTGTAACATCGGCCACTTCGACCTCGAGATTGATGTCGCTTGGTTGGAAAACACCAAGGGGATCAAGAAGGTTGAGATCAAGCCGCAGGTCGATCGCTATACGCTGCCCAGTGGCAAGTCGGTGCTGCTGTTGGCCGAGGGCCGGCTTGTGAATCTTGGCTGTGCCACTGGCCATCCGTCGTTCGTGATGAGCACGAGCTTCACGAACCAAGTGCTGGCTCAGATCGCGCTCTGGACGGAGACCGATAAGTACGAGATCGGCGTGCACATGCTGCCCAAGAAGCTCGACGAGGAGGTCGCCCGTCTGCACCTCGACAAGCTGGGCGTGAAGCTGACGAAGCTCACCCCGGCCCAGGCCGAGTATCTGCATATTCCGGCCGAGGGCCCTTTCAAGCCCGAGTATTACCGCTACTAGTTTCACACCTGCGAAACGACAACCCTGTCAACCACGACAACCATGAGCGGAGGCGTCGGCAACGACGCCTCCGCTTTCGTTTCACGTGAAAACAATCTCCCGAGATAAAAAACCCCATGCCGTCCATTGCGCCCCTCCGCGGCCTTCGCTACGACCCCAAGCACGTTGGGACCCTCTCGCAGGTCATCTCGCCTCCCTATGACGTCATCGATGCTCAGCTGCAGGCCAGGCTCTACGAACAGCACCCCGCCAACGTGATCCGGCTGGAGCTCAACCGGGAGGAGCCCGGCGACAACGAGCAGTCGAACCGCTACACCCGTGCGGCGAAGTTTTTGCGGACGTGGCGGGAGCAGGGGGTGATCATGCAGGAGCAGGCGGCGGCGCTCTATGTCTACCACCAACAGTTTGAGTTGGACGGCCAGAAGCACGTCCGCCGGGGCGTCATGGCCCGCGTGCGGCTGGAGCGGTTTGGCACCGGCAACATCCACCCACACGAGGAGACAATGTCAGGCCCTAAGCAAGACCGCCTCCTGCTGACGCGGGCCTGCCGGGCAAATCTCAGCCAGGTGTTCGGAATCTATCCCGACCCGGAGGGAGAGGTCCAAGAACTGCTTGACCAGTCCGTGGCCGGCCAGCCGCCGGTGGAGGCGACCGACCACCTCGGAGTACGAAGCTGGATGTGGCCGCTGACAAGCGAGCCGGTGGCGGCGAAGGTCGCGCGACTGCTGGGACCGAAGCCGGTCTTCATTGCCGACGGTCACCACCGGTACGAGACCGCCTGCACCTACCGCGACGAGGTCGCGGCCGCGTATGCCCAGGAGCACGGTGGCGGGCCACTCCCCTCCGACCACCCAGCCAACTTCGTGCTCATGATGCTCGTGGGGATGAGCGATCCGGGGCTGATCGTGCTGCCCACTCACCGGCTCTTTGTGCAGCCTGCCGTTGCCACGGTGACAGACCTAGCCGCGAGGCTCGGCGACTGCTTTACGTTGGAGGCTGCCGGTCAGGGTCCGGCAGGGGCGGCAGACGTCTGGATGGAAATCGATATCGAAGACCGGCAGGGAACACTTGGCATATACACGTCGGGAGACCAGGCCTGGACACTCGCCCGGATCACGCCTGCAGGACAGCTCCGGATGGAGCAGGTTACGCCTGACCACGGTGTCGCTTGGCGGAGCCTGGGGGTGGCGATCCTTCACCGGCTCGTGATCAACGAACTGCTTGGGACGCAACTTGGGACGAAAGGCAGCGTGAGGGAGATTCCCACGCCCGGCTATGTGCACTCGGTGAGCGAGGTGATCGAGGGGCTGACCACGGGCAGGTATCCGCTGGCGGCGATCGTGCTGCCGGCGAGCGTGGACGACATCCGGAACGTGAGCCAGACCGGAGATCGGCTGCCGGCCAAGAGCACCTACTTCTACCCGAAGCTTGCCAGCGGCCTGGTTTTTAACCCGCTGGCTTGACTGGCCTCTTTTCGGCAAGTTGGAAAACTCGCCTCCACTTAGGACCGGCTGGCTTTTGCCTTTCGTGGGATAAGTTTTCCAACTTGTCCGTTTTACGCAAAACATCGCATCCTGCGATTTTTGCTTGGCCGGCCTCCGCCGGCTGGTGCTTTCCGTCGCATCCATGCGACGCAGTCTTTTGCCTTTCGTGGGATAAGTTTTCCAACTTGTCCGTTTTACGCAAAACATCG
>JBAXUW010000010.1:0-34170 GCA_037129495.1 Planctomycetota bacterium | reverse complement strand
AGTACCCCCGGCAGGGATCGAACCTGCGACCTGAGCTTTAGGAAAGCTCCGCTCTATCCAACTGAGCTACGGGAGCACGGGCGGTTGACCCACGAAAACACAGGTCTCACGCGGCTCAGATCATACGCGTCGGGATTGCCCGGAACAACTTCAGCTACCACACGCGGCGTCTTCAAGAGCTCGCCCTTCCCGAGAGACCGAGGCTGGATGGCGACCGGGGCTGTAGACTGAAGCCAGGTTCATCCGACCCAGCGTTCACTCCCCTTCGCGTCACCCTTGGTTACTGCATGCTTCTTCGCCCTGCTCGTTCTGCCGCCTTCGCCGTTGCCGTGATCGCTGCTGCGGTCACCACCGCTAGCTCCGCCGCCACTCGCCTCCAGGCCGAGGAGCCGCCCGGCAAAGTGGCCACGCCTGAGGTGGCAACGCTTGAAGCGGTGACGCCTGAATCGGTGACATCTGACAAAGCACCTCTGCTCCGCGACCGAATCCAGCAGGCAGTCGACAAGGTCTACCCAACGCTTGTGCGAATCGATGTTGTCATGGAATCGGGTGGCACCGGCCGGATGCAGAAGTCGCGCAGCACCGGCAGCGGCGCGATCATTACCGCCGCCGGCTACATCGTTACCAACCACCACGTCGCCGGCCGCGGCAGCCGGATCACCGTCCGCCTCACCAACCGTGAGGAACTCGCCGCCACGCTCATCGGCACCGATCCCTTGAGCGATCTCACGATTCTGAAAATCGACCCTGCCGACCGCCGCATCGCAACCGACCCGCTGCCCCATGCCACGTTCGGTGATTCCGATAGTCTCCAGATCGGCGATGTTGTTCTCGCCATGGGCAGTCCTGCCGGCCTGTCGCAATCGGTCACGCAGGGCATTGTCTCCAACCTCGCCATGATCCCACCCGGCGGATCGGCCCTGCAGATCGACGGCGAAAGCGTCGGCGAACTGGTCCGCTGGATCGGTCACGATGCCGTCATCTTTCCCGGCAACAGCGGCGGCCCGCTGGTGAACCTCGCCGGTGAAATTGTGGGCGTCAACGAGATCGGGGTCGGCAGCCTCGGCGGCGCGATCCCGAGCAACATCGCCAAGGCCGTGGCCGATGAGATCATCGCCAAAGGGAGCGTCGCCCGCAGTTGGATCGGCATGGGCGTGCAGCCGCTCATGAAATCTCTCGACGCCGACGCGGGCCTCTTGGTCGGCTCGATCCTCCCAAGTGGGCCGGCGGAACAGGCGGGCCTGAAGCCGGGCGACCTGATCACGTCGTTGAACGGCATCGCGATCCCTGCAGCCCGCGCCGTCGAAGACATCCCTGCCTTTAACCGCCTCGTGTTTAGCGTGCCAGTCGGTGCGACTGTGCCCTTGAAGGGCCTCCGCGACGGCCAGCCGATCGAATGGACGATCACCACCGCGATCCGCGAGCCGCTCCTGCCGAAGGAAGTAGAACTCCAGCCCATGGGCCTCACCGCCCGCAACGTTACGAAGCTCGCGGCCCTTGAACGCAAGCGACCAACCACCGACGGCAGCCTCGTAGTGGGCGCGAGGAATGGTGGCGGCGCCGCTGAGGCAAAGCCGGCGCTGCGCACCGGCGACATTATCACACAGGTCGGCAGCGAGCCGATCCGGTCCACCACCGACCTGCAGCGGGCCGTCACCGTCATCAGCGAGAAGATCACCGAGCCCGTGCCGAAGCTGGTGACGTTTGTCCGCGACGCCGAAGAGATGGTGACGGTTGTTCGCATCGGGCCACCTTCGGAAAACGACCATGTCGGTAAGCCGGAGCGGCCCTGGCTGGGCGTGCAGACACAGGTGCTGACGCGAGAAATCGCCGAGGCCCTACAGATTCCCGGCCGCAAGGGGGTGCGGGTGACGCATGTCGTGCCTGAGTCGCCCGCCGCCGGCGCGGGCATCAAGGTGGGCGATCTGCTCCTCAAGCTCGACGGCCGCGTCATCCCCGCCAGCAGCCCGACCGATACCGACATCTTCGAAAACCTGATCCTGCCTTATGCCGTGGGCACCGACATTGCGTTTGGAGGACTGCGGGATGGCGAGCCGCTTGATTGTAAGGCGGTGCTGGTGGCCGCGCCGGCGGCTACGGGCGACCTCGATTCTTTTAAGGACGACACATTTGAATTCACAGTTCGCGAACTGCCGCTTGGCGAACGGATCACGGAGCAACTGCCGGTCGATGCGCCGGGCGTTCGCGTGAGCACGGTGCAGCCCAACGGCTGGGCGGCGCTGGCCGGCCTCGGACCTGGCGACATCATCGTCTCGATCAACGGCCGCGTGGTGAAGACCGTCGTTGAGGCGGAGGAGATCCTCAAGGCCTGCCGCGAGACCAAGCCGGGGCAGGTGGTATTTTTCGTCCGCCGCGGCGTCGGCACGAGCTACGCCGAAGTGGAGCCCAGGTGGTAGGGCATACCCGACAGACTTTTTTGTTAGAAGGGCGTCTCAAGGAGAGATCGTTTGATGACCAATCGTTTCATCGTGGCCAGTGGCCTCGCATTCGCCGCATGCGTTGCGATTCAGCTTGTAATCCCGCGGCAGGCTCACGCTGAAGAGTCGCTCCCGGCTCTCTCTCGCAAGATCTTTGCTCAATATAAAGACTCCGTCGTCAAGGTCACGGGCGTGGCGACCGTGCGGCTGACGGCAGCCAACCGGCCCGGTCTCAACCTGCCCGAACGTGAAGACAAGGTCCGCGCCGATGGCACGATCGTCGACGCCAGCGGGCTCACCGTGCTCTCGCTCAGCGCCATCGATCCCTCGCGGATGGTCGATGGCCGCGAGGCCAATACGCCGGGCGGGGCCATCAAGGTGGAGGCGTCGGCCACGATCAAAGAACTCGAGATCATCCTCGGCGACGGCACTGAGATCCCCGCCACGCTGGTGTTCAAAGACACCGAACTGGATCTCGCCTTTGTGCGGCCCAAGGCCGACGCCCCAGAGGCGAATGGAGTGACGTTTGTGCCAGTGAACTTGGCCGCGGGCGGTCGTGCGGAGGTGGCCGACTACACGGTGACAGTCGCCCGCCTCGACGAACTCTTCAACTACGATCCGGCGCTGACGCCAGGGCAGATCTGGGCCGTTGTGGAAAGGCCTCGGCCGTTTTACCTCGGCGGCGGCATCGTCCGCGGCTGTCCGATGTTTTTGCTGGACGGAAAGCTGCTCGGTATCGGCATCATGAAACTCAGCAAGACTCGCGGCCAGAGCCAGGCAATCGTGCCAGCGGATGAAGTGGCGAAGCTCATCCCACAGATCCCGACTGATACCGGCGAGAAGTGAATAGAGGGCGGGGCTATCGTGGAGGCGAGTTTTCCAACTTGCCGGTCCTCTCTTATCCCACGAAAGACAACCCCCGAAATCACGCCGCGGCACGAACGCCTGCCTTGTAGAGGTAGGGATTCATCGACGGGTCGTTATACATCTTCATCTGCCGAAAGACCCGCAGCGGCCGCTGGGCTGTGAAGATCTCGTTGACAAGTCGCTCGGCGGCCTCCGTGAGATGCGATCGCTGCATGTCAAGCACGGCCAGTCGGGCGGCCGCCTTCTCCCGGTGCTCAGGCGACGCATCGATGCGGTCGATCTGCTCCTGCATGTGAAACCGCCGCAGCTCCAGGATCGAAAGCCGGTCGATCGCGGCGCCTGGCGTTTCAGTTGCGGCCGGGGCGGTCGCTGCAGCCAAGATCCCCTGGCGGGCCAGTTCTTCGATCAGCCAGTCGTCCACCTTCTCGATCGCGTCGTTGCGGGCCTGGTTGTATTTGTCGATTGCCCGCTTCACTTCCGCGATCCGGGCGTCGGTGACCTCCGGCGAACGGGCGATGTCTTCCTGATGCCAGAGCAGGAAGTTGAACTGGTGGAGGTCACAGATTCGGCCACCAAGACCCGTCTCGGCGTGTGCGGGCTCGACTTTATGCCAGTGGGCAACGAGATATTCCAGCATTGAGTCGATCGCCGACACCGTCAGCGGCGGCATCTGCCGGGAGGTGATAGTCGGACGAATGGTGGTCGAGCAAGGAAGGGTTGTCATCAGTAAAAATCCAGGGGTGAGGGGTCGGGATGAATGCGTGGCAGCGATTGAGGGGAGAAATACGCTAGGCGGCGTGGCGGATCACGAGACAGAGGTTCGCGCCGCCGAAGCCGAATGAGTTGCTGGCAGTCACTCGTACACAACGGCTGCGGGCTACGTGGGGCACATGGTCGAGCTGACAATGAGGGTCTGGATGGTCGAGGTTCACGGTGGGTGGCACGGCCTGCCGGTCGATCGCAGCCAGGCAGGCGACCGCCTCGAAGGCTGCCGCACCGCTGATCAGATGGCCCGACATACTCTTGGTAGAGCTCACCGGCACGCGATCGACGGCGGCGCCGAGCGCCCGGCGAATTGCGGCCGACTCAGCCGCATCGCCCACCGGAGTGCCGGCGGCATGGGCATTCACGTAGTCGACCTCCCCGGCTGTGATTCCAGCATCGGCGAGCGCCAACGTGATCGCCTGAGCGGCCTGCGTCGGATCGGCACAGGGCGTCACCATATGGGCGGCATCGCTCGACATGCCGACGCCAGCGAGTTCGCCATAAATCCGCGTCGTGCGGGAGTGGGCCGACGCCAGCGTCTCAAGCACGAAGCAGCCCCCCCCTTCCCCCATCACGAAGCCATCACGATCACGGTCGAATGGTCGTGATGCTTTCGCCGGGTCGTCGCTGCGGCGCGAGAGGGCGCGGAGGTTATAGAACGCGGCCAGCGCCGTCGGACTGATGATGTCGCACCCGCCGACCACGCAGGCATCGACCCAGCCGGCCTGGAGCCAGATGCGGCCGAGTGCCATGGCATAGCCGCTGGACGCGCAGGCGGCAGCGACCGTCACCGCCGGCCCGCGGATATCGAGTCGGCGGGCCACGCGGTGAACGAGCGTGTCGTCGGGCCGCGGCATGAGCACCTGCGTGCCGCCGGCAAGAAAATCGAGCTCCCACTGCTTGAGTTGTTCGGCACCAAGGCCCAGCACCAGTCCGATGCGGAGCACGGCGCGGTCATCCTTCAGGCCGGCATCGGCGATCGCATGGGCCGCGGGGCTCAGGCAGAACTGTTCAAAGCGAGTGAGGCCGCGAAAGGCCGATTCATCGAGCCCGCAGATGTCCACAGGCGGAGCCGGAATCTGATCGACAGTCGCAACAAATTGGTGGCTCTCCCGCGCGAATTCGCCCGGTTCGACCGACCGCACGCCCGATCGGCCGGCCAGCAGACTATCGGCAATCGCAGCAAAGCTGTTGCCCAGCGGCGAGACGGCACCGATCCCGGTGATCACGACAGACTTCCGGGCGTGGTGCGTGGCGGTGGTCATGCTGCCTCCCGCTGCGGCAGACCGACAGCGACATTGGCTGCCAGGCGGACCTCCGCGGCCCACGGGCAGGTGTGGGTCCACGTCAATGATTGGCTACCGCCTGCAGTGGCTGACTGCCCGCAGGCAGTCAGAGCACGGGCGAAGGCAAGGATCTCGTCGGCCGCGGAAGCAGTCGGCGGCGTGAGACGGGCGGCGCGGATCGCGGCTGGCAGATGCAAGGAGATTCGCAGACTGGCAGCAGTGACATCGGGCGTCAGCGCCACCGCGATCCCACGGCACGTTGGTTCGGTTGCAGCATGCCTCTCGGCGGGAGCCGTCAGCGGTCGGCCGGTCGCATCAAGGGCGGGCTCCCGATCCCAGGCGGTCATCACGAGCCAGATGCCAGGCAGGATTTTCCCCGTTGCGGCGGGGCCGGATAGCAGCAGCGATAGACTCGCGAACAGTCCTTCCGAAACGGCGTACTGACCTCCGCTGATGCCGATGTTGGGCCCATGCATGCTCAAGCCCACGCTGACAGCGCCGGCCAGCGAATGGAGCGAACACTGCGGCACGATATGGGGCGAGACATTCACTCCTCCACCGGCGCGGGCCAGCACGAGCGATTGGGCCGTCGCGATCCGACCGGCCTGACAGGGCGCGGCCACGACGCCGTAGCCAGAGAACGACGGTCGCGGCTCAGGGTACGCAGCGATCGCCTCAAGCACTGCCCAGATGCCGACCACCGTCTGCTCGTCGCAGTGCCGCAGGAATCGGGGGGGCAGCGGAGGGCATCCCTGCGGCACAGGCCGATCCCGCAGGGCGGGGATTTCGGTAAGCGTGGCCGCAACGAGCGCATGGCTGGACAGGCCGCATGCGGCAGTTGTGGCTTCGGCATTGCAGGGGCATGCTAGCATGGCGGCAGTCGAGCGGCTGAAGGAAAGGCGGCCCGCTGTTGCTCAAGCCGCCTGTTTGGCAGACTTGGCGGCGATCTTCTGCTGCAGCACGTCGAGCAGGTTGCCGATCGTGGTGACCTTCTCGAGCAATTCATTCTCGATCTGGATGCCAAAGCGGCTTTCGATGTGCAACACGAGACCGGCCATGTCGAGCGAGTCGAGATTGAGGCCCTCACGGAGCGAGATCGTGTCGATAAGAACGGGATAGGATTCCCCCGTCTCCTTCTCAAGCAGTTCAAGGACGATCGCGGAAAGTTCCTGACGGTTCATGGGGGGGGGACTCCTGCAAGAGAATGTGTGTCGTTTGGACCTCCAGTGAGGGGACGGGAGACTAGCGGATCAACCGGCGAGGGCGAAGATCAAAAATGGTGTATTCTGCAGCGATCCGGGCAGATTTTTAGGAGTCGCCGATGGTTGCTCAACAGGAAACACCGCTCGTTTCGGGAGCCGCCACGCGGCCCAGCAGCCGTCTGCCGTGGTGTCTGGCGTGGGCCACCGCCGTGTACACCGTTCTGCTTGTGTTCGCGACGCACTATCCCCGACCACAGGAGATTCTCGGCACCGGCCCCGATCTCCCCACCGACAAGACGATGCACGTCGTTGCCTACGGCATCCTTGGCCTGTTGGCATCCGCCACGCTCGCGGCCTGGGGCCGCTGGACGCTGCAAAACGTCATCGGTCTGGCCGCTGCCCTGGCCCTGTTTGGCGGTCTGGACGAAATCACGCAGCCGATATTTTCCCGCACTGCCGATCCCCTCGACTGGATCGGTGACTGCACGGGGATCGCGCTGGGCATGATGGCGGTGGCCACCGGCAGGAAGATCCGAAACAGGGATCAGTAGTTGGGCGTCGGGGCGCGGAAGTCGACAAACTTCACGGAGCGAAACCAGGCGATCGTTTTGGTGAGGCCTTCGCGGAGCGGCACCTTCGGCTGCCAGCCAAGTTTTTCTTGTGCGAGCGCAATGTCAGGGCAACGCCGTTCCGGATCGTCCACCGGCAGTGACTTCTCGATCAGTTTCACTTCCGTACCGGTGAGTTCGAGCGTCAGCTCCGCGAGCTGCCGGATCGTAAACTCGCCAGGATTGCCGATGTTCACCGGGCCCACGAAGTCGTCGGGGCCATTCATCATCCGGATCATGCCCTCGATCAGGTCGTCGCGGTAACAGAAGCTACGGGTCTGGGCACCGGTGCCGAAAATCGTGATCGGTTCGCCGGAGAGCGCCTGCCGGATGAAGTTGGAGACGACGCGACCGTCGTAGGGATGCATCCGCGGGCCATAGGTATTGAAGATTCGCACGATTCGCACGTTCACGCCGTTGGACCGGTGGTAGTCCATGAAGAGCGTCTCGGCGGCCCGCTTCCCCTCGTCGTAGCAGGCCCGGGGGCCAATCGGATTGACCGAGCCGCGATAACTCTCCGGCTGCGGGTGCACCTCGGGGTCGCCGTAAACCTCGCTCGTGGAGGCCTGCAGCACCTTCGCCCGGCACCGCTTCGCCATGCCGAGCATGTTGATCGCTCCCATCACCGACGTCTTCATCGTCTTGATGGGGTTGTACTGGTAGTGGCCGGGAGCGGCCGGGCAGGCGAGGTTGTAGATCTCGTCGACCTCCAGCCAGAGCGGGTGGATGATGTCGTGCCGCAGCAGTTCGAAATTACCGCAGCCAAGCAGGTGGGCCACGTTTGTTTTTTGGCTGGTGAAGAAGTTGTCGACGCAGATCACGTCGTGTCCTTGCTCTACGAGGCGGTCGCAGAGGTGGCTGCCGAGAAAGCCGGCACCGCCAGTGACGAGAATGCGTTTAAGAGAGGGCATGGAGAGCGTTCCAAGAGCGGCAGGGACGAGGCCAAAGATGCTTGAGCACGGGATGTTACACACACTCGATGTTACACAAACCCGCGACTCCGTGACTGTGACGGCTCGGCTTTTGCAGGGGTATTCGGGGGCAAAGCTTTCAGGAGTGTGGAGCACCGGCTATCTTACGCCCTGCCGTCGGCGTCGCCGCTGGTTTACCAGCCATTTTCATCCCAGCCAACGAACTAGCCACCGAAGGAGTTTTCCCGATGACCAAGCTCAAAGGCCACATCCACCACTCGCTCGTCTACTGGTGTTACAACGTCGCCGGCGACAAGTGGGATATCGAGAAGATGTGCCAGGTCGCCAAGGAACTTGGCTGCGTGTCGATCGAACTGGCCGATCCGGAACTCTGGCCCACGCTGAAGAAGCATGGCCTCTCCTGCGCACTGGCGCCCAACGGTATGCCGGGTGCCCCGTTTATGAGGGGCTTCAACAATCCGCGGTATCAGGAGGAAGTGATCGCGCGGACCACCACAATGATTGACGACTGCGCCGCGGCCGGCTTCCCGGCGGTGATCGCCTTCAATGGCTACAAGTGGCGCGATGCCGACGATCCCAAGAGCGGTGAGATCTCGCTGGCCGAGGGGGCCGACAACTGCGTCAAGGGCCTCAAGCAGATTGCCGGCCACGCTGAGAAGAAGGGCGTCAACATCTGCCTCGAGCATCTCAATACCCGCGACGATACGCATCCGATGAAAGGCCATCCTGGCTACCAGGGCGATGACTGCGACTACGTCGCGGGGATCGTTCGTCGCGTCGGCTCGACACACGTGAAGATGCTTTTCGACTGCTATCACGTTTCGGTGATGAACGGCGACGTGATTCGCCGAATCGAGCAGTGCAAAGACGTAATCGGCCACGTGCACACAGCGGGGAACCCGGGCCGCGGCGAACTCGATGACAATCAAGAGATCAACTATCCGCCAATCATGCGGAAACTGGTCGAGATCGGCTACAAGGGCTTCGTGGGGCACGAGTTTATCCCGACCCGCGACGCCTTTGCCGGCCTGCAGCAGGCCGTGAGCCTTTGCGACGTCTGATCGGCACGGCGAGCGGCACCCGTGGAGGCGAGTTTTTAAAGCTTGCCGAAAAAGCGGCCCGATTGGAAAACGTATCCCACGAAAAGGCTTACGGTCGGGCAAGCACGATCCGGATGTCGGCCACGTTTGTGCCGGTGGGGCCAGTGTGAATGAGGCCCCCCGCGGCGGCGAAGAGCGGATAGGCATCGCAGCGGGCCAGCGCCCTGTGCAGATCAAGTTGCTGTCGCGCGATGGCCGCCACAACGGTGTCATCGGCATAGGCCCCCGCGGCGTCGGTGGGGCCATCCTCGCCGTCGGTGCCGACGCTGGCGACGAGCAGGCCTTCCGGCCAAGCCGTGCCGGCCCGCTCAATCGCATCGATCGCCGCCAGCACCGTCTGCTGGTTGCGGCCGCCCCTGCCGTGATCGACGGGCACTTGAACGGTTGCCTCGCCACCCGTGATCAGCGCCCGCGGCCGGCCGTCACGGTGAACCTCGGCGAGTATCGCGACGGCGTCTGCCGCAAGGCGATGTCCGACCGCCTCGGCTGATGTTTCTCGGGTGTCGCCCGCGGGCACGATCTCGTAGCCCCGCTGCCGGGCCGCGGCGACGGCCGCCGCCACCGCGGTGGCGTTGTCGCCGATGAGGAGATGCTGCACGCGGCAACCGCCCGGCGTCACCCACTGGCCCGGAGGCACAGTCGGCTCCGGCGGCATACAGGGGCCTGAGGCGATCACATCGAGGTCGTTGCCCAGCACGTCGGAAAGCACGAGCACGAGCAGATTGCCGGCGGTGCAGGCCCGTGCCAATCCACCCCCCTTGACGAGGCTCAATCGCCTGCGGGCGGCGTTGAGCGTGGCGATATCAGCGCCCGACTCAGAGAGCTGGCGGGTGACGGCGATCTTCTCGTCGAGCGAAATGCCCGACTTCGGTGCCGCCAGCAGCGCCGACCCGCCGCCGGTGATCAGAGCGATAGCAAGATCGTCTGGCTCAAGCGATCCGAGCATGCTGAGCATCTCGCGAGTGGCCTCCACGACGGCGGGCGTCGGGAGATTAGCAGCCGACGGCCTTGTCTCGCGGACCTCGATGGCTTTGAGTATGCGGCCACAGCCAGCGGGTACGCTCACAAGCCCCGTCACCCGAGATCGCTCCCGGCCGGTGGTCCCCAGCAGTGCTTCGACACCCGCCGCCAAGCCCGCGGCTGCCTTCCCTGCGCCGATCACGACGATCCGGCCGATGGTTTCGAGCGGCAGCCGGTGGGGTACGAGCCGCTCGGGATCGACGGCATTGATCGCGGCTATCCAGATCGCGGCGGCGTCTTGATGCATCAGGCTCACTCGATCGGCAGTTGGTGCCGTGAGTTCTTCGGATCAAACCGTGAGAGGTCGATGCCGCCGCGAGACTCCTCCTCGAGGAGCTTCACCCGAAATTCCAGCCGCTCAAGCTTCCGAGCCATCATGGCAGGTGTTTCTGCGCCTGGAAGGACGATCGCGGGACGTGGCACCGCTGGATAGCCGAGCTGCCGGTGCAACGCGGCGAAGAAGAAGAGCGGATCCTTGCCGCGATTCGCGCGGGCGATTCGTCCCTCTTTCTCGCCGAAGAGAATCGCCCGGCTGGGCGACGGCTCCTCGCGGCCGGAGAGCATCGCCTCGCGGCTCTCCAGCCGCCAGTATTCGGTGCTGCGTACATAGACCAGATCGGCGAGATCGACGAGCCCGACCTGTCGGGCCACGGTCTGGATCCAGTCTTTCCAGTGGTCATCGAAGATGTCGTCGTCGGCCACGGCCGGCAGGCCGTGCGAGTAATCCAAGCGGTTTCGGGAAAGGCATTCAAACCGGTAACAAAACAGCCCCTGCGGCTTCGCCCCGTCGCCCCGGTAGCCTGCCTCGCGTTCGAGGATGACCAGACCGGTGCGGAGGTCGAAGCGGCCGCCTTCCTGCTCCGCCTGCTGCATGACAAACGTCTGAAAGGCACTGAAGTAGTGAGGCAGGCGGGCCATCGCCGTCGAGAGGGTGCCGATCAGCTTCAGCTCCCCCACGAGGTAGGCGATCGCCATTGGCAGCTTCGCGGTCGCGAGCACCTCCTGCCCGATTGCCACGAGCGCCTCCTGGGCGGCAACGCCGTCCAAGAGGCGTTCCGCGAGCACCCTGAACAGGTAAGACTGTTCGATGTATTCCTCACGGTCGAGCATGACAGCGACCTTTTTTGAACAACAGGGAGCCGTGGGCAAGAGGAAAAGCCTCTGCAGTCGGCGACTTCATCCTATAATGAATTCAAACTGAGGAACCCTCATGCCTGAACAATTTTCGTCGATCGAAGCTGCCGTGGCCGCCATTCGCCGTGGCGAGATGGTTATTGTGGTTGATGCTGAGGATCGGGAGAACGAGGGGGACTTCGTCTGCGCCGCGGAGAAGGCGTCGCCCGACATCGTCAATTTCATGATTCGCCACGGCCGCGGACAGGTCTGCATGCCGATCCTGCCAGACGTAGCGAAACGGCTTGAACTACCGATGATGGTGGAGGCCAATTCGACCCCGTTGGGTACGGCATTTACCGTGCCGGTCGATCATCGCTCGGCGCGGACGGGCATCACGGCTGCCGAACGGGCCGACACGATCGCGGCGATCATGGACCCCACCAGCACCGTGGCCGATTTTGTGCGGCCGGGCCATCTCTTTCCACTCGTCGCCAAGGAGGGGGGCGTGCTGCGGCGAGCAGGACACACCGAGGCAGTCGTGGATCTCGCCCGCATGGCCAATCTCCAGCCGGCCGGTGTGCTCTGCGAAATCCTCGACGATGTCGGCAACCGGGCCGACCACAACGCGCTCTTCGCGCTGGCGCAGGAACACCGCCTGGAGATCATTACGATCGAGCAACTTATCCGCCACCGCCGTCAGGCAGAGAAGCTCGTGCACCGCATCGCTGAAGCCGACTTGCCGACCCGCTGGGGCCGATTTCGCGTGATCGCCTACGGTGTGAAGTATGAGTCGCAGCAGCCGCTTGTGCTCGTGATGGGAGACGTGGCTGAGATGGCCGCGCCGCTCGTGCGGCTCCATTCGTCGTGCTTCACCGGCGACCTGCTCGACAGCCTACGGTGCGACTGCGGCGACCAGCTCCACATGGCCCTGGATATGATCGGCCGCGAGGGGGCCGGTGTGCTCGTCTATCTGCCCCAGGAGGGCCGCGGCATCGGTCTGGTTGAGAAAATCCGCGCGTATGAATTGCAGGATCAGGGCCTCGATACCGTCGAGGCCAACCTCGCTCTCGGCTACAAGGCAGACTCTCGCGACTACGGCGTGGGAATCCAGTTGCTCAAGGATCTCGGCCTGCGGAAGGTGCGGCTGCTCACCAACAATCCGAAGAAGACCGACGCCTTTATTTACGGCGGCTTTGATCTCGAAGTGGTCGATCAGGTGCCGATCCTGCCGCCGGTGAACGAGTTCAACGAGCGGTATCTGGCCACGAAACGCGAAAAACTCGGGCACCACTTCCCGGACGGACGTTGACCGCCGCGCCGCATCGCCCGTAGCATCGCGGATTGTTCAATAGATCGCGGAGCGTTTTCATGCATCGACGGAACGATTCAGCCGGCCAGCTACTGGCGGTGGTGTGTTTGGGAGTGGCTTGCCTGACAGCCGTCGCGGGCTGCTCCCGGCCGGCGGGGGAACTGCCCGCCAAGTTCCTGCCGGAATCGACGGCCCCGCAGACGGCTGGCGGAGCGACGCCCGCGGCGTTAGGCAAAAACACTCCACCGGAGCCGTTCGATCCACCAGAATTGGCCGCACTCGATCGTGATGCCAAATGGATCGACCGGCCCGTGCGCGACGGGCTGACCTTGCTGCGGGAACAACTGGCCAAGGAGACGCCACCCCTGACGCTCGCCGAGGCGTTGGCCCTCCGCAACACCTCGGCCGCGATCAACGGACAGATTCTGGCGACACTCGGCCAGCTGCCAGAAGATGGGGCGGCGGATCTCTCCGCGCGAATCGAGCGGCACCTCAAGGGCGACCTTGGCAGCACCAATCCCATCATGATCAGCTCCACGGCGGAGTTTGATGTTTTGGGGCTCACCGGCTTCGGACTTTTTTCGTTTGGCCGCGACCTCGAACCCTTCGCCTCCGCCGAGACGGTGACGAGTTGGCAAACGAGCGGCGATGGCCTGTTCGACAAGGTCGTGCTGCGGGACGACCTCGTCTGGAGCGATGGGCAGCCGATCACGGCCCACGACATCGCCTTTACCTACCAAGTGATCATGGATCCGCGGGTGCCGGTGCCCGCCGTGCGGAGCGGGACCGACCAGATGCGGTGGGTGCATGCCTACGACGACCAGACCGTTGTCTTCTTCCACAAGGAGCCACTGGCCACAAACGTCTGGAATATCAACTTCCCGGTGCTGCCGAAGCACGTCTACACAAAGACCTGGGAGAACGATCCCACGCTCAAGGAGAGCCCCGAGCACGTCAAGCTCGAAGAGACACCGGTCTCGGGCGGCCCGTACGAGATCGTGGAACGCAAGCGGGGGCAGCAGATCGTCCTCCGGCGGCGCGAGAACTGGTCGCAGATCGATGGGAAGCAGGTCCGCGATCAGCCCTTTTTTAAGGAGGTTCGTTTCCGCATCATCGAGGATCCCAACACGTCGCTGCTGGCGCTCAAGGCGGGGGAGATCGACGACATCGAACTCTCGCCCGAGCAGTGGACGACACAAACCACCGACAACGATTTCTATACGTCGAATACCAAAGTGACGGCGCCCGAGTGGGTCAGCTTCCACTTCGGCTGGAACATCGACACCGTGTTTTTCGCCGATCGGCGAGTCCGCCGCGCCATGAGCTACGCCTTCGATCACGATCGGTTGCTCGAAAAACTCTGTTATGGACTCTACAAGCCGGCAGTGGGCAATTTTCCCGAAGAGGCGTGGATGGCGTCGAAGAAGAAACTGCAGCCCTACCAGCAGGATCTCGACAAGGCTGAGGCACTCCTCGACGAGGCGGGCTGGATCGACCACGACAATGATGGCGTTCGTGATAAGGAGATCAACGGCCGGCTTGTGCCGTTTGAATTTTCAATACTTGTCAACCAGCAACCGCTGCGGATCGCGATCTGCGCGCTCCTGAAGGAAAATCTCGATCAGATCGGCGTGCGAGTGAATGTGCGACCGACCGAGCCCACCGTGATTATGGATCTCACGCAGAAGAAAAAGTTTCAGGCCTATATGGGCGGCTGGGGTGCGGGCACCGATCCCGATTCTTCGGAAAACATCTGGGCCACTGGCGCCGGTCGTAATTTTGTGAGCTACTCAAACCCCGAGGTCGACCGGCTCTTCGCCGAGGGCCGCCGCGAACTCGACCGCAGCAAGCGGGCCGAGAAATATGCCCGGATTCACGAGATCCTCTACGACGATCAGCCCTATACCTGGCTCTACCGGCAAAACAGCTTCTACGGATTCTCCAAGGCTCTGCGTGGCTATGTCTTCAGCCCGCGCGGACCCTTTCACTATTCGCCCGGCTTTGGCAGCCTCTGGAAGCCGCGGCAGGAGTGAGCGATGGCGACCTACCTGCTCCGCCGCTTTCTGCTCGGGCTCCTGACGCTCGTGGCGATCACGTTTATTGTCTACGGGCTGGCGCGGAACATGCCGGGCACGCCGCTGACAGTGCAAATGGGTGAGAGCGATCCGAGCCGTAAGCTCAATCCCGAAGATCAGGAACGAATGAAGCGGATCTACGGCCTCGACCGGCCCTGGCACGAGGGCTACGTCCGCTGGCTCGGCAACGTGGTCCGCGGCGACCTTGGCCGCTCGTTCTCGCGGAAGCAGCCAGTGACAACGCTCATCGGCGAGCGGATCGGGCCGACGTTTCTGATCTCCGGCACGGCCCTTCTGCTCACCTGGCTCTTGGGTGTGCCGCTGGGCCTCTATGCCTCGGCCCGCAGCGGCAGGGCCGACGAACGGGCGACGAGCCTGCTGCTCTACATTCTCTATTCATTCCCGACGTTCGTAGCAGCGCTCTTCCTGCAGATCGTATTTGCCGTCTGGCTGCGGGGCACCCGCTTCGAGCTCCCGCTCTTCGGCATGAGTGATCTGCCGGCCGACGCCGGCTTTGCCGCGCGGGCGATCGACATCGCCCGCCATGCGATTCTGCCGATCACCTGTCAGACCTACGTCAGCCTCGCCTACGACAGCCGCTTCATCAAGGCAAACATGGAGGAGGCGGTTCGCCAAGACTACATCCGCACCGCGCGGGCCAAGGGGGCCGGCCCGGGCCGCGTGCTCTGCCATGCCTTTCGCAACACGCTCATTCCGCTGGTCACGCTGCTGGGGCTCTCCCTGCCCGGGCTGATCGGCGGCTCCGTGATCATCGAGCAGATCTTTACCTGGCCCGGTATGGGGCGGCTCTTCTTCGAGAGCATCCGTGAACGCGACTATCCGACGATGATGGGTCTGACGCTGATGTTTAGCGTGCTGACCCTGATCGGGCAGCTGCTCGCCGACCTGCTCTACTGCCTGGTCGACCCGCGGGTGATTCTGGAGTGAGAGATCAGCCATGAGCGACATGTCAGCGCGGGGATTCTGGGCCGAGGCCTGGGCGCGGTATCGGCGGAAGCCGCTAGCGATGGCGGCGCTGGTATTTGTGGCCTGCCTGGCGACGGTGGCCGTCTTTGCCCCGGCTATCGCCGGCACGAAGCCCGTGCTCTGCCGCTACAAGGGCCACCTCTATGCCCCCTGCTTCGGCTACTTCGACCGCCGACTCGAGCCCGCGATCTTCGCCAAAGACCGGTTCCGCGGCACGTATCCGCGGAATCTCCAGGAGAAGGATCCAAAGAGCTGGGCGATCTGGCCGCTGGTCTTCCAAGACCCGCACCGCGCGGTCCGCGATAACGAGTGGCCCGGCCGGCCTGGCAATCCCGCGAAGGACGAGGGGCGACCGAATGCGATCAATCTCTGCGGCACCGACCAGTATGGCGTGGATGTCTTCGCCAAGATGGTGCATGGCACGACGATCGCGCTGCTGGTGGGCGTGGTGTCGATGGGGCTCGCCGGCACGATCGGGATCATCGTGGGGGCGCTCGGTGGCTACTTTGGCGGCTGGGTGGACATGCTCACCAGCCGTCTGACGGAGATCGTGATGTGCGTGCCGACGCTGGTACTGATTCTTGCCGTTGTTGCGATTGTGGAGAAGCCGACAATCTGGAAGACGATGGCGATCATCGGCATGACCGGCTGGACGGGCATCGCGCGGCTGACCCGCGGCGAGTTTCTCCGACTGCGGCAGAGTGAGTTTGTGACTGCAGCGCGGGCCACCGGCGCTGGCCCGGTGCGGATCATGCTGCGGCACATCCTGCCAAACGCTCTGGCCCCGGTGCTCGTACCGATTACATTCGGCATCGCGTCGGCGATCCTCACCGAGAGCGCGCTCTCGTTTCTCGGCTTCGGTCCGCCCCCGCCGGCGGCGAGTTGGGGTTCGCTTTTGAACGACGCCCGTTCGAATCTCTCAATGTGGTGGCTGGTGGTCTTTCCCGGCGTTGCGATTTTCCTGACCGTGCTGGCCTACAACCTCATCGGCGAGGGACTGCAGGAGGTCACCGACCCCAGGCTACGGGAGGCGCGGAAATGACAGCGGCGTTCGGTTCTTCCATGCCCCTGCTTGAGATCGATAATCTCGTGACGACGTTTCATACGCCCGGCGGCCGTGTGCCGGCAGTGGATGGGGTATCGCTGTCGATCGAACGGGGCCGCACGCTGGGGCTTGTCGGCGAGAGCGGCTGCGGGAAGAGCGTCACCGCGATGTCGATCCTCAGGCTCGTGGCGGCACCGGGGGTGATCGAGGCGGGGAGGATTATCCTGTCGCCAGCCGGCGGGTTGTCGCGTGCCGGCGGGTTGTCGCGTGCCGGCGGGTCGGTCGATCTGGTGACACTGCCCGAATCGCAGTTGCAGGAAGTCCGCGGCGGCCGAATCGGTATGATCTTCCAAGAACCAATGACGAGCCTGAATCCTGTGCTCACGATCGGCGACCAGATCGCGGAGGCTGTGCTACTCCATCGTAAAGTCTCCCGCGAGGCGGCGCGGGCCCGGTCGCTTGAGATGCTCAAGCTCGTGCGGATGGCCGATCCGGAGCGGCGTCTCGATGAGTATCCCCACCAACTCTCCGGTGGCATGCGGCAGCGGGTGGTGATCGCCATGGCGCTGGCCTGTGAGCCCGATCTGATCATTGCCGACGAGCCGACCACGGCGCTGGATGTCACGATTCAGGCGCAGATCCTTGATCTGCTGGCCGACCTGCGCCGCCGACTCGGTACGGCGATCCTGCTGATCACGCACGATCTCGGCGTGGTGGCCGAGACCTGCGACGATGTTGCGGTGATGTACGCTGGCCGCATCGTTGAGCAGGCGACCACCGCCGAACTCTTCGCACGTCCACGACACCCCTATACGATCGGCCTCCTGGCCGCGCGACCGGAAGGGGGCGGCCATGGCAGCCGGGCAGCGGGACGTCTGCAAACGATTCCGGGCATGGTGCCCGCGCCGCAGCATTTTCCGGCTGGCTGCCGGTTTCATCCGCGGTGTGCATTCGCCCGCCAGCCAGACTGTAGTGCTGCGATGCCGGAGCTCCGTGAGGTCGCGCCGGGGCATTTGGTCCGCTGCCTCTATGCAGAGTCGCTGGGGCCTCCACATTGCATCGACGATCTTTACCAGGAGATTGCATGACGCAGCCGCTCGTCGACGTTGTCGGCCTCCAGACCCATTTTCCCGTGAGGAAGGGGCTGCTTCGCCGCACCGTGGGAGCCGTCCGAGCCGTCGATGGCGTCAGCTTCTCGATTCAAACTGGCCGCACGCTCGGCCTTGTGGGCGAGAGTGGCTGCGGTAAGACAACGGTCGGCAGGAGCATCTTGCGGCTGGTGGAGCCGACCGGTGGCGGCGTGCGGTTTGACGGCCGTGACGTCCGGGCCACGAGCGGCGCTGAGCTGCGCGGACTGCGGCGGCGGATGCAGATCGTGTTTCAGGATCCCTACGGCTCGCTCAACCCACGGCTCAAAGTCCGCGCTATTCTCGAGGAGGGCCTCATTATTCATCGGCTCGGCTCGGCGGCCGAACGGCTTGAGCGGATGACACGGGCCCTCGCTCGCACCGGGCTCACCGCCGCCGCGCTCGATCGCTATCCCCATGAGTTTTCGGGCGGACAGCGGCAGCGGATTGCCATCGCCCGCGCTATCGTCATCGAGCCCGACTTCCTCGTGCTCGACGAACCGATCTCAGCGCTCGATGTCTCGATCCAGGCGCAGGTCGTAAACCTGCTGATCGAACTCCGCGAGCAACTGGGCCTCACCTATCTCTTCATCTCGCACGATCTTTCGGTCGTGGAATATGTCTCGGACGATGTGGCGGTGATGTATCTGGGCCGGATCGTCGAGCAAGCGCCCGCTGCCCGCCTGTATGCCGAACCGCTGCACCCCTACACGCTGGCGCTTTTTTCCGCCGTCCTGAGCGTCGATCCGGTCCGCCGCCGCCGTCGGATCATTCTCACCGGCGACGTGCCAAGCCCTGCCTCGCCGCCAGCGGGCTGTCGCTTCCATCCCCGCTGCCCGCTGGCGGAGCAGGTCTGTCGCCAGGCCGATCCGCCCGCGACCCTGCTCGACGGCCATGCCGTGCACTGTCATGTAGCCGCCCGTGAGGTCGAACGGGCCGGCGGCGACGCCGCGGCCGCGGCGGGACGCATGGCGGAGTTCATGGCGGCCGCCGCATCTCCGGGGTGAGGGTGCTGCTGCAGGCTGTGGGATAAGAGAGGACCGGCAAGCAGGTTTTTGTCTTCCGTGGGATAAGTTTTCCAACATGTCCTCCTCGTCTTCTTTCGGCAAGCTTTAAAAACGTATCCCATGGGGGGAATCATGGGGTGAGGTTTTCAGAGCGCTGCCGTATAATCGTGAATGAGGCTAGATGAGGAATATTCTTTGCGGTGAGGACATCGATGAATGTGAGCTCTCAGCGCGGCTGCCCCGTTTTTGGACTCGTGATGGCTGTTGCTGGCTTGGTCTTACTGCCGCCGCGGCCGCTGGTTGCCCAGACGCCTTCTGTCTCGCGTGAAGAGTTGATGCGGAAGTGGGATCTCAACCGCGACGGCAAGGTCGATCCCGATGAGGCCGAAATCAGCCGCGCAAAGATGCGACGAGCCCGCAACGAAGCCCTGATGAATTCGGGCACCGATCCGCTGACCGGCAGGCCGCGAGGAGCCACCGATCCGTTGACCGGCCAGCCCGTCTCACCTGCTGCCACCGACGGAGATACTGGCCTGATCCTTGTGCCCGGCACCGGTGAGAATGCCGGGAGTCGGGGGGGCACACTCGTGAGCCCAGCACCGACAAAACGAAAGCCAGAGCGCGAAGGCGAGGCCCTGCCAGGAACCCGTGCGCCAGCGTCTGCAGCGGCGACGCCCCCTGTGACGCCGCGGCTTCCCGCGATGGCTCCTCAGCAGGGTCTGCGGCAGCCGGGCATGCCTGCTGGTCCCGCGACAACAACGACTCCGCGGACCGGAATGCAACGCAGCGCGACGGATAGGCCGGGCGTGCGGCCGGGCTACGGTTCCGGGGGGCTGGCCCCAGACCTCAACGCCGGTCGCCTGCCCCAGACCAGAGGCATGACTATGCCACCCGGTGCCGGTGGCGGTTCTCGCATCGGCCCAGCGGGCTCCGCTCAGCCTGCGACGCGCACGGGCATGGGGTCACTGCGCGGTCCCGCTTTGCCGCCGCCGCCAGCGACAGGGATGCCGGCCACTGCGCGGTCGGGACTGCGACCGCAGGTGCCGCAGCAAGTTCCAAACATGGGACGGCTGCCGCCCCCAACTCCCAACACAGTGCCACGGCCGCCACGCATGTCGCCGGATGAGTTCTACGGGCGGTAACCGGAAACCCAAGCCCATGGATTTCATCGCTGTGCAGGAATTCAACTGTCTGGGCCTCGCAGGACCGGTCTTCATTGTCGCCGACGCGACCTCTATCGGCCAGCAGGCGACTGGCTGGGCCACGGCCCTGAAAGCGGTGGATCTGGTTCATCGGGTTCGGCTCTGCGGAGGGTCGAGCCCTGGTGAAATCGCGGCGGTTGTCGCCGAGGCGCGCAGCTTTGAGGCCCGCACAATCGTGGCTGCCGGTGGAGCCGGCGTGCACGAGACTGCCCGAGCCATTGCGGCAACGATCATGGTCCCGCTGGTGGCCTGGCCCACGGCCCCTGTCGGTCGTCCGGCTCATTGAGTTGGCGAGTGCATCCCGATTAGAATCTTTTGAGTTACTGCGCCTGCGTCCGCTCTGCACCGCTTTGTCTTGGAGCCATCATGCCGCTTGTTTTTCGTCTATCGACTCCGTTTGCTCGGTGTGCGCTCCTCGTGCTTGCGGTGTCGGCTGTGCCAGTCGGCCGGCAGGCCGCCCGGGCGGAGATTCTGCCGTCGGATGCCTCGTTTGCAACTGCTGAGCGGGTGTTTGTCTCGGGCGTGCCAGATACGTTTGAAAAGGTGCGGGCGGCGATCGAGAAAGCCACGCAAGAGAGCGGCCGTGACTATCGCGTGATCGTCGTGGGGAATGCAGGCGGTGAACGGAATGCTTCGACGCGGCTGCTTGAGAGCCTGATTGAGCGTTGGCAGGAGGAGGAGGCCAGAGGCACCACTGGCCAACCGGGCGGTTTTGATTCGGCTCGCGATGTGACGATCGTGCTCGACATCAAGGATCGGCAGATCGCCATGAAGGCGCCGTGGGGACTCGAGGTGTCGAGCGGTCTCGATCCGCAGACAATTAAAAACGAACTCATCGACAAGGTGTTTGTGCCTCGTGCCAAAGATACGCAATACGACGAGGGGCTCGCCGATCTGGTTGGAGCGACCGAACTGTGGGTGAAGACCAAGGCCGAGCGGAAGCAGGCCCGCGCAGAGGCCGCTCGCAGGTTTCGCACACAGACACTGCCGCTGGGGCTGGCGATGCTGGCAGGCCTCGGGGCACTGACGACTTTTTTCGTGCAGCGATACCGGCACGAGCGGCGGTTCGCAGAGGCCCGTAAAAAGCTCGCCGATTTCAAAAGTGAGGTTGTGGCACTCTCCGATCTTCTTGACAGTCAGCAGGAGCGACATCGCATGCTGCCTCACAGCGACCCTGACTTTAAGACGCCAATGGAAGGGCTGACACGGTCGGCCTACGACAACGTGCAGTCTGCGCTCCGCCGCTACCGTGAACGCTGGCTGGGGTTGATGGACGTCTGGGAGAAGGCCACGGAAAGAATCGGCAAAGAAACTTTCCTGGGCACCGCCGAGGCAGACGCGGTCATCAAGCTGCTCGAATCCGCGCAGGCCAGGCCGCCACTGGCCGACGTGGCGGGCGAGTGCAGCGCGCCCCTCGATGCCCTGGAACAGGCCCACGAAAAAGCCCGTGAACTGGCCGCGACGCTCGACGCTACGACCACCACCACCGGACAGCGGCTTGAGAAACTAGCGATGCGTGGCCGGTCGAACGCTCCCTTCCAGAGACCGCTGGCGGACGTGGCCCGCGGCCTTGGCCTCGCGAAGCAGGATCTCGAGTCGGATCCCATCGCCTCGCGGGGGCGAATTGAAGAGCAGGCGGCTGTTTTAGAACGCACCACAGCAGAGATCGAGGCGCTCGAGGCGGTGGACGACAGTCGCGAGAGGTCTGTCGTACAGGCCAACGAGATCGAGCGCAAGGTGCGTGCAAAGCGGGCTGATGGCTGGCTGCTGGCTGAGCCCGGCGCCAATCCCGATGAATTACTGGCCGCCAGCCGGAACGATGCGACGCTCGCCGCGCAACTCCTCGACGCGGGCGAAACGGCCGGCGCGCAGGCGCACGTCGCAAGGGCAGAGAGGGCCAACGCCGAGGCGCTCGCGCTCCTGGAGAGCATCGCCGCCGCGAAGTCTAAGGTGGACGACCTACTCCCGGCCTGTGTGGCCCGACTGGAGGCGCTCACCGCCAGGCGTGGTCAGGCTGTGCGGACGATCGAACAGGGATCGGGTATGTATGCCGACAGTTCGTGGGTCGACGTCATCGACAATGTATCCAAGGCCGACGACGGATTAGCCCGCGTCCGCACGCTGCTCGCGGAAACGCAGGTGGCTGCCGACCATTCCCGTCAGCACTTCTTCCGGGCGGTGGCGCTCGTCGAGGAGGCGGTGCGGCAGGAGGACTGGAGCGAGGGTCTCTTCTCCGCGATCACCGATCGCCGGGCCGAACTCGACGAACTCCGGGCCAGCCTACCCAAGCGGCATGACACGGTGCGGCACCGCGTGGGCAGCCTCCTCCAGGGGCTTGAGCGCCAACGGACCGACCGCGTTCGGGCCAATGAGCGGGCGAAGGAGGCGGGCCGTCTGCTGGAAGCTGCCGACCAGGGATTCCAGGTCCAGCGGCCCGACCTGCGGCAGGTGGGCCAAGTGCTGGAGGCGGCCGACACGGCGGCGGCGCGGGGGGAGGAGCTCGCCGCCGACGATGACCGACTCGCCCGGCAGGCGTTCGAGGATCTGGAGGAGACCGACGCCCTCATTCGCCGGGTCGCGGCCTGGTATGGCGAGGGTATTTCGCCCGACGTACAGCCCGCATCTGTGCAGTTTGAGGCGGCAAAATCACTGCTCTCCCGCCAGCGGTATGAAGACTCGCTCAAGACATCGGCAGAGGCGGCGCGGCTCGCAAAGGAATCATACGCCGAGGCCACGGCCGAATCTGAGCGGCGGCGCCGACGACGGCTGTCCCAGATTCAAGCTCGGCAGCTGGAGGATTCGTTTGGCCGGATATCGCGGGGCTTTGGCCCGTGGGTGATCCAGTTGCCCGGAGGCGTGTTCAGCGGTCCCGATCCGTGGCGGACAATGACCGGTCCGACGGTCTCTCATACGCCGCCGTCGCGATCGGCTGACTCAGGCTGGTCGAGCAACACGGCACAGAGTGGCTGGTGAGATCGTCGCTACTTTGCGGAGAGTAAAGATGACAAGTTGGCAACTTATCAGATACACCGGCCCGTTTACCCAGTAGTGTTCAGCACGGCAACTGCCGTCTTCCGTGGGATAAGTTTTCCAACTTGTCCAATCCGCGTTATTGCCTTGAGTGGCACTGCACCGCCGTGCCGAACACTCCTGCCCGCTTACCTGATTTCGATCGGATCGGTGTCGAGTCGACCGATTTCGACCACAGTTCGGCTCGTAACAGGCTCGAGAGAATTCTCCATTTCATCAACCCGCTGCCGAACGGCCTGCGGCACGAGGCTGCGGTTTTTTGGCGTGTCGATCTCATCGTTAAAGACAATACGACCGCGCGGATCAAGCACCACGAGCCGGGTCTCTTCGCCCCGCGATAGTTTGATCTGATAGTCCGGGTCGTGGCGGAAGAGAGTTTCGTCTGCCGTCACAGCAGCGTGATTGGCGTCCTGAGTCAGCGCTGAACCCGAAGTCTTTGTGATCAACGGCGACGACTGCTTACCCGTTTGCACGAGGGCCAGAGCAGAGGCGGGGGTTCGTAGCCGCGGACTCGTGGACGGTTTGCCGGCCGTCTGACGGATGGCCGGAGCAGGCTGTCGCAACGGAGCAGCAGCGGCCGCCAAGATTGGCAGACCCACCGGCTGCGTCGGCTTGGCAAGTATTGGCTGGCCGGTGCGGCCTGACTCTCCCAGCGGGATCTTCACCTTCACGCCGCCGCGGAGGAGCGTGCACTGCGTGAGACCGCCGTCTGAGGTCTCGAGCAGCGCTGCCAACTGTTCAGGGAGCAGCAGCAGCTGATCATCCAGCAACACGAGTACATCATGTTGTTTGAAGCCGGCTATGTCGGCCACCGACCCCACGACAACGTCCTCGACAACAAGTCCGGCGCCTCGCGAAAGCGCGAGTTGCTGCCTCAGCACGTCCGAAGCTCGTGACAGCCGCAGCCCGAGTGTGTCGGGATTCCGAGTGGAAACAGCCACCTCACCGACCGGCTGGATGTGCGACCTCCGCGGAGCTGGCGACGCAGTGATCGCTGACTCGGAGTCCGTCTGGTCCGACGGCTGGCGGGCCAGCACTACCATCGACGGCAAGCAGGCCAGCGACAGCGATACAACCAGACCCCGCGATAGCACAGCGGTTATGAACCGGATGAACAGCATAGTTTTTTCGATATGGCGACGGGCATCGAGATCCTAGCGGGGTATGTGACAAGTTTTCCCGTTTCATGCCAGATGATTTTATGGATGCGATCTTGAATCGAGAGACTGGGGGCTAGCTCAGCGGAAGCTGGGCAAGAGAGGGGCGGTAGGGCTATTTGTCATGGCGCGGCGGGGGAGGGGACAAAGGCAAGACATGCCCGTTGGCAGGGTCGTACGGGATGGTTCTTGGCCTGTGGACTGTCGTGCGACGATATCGAGGATGCGGTTATCTGCCCCTTCGTTCATGTGAGGAAAGATCGATGACAATCCGCTCTTCAGCTGCGTCGACCGCGCTCTTGGTATGTCTGTCTTGGATCGGCCTCGGCCTGCCGTTGCTGGCCGACGAAAACCAAGGCGGCGATCAGGCATCTGGCGCCTCAGTCGTCGATACCGCCGACACGCTGGAGGACATTTCAAACGACACCCTCAACAACGCGACGCCAGACGCGACGGCTGAACTGGCCCTTCCCAAGGAATCAGACGTTCCGGCCGCTCCGGAGCCACCGGCCGAGAAACCGCAGCCCGTGGCAGCGGCCAAGGCCGTCGCCCCAACCAAGCCCACCGTTGTGGCTCCGCCAAAGAAGCCGGTGCTCGTGCCCGGGTCGGGCACGCTTGTGAAGGGGATTGGTGACGACTTCGAAGATGAGAAATGGACGTGGAATTACAACCACCCCAAGAGCTCGGAAGAGCAGGACAAGCGGCTGCGGAGCCCGATGGGTCGCAGCATCAATGGCCGCTGGTTTGAAGGGCCGAAGCGTGGCACGCCCGATGTCGTGAAGCGGCTCGCGCTTCCAGCACCGGGTCTTGAGGGGAGCACCCACGGCCTCCTGATCGCCTCGCTCCATGCCGGCATTCCCGGCAAGATCACCTACGAGATGCAGCAGGACGACCTGATCTACAACATGCAGAAGGTGACCGGTCGGGGCATCTCGGTGGCCGACAGCCCAAGCGTTGTGACTCGCGTCTACATGCCTCCCTTCGAGCAGTGGGAGAAGCGAAACGGACCCACGTTTGGCTTCCGCTCCGGCTGCTACACCCACGCAACCATCACCGGTAAGGATCACCCAGAGAAGGGCCGTTTTGGCCTCGAGGAATACTGGCCGGGAATGTTTGTCTGCTTCGAGCCAGCGAATCCGAAGAAAAAGACGGTAGATTCCGCCTACCTGCGGATTCGCGGCAGTCGCAATGGCGGCGAGATCCGCGGGCCGAAGATCAGCCAGACCGGCTGGTGGACGCTCGGCCTCTCGTTCTCACCAGATGGCATGGTGCACTACTTCGCCAGCCCAGGGGTTGATGAGCTCACCATGGAAGACCACATCACGTCGCAGTTTCCCTATGGGTATCGCACCGAGCTGTTCAAGACATTCTTCTTTAATACCTGCACGCGGGACGACGGCAAGACCTGGAGCACACCGTGGGTCATCGACGATCCGAAGGTCTATTTCAACAAGCGGCAAGTCGCCGTAACGAAGACGCCGACGAAGCGATAGTTCCGCGACTTACCGGATAAACGCTTCCAGGTCGGCCCGCAGTTTCTTGAGGTCGGGGAGGTTCAAATACATCATGTGGCCCGACTGATACTCGGCAAACGAAATGTTGCCACGGAGCTCCGGGGCGAGCTTCATGTGGTCCACACTGTGCCGCATTGAGTCGCCCGGCACCGCGAGGTCGCAGAGACCCACCTGCACGAGCACACGCAGGTGCGGGTTTTTTGCCATGGCACTGGCGAGTTCCTGTGACGTGCTGGCGTAGGCATTCTGGTCGAAGGGCCAGGGGCCGACGCCCGCAAGCGCCTTGTAGGGTACGTCGCTCTCAAAGCCGAGTTCCTCGCGAACGTAGGCATTCATCATGCTTGCCAGCGGCCCGAGCGCGGCGGTGAACGACGGATCAAAGGCCGGCTCCCGCGCAGCCTGATCACCGTCACGGCCCGTGATCCGACCATCGAACCGGCCACAGATAAGCCCCTCCTCCAAGAGCAACTGCTTGCGAAACGTCCCTGGCTCCACCCGTAGGTCATGCTCCAGCACACACTCCCTCGGCAGGCCCGTCAGCCGCGCGAGCTGCGCCGCAGTCTGCTCCCGGCGCTCTTTCGAGAGTGACGCACCAGCGAAGAGGGCCGCGGCATAGTCGCCCGCCGCGAAAGCCCGCGCCGCGGTGAGGGCTTTGGGCAGGTCCTGCTGGAGGTCGGCGGGCAGTTTCTGGTGGGCATGTGCGACCGCGGTAAAGCTCGGTAAAAACGTGCTGAAGGGAAGGTCGTTGCAGGGGGCATCGATGATCGTCTCGAAATCGACAAGGCCCGACACGAGCACAAGGCCACTGAAGAACATGCCATGCTCGTCCTGTAGTTCACTGGCCAGTCCTGCCGCGCGGAAGACGCCGTAGCTCTCGCCGCAGAGATATTTCGGCGACCGCCACCGCTGGTGCCGGGTTGTATAGAGCCGGATGAATTCGGCGATCGCCTTGATGTCGGGATCCTTGCCGAAGAACTGTTCCGGCTTTTCGTCTTTTGCTGGCCGGCTGTAGCCTGTCGCCACGGGATCGATAAAGACGAGGTCTGCTGCCAGAAGTACCGTCGACTCGTTGTCGATGAGTTGGAAGGGTGGAGCGGGCAGGGTGCCGTCGTCGTTGACCTTTGCGCGGCGGGGGCCGAGTCCACCGAGATGCAACCAGACAGCCGATGCGCCGGGCCCGCCGTTGAAGCAGAAGAGGAGCGGACGTCTGGCGGCATCAGGCTGCACCGTCGCATTCGCTGGCGGCGTGAGCGTGTAGGCGACGTAAAAGACTGATGCCTTTGCCGCGCCATCTTCCTTCAGCAGCGGGAGCATGCCGGCCTCGGCCCGGTAGGCGATCTGGCGACCATCAACCGTGATTGTGTGGTCGGTAACGACCGGCTTCTCGGCCGCGTCGGGAATGACGCCGACGGTTTTCTTGGCGGGCTCCGCCGGCTTCGCGGCGTCGTCAGGCTTCGCAGTGCCGACGAAGAGGAGCGCTGCTCCGGCCACAAGGCAGAATACTGGAACAGTCTGACGGAGAAAAAAGACCATGGTGACTTCCTAGGGATGCGCAGCGCCGAATGCTGCACTGCAGAGGATAATCACCGGTTGGTCGGTCTGCCCGTGGTAGGGCTGGCTACGGCAATTCCGGAGCAGCAGTGTCGGTGGCCCGGGCCGTCCGCAGAAAATCGCAGGCGGGGGGCATGATGTCGGCAAGCCGGTCTGAGCTTGAACGGCCGGCCAACTCATCCGGCCCCATGCGGGTCAGAGTATACAGGCAATCGCCCGCCGAAGCCGCGACGGTCTCTGCCGCAGCACCGCTCTCCAGACGCACCGTCCAAGCGTCGCCTTCCCGCGACCACGAGCCCTCCGCGAACTGGCCTTCGGACGTAAACACCCAGGAGCGGATCTGCTCGCGATCGGGATCCCAACCGATGATCTCGGTGATCTCGCGGCGGCCCGCCGAGCCTGCAGGCAGGAGGCCCGGGATGCGGCTATCGCCCGGCTGGGAACGCTGTGCCATGCCGGCGTCTGCGCTGACGGCATGGCGGCGAATCAGAAACGCATTGTTTGGCGACCAGACGCACTGCGTGCTGGCGGTGACACCATCGCTGACATCCTCCCACGAGCCAAGCAGCCAGGTGAGTTCATCAAGCGGCTTCGGGTCGGCTCGCTGCAGTGGTTCTACCCCGGCGTTCTGGACGAGCCCGTTCGACTCCCGCACCGTGTCGAGCACCCAGTTGCCCGCCTCGCGGACGACCACCGCGGAGAAGCGGCTGTTTGACGGCGCCGCCCCGGTGAAAGAAATGCGCGACACGCCGTCTACGACGGCGACGTCGTCACGAAGTCGACGGATCGAGGCGATGTCGATGTCGATCATGGCGCCGGCATCTTGCTCAAAGAGCGCGGCAAACACGTCGCGCACCGCCTCACGGCCGGCGATCGTCTCACCGGTATCAAGGTCGACGTTTTCGCCGGTATCGCTCCAGTGGGTGGCTAGCGCCTCGGAGTCGTGGCGATTGAAGGCCTGCAGGTAGCTCCGCATCATGCGGCTGATGCCTGATACGTCAGGGCCTCCAGTGGTCGCCGGAGCAGTGGCCGACGTCTGCATAATGTGAGCAGGAGCAGCCCCGCTCGCGACCAACTCCGACATCTCAGACACGCGAAAGGGCTTCGCCTTGGCGATCACCTCCGGAATCGGCCCTGACGGTCTCCCACCGGACGGCGCGGCTGTCGCGATCGGCTGGCGAGCCGGCTGGCGAGCCGGCATGCTGGTCTCAATCGCTCGCGAAGAACAGCCGACGAGCAGGGCAAGGCAGGCAGGAACAACGATCGACAGCTTAGCAGGGGGGTGATTCACGACAGTATCCTCCATGAACGTGGCAAGGCTTCTCCCGACCCGGGTGGCGGCCTGGCATCGTGACCACCTTGTCGATAAATCCTACCTGCTTCTCCGGCACGCGCACAGGCGACATGCCCTCTGACAGGCGTTGCCGGGAAAGGGAACGGTGTGCCGGCTTATTTGGCGTCCACCGTGACGCCCGGGAAGTCGTCGGTTCGGAACGGCGTCAGCGGCAGGCCGGCTGACGAATACATATTGCAGACCGGGTTGTCGGCCCAGGCATACCGCACGGCGACCGGCTCTGAGACCGTCTCACCGATCACTTCAATCCGGCCGTCGGGCAGGATCGTGGCCTTCGCCTTGACAAACTTCCTATCGTTCCCAGCGATCGTGAAGCCTCGTGGCTCAGCGACGTCGAAAGGCCGCCAGCCGGCAGCATTGTCGCCGGCATTGTCAAATGACAGCACGATCTTCCCGGCCTGCTTCTCCATCGACTTGTAGAGCGGACTCTTGGCGGCGATGCCCGGCACCTTGTAGGTCTCCGTGAGAGCCCAGCGGGCTAACCGCTTGGCGACGTCCTGCTTGTTTTTCGGGTGGATGTCTTTTCCCTCGCCGATGTCGATGATCACCGCCTCGCCGGTGTTTGGCAGCGCCTTCATCGTCATCGTCTGCGCCTCGCGCAACTCGGCCCAGGCGCTTTCGGCAGGCTCGGGCTGTTCGTCCTTGAAGTCGGCAAGTTGCACCCAGTAAAAAGGGAAGTCGCCGAGACCCCACTCCTCCCGCCACGACTTGATCATGAACGGGAAGAGCTCGCGGTATTGATAGGCCCGGCCGGCATTCGTTTCCCCCTGATACCAGATCGCGCCCTTGATCCCGTAGCCGATCGAGGGCGTGAGCACGCCGGCATGGATGTTGCCCGGTCGTGCGCAGCCCTTCATCTGGCCATCAGGGCTCTGCGGCGGCTTCGGCTCCGGCTTGCCTTCCACCTTGGCTGTTGCAACGGCTGCCTTCCACTCGACCGTCTTCTTCTCAAACTCTGCCATGGCAGCCTCCATCCCCTCCTCCATCTTGGCCCACCGATCGTGGATAGGGCTAAGCTTCTCGTTGGCGGCGATCTTCTCCCGCTTCACCCAGGCCTCGGCAGCACTGCCGCCCCAGGCGTTGTTGATCAGGCCCACCGGCACGCCGAGCGTCTGATGGAGCTGTCGACCAAAGAGATAGCCGACGGCAGAAAAGTTGTCGACCGTCTCCGGCGAGCACGCCTGCCACTTGCCGTTGAAATTCCACTGCGGCTCCTGCGTGCCCACCTGCGGCACCGAGATCAGGCGAATGTTAGGAAACTTTGCGGCGGCCTTTTCGAGGTCGGCGTCGTTCGTGCTGTGGATGGTCCACGCCATGTTTGACTGGCCGGCGCAAACCCAGACCTCGCCGATCAAGACATCATTCAGAGTAACGGTGTTTTTCCCCTTGATAGCGAGTGAGTGGGGGCCGCCGTATTCAGCCACCGGATCAAGGAAGACATGCCACAGCCCGTCGACGCCGGCTGTAGTCGAGTGGGTCTGGCTACCGAGCGTGACTGTGACCGCCTCGCCCGGATCGGCCTTGCCCCAGATTTTGTTTTTGATCCCCTGCTGCAGCACCATGTGGTCGCCGAACATATTATTCAGCGAAACATCGGCTTGGGCGGTGTCGCCGAGGAGAACGAAATGGGCCACAACGCCGAGGACCGCCCAGACGGCAGCAGCGAGCAGGGAACAACGCATGAGGAAACTCCGTCGGGAATGGAGAGGGAAAAAGTGGCACTGGAGCACGGACTCGCCAAAGACGCAATGAAGATACCGTCCGGGGGTGCCGAGGGAAAATCGGCTGGAATTCCCCCGCGAACCCGCCCGGCATCCCGCCGGGCATGCCGGGCTGCTTGCGGCCGACCTTTCCGTAGCAGAGGATATGGCTTGTTTTTAAGTTGGCAGATTTGGCGGAGGAGTATTTCATGACGCTTCAGACTGATCACGACCGTTCCAAGCCCCACCGACGCCCCGACGATGCGCCGCAGTCGGGCTCGGGCATTATCCTGCCGGCCGTTGGTCTGGCCACGCTCACGGCCATCGTAATCTGGCTTGTAAACTCACCGTCGCAGGTACCGCAGGCCCGACCCCCAGCCGGCCCGACGACGGCCGCCCGGCCCGGACAGCAGTCATCGCCTGCGGGAGTTTCGGCAGCCGGGTCGCTCTCTGCAGTGCAGGCCGACCCGCTGCCGAGCTGGAATGACGGACCCACGAAACAAGCTATTCTCGACTTCGTGGCCACTGTTACGCAGCAGGGGAGCAACACTTTTGTGCCCGTGCCCGAGCGGGTTGCCGTGTTCGACCACGACGGCACCCTTGTCTGCGAGAAGCCGATCGTGCACGGCATGTTTCTCCTCGAGCAGGTCCGCAAGCGAGCGGAGCGGCAGCCAGAGCTCGCAGACGAAGAACCGTTCGCCACGCTGCTTACCGGCGACATTGATTTTATTCGTCGCCTCGGCAAGAAGTATTTACTCGACGTGACGTTTACCACGCTGTCAGGAGTGACGGAGGAGAAACTGGAGGCCGAGACGCAAAAGTTTCTGGCCACAGCGAAGCACCCGGTATTCGACGTGCCGTTCGCCGACGTCACCTACCAGCCGATGCAGGAACTGCTTGCGCTCCTACGCAGCCACGACTTCTCAATCTGGATCTGCTCCGGCAGCGGCGCACACTTCATGCGGCCGGCGGCCGAGGCCTGGTATGGCATCAGTCCCGATCATGTCATTGCTTCACAGGCGGTGATGGAGATGCGGGAGATCGACGATGGCTCGGCGGTCGATGGCTCGCCAAACCGTCGGCTTGACATGGTGGTGATGCCACAACTGCACGTCCTCAACGACGAGGAACGCAAGCCCGTCAGCATCGCAGAGCACATCGGCCGCCGCCCGATCTTCGCGGCCGGTAATGTCGGCTCCACCGGCGATATCGAGATGCTGCGGTGGTCGCAGTCGGGAAGCCGCCCCAACCTGCAGCTGCTGGTGCTGCATGATGACGCCGAGCGGGAAATGGCCTACGAAGAGGCCTCAAACGATTCGCTCGAGGCGGCGCAGAAATATGGCTGGAACGTGGTGCGAATGGCCACCGACTGGAAGCAGGTCTTTTCCCAATCGCTTGAGAAAAAGGTGGCGGTGCCAGTGACTCCATCGGCCCCTTCTGAAGCGCCGGCCGCAGCGGCCGCGATGCCGCCACCGGTTCACTGGGAGACGGAATTTGCAGCCTTTGAGCAGGCCGATAGCGAGCAGCCGCCGACGCCGGGAGGCGTGATATTTCTTGGCTCCTCAAACATTCGCCTCTGGAACACGCTGGCCGAAGATTTTGCGGGCCTCAATCCGCTCAACCGTGGCGTGGGCGGCAGCCTGTTGTCGGAACTAGCGGCGGCTGCCCCGCGGCTGGTAACGGCAACGCGACCGGCGGCCGTGGTTGTTTCGGCCGGCGGCAACGACATCGCGGCGGGTGCCACGGCGGCCGACGTCCGCGACGTGTTCGTGAGGCTCGTGGAAAACCTGCGGCAGGATCTGCCCGACGTGCGGATCGTGTTTCTGGCAATCAGCCCGAGCTTTCAGCGCTGGGAACAACGCGACCGCCAGCAGGCGGCGAACGATGCAGTTCGAGAGTATGTCGCAAGCCAGGACGAGAATTCTGGTCTGCTCTACATCAACGACAGTGCCGCCTTGCTGGGTCCCGACGGCCAGCCGGCCGTGGAATGTTTTTTGGATGACCGGCTCCATCCCAGCACGATCGGGAATTCCCGACGAGCAGCGATCATTCGGCCGGCGCTCGAGGACTGGCTGCAATAGCCGTCTGCACTCCCCCGTGGAGGCGAGTTTTTAGAGCTTGCCGAAAAGAACAAGAACTTTTCCCACGCATGGATGCGAGGGCAGCACCAGCGGGCGAAGGCCCGCCAAGACAAAATGGCCACGGTGGTCATGTTTGTCGTGAACAGGACAAGTTGGAAAACTTATCCCACAGGGAATCCGGAGAGCCGGCTCGGCGGTGCAGTGCCAGAGCGGCGAGCAACACGGATTGGACAAGTTGGAAAACTTATCCCACGGAAGAGGATAAAAACAGAAATCTTGTCCCAGTAGGAAAGTTTTTTGCTGGAAGGCATATCGAGCCGTTTTTCGAGCCGTGTCTGCCGGGAACGGCGGCGGGGAAGGTCTACCAACCGCTGGTAGAAAATCGCTTTTCCTCGGCAAATACCTTGGTCCCGAGTTCAAATCGCAAAATTCCGGCTCTTTTCCGACACCGGTACTTGCATGGCAGGCAAGTCAACGTAATCTATCCATCTTATCAGGCGACCGAGTTGTTCGGTCGTTGTAAGAGAAAGGTCTCTTCGACCGACCGGCACCCGGGCGCGTTCGAAAACAGCCTGCTCGAGTCTTCTCCTGTTCCTTTCCCTTGTTCTCTCTGGAGGTTTGCGTGATTCGTAAAATTGTGTCGATCCTCTCCCCAGCGATCGCCGTCATCGCGATGTGCACCAGCGCGTTCGCGGCCGACTGTGGTAACTGCGGTGGTGGTTGTGAGGGTGGCTGCGGGAACGCAGTTGCCGGTAGTGAAGTTGCGGCCGTCGGTAGCTGCGGCGCCTGCACCAAGACGGTGTATCAGCGTCAGTATGTGACTGAGATGAAAACGGTCATGTCGACCGAGTACACCACGGAAACCCGCGAGCGGACCTACACGGTCAACAAGCAGGTTCCGCGGACCGAGGAGCGGACCCGCACGGTCACCGTGCAGGTTCCCGAGACTCGGACCAAGACCGTGAACTACACGGTCAACAAGAACGTGACTGAGACGAAGACGTCTGAGTACACGGTCCAGGTCCCCTACACCGAGTCGGTCGAGCAGACCTACACGGTGAACGTGCCGGTGTCGGAGGAGAAGACCTCCACCTACACCGTCATGGTTCCAAAGCAGGAGGAGAAGACCTCCACCTACTCGGTTCAGGTTCCTTATACCGAGTCGGTCGAGCAGACCTACACGGTGTGCGTGCCTGTCAAGGAAGAGAAGACCTCGACCTACACGGTTCAGGTTCCCTACACCGAGTCGGTCGAGCAGACCTACACGGTTAACGTGCCGGTGTCGGAAGAGAAGACTTCCACCTACACGGTCATGGTCCCCTACACCGAAGAAAAGGTTTCGACCTACTCGGTGATGGTTCCTTACACCGAGCAGGTCGAGCAGACCTACATGGTGAAGGTTCCCTACACCGAAGAGATGACCGGCAGCCGGACCGTGCAGAAGCGCGTTGCGGTGCAGTCGATGAAGACGGTGCAGGTCAAGGGTGGTCGTTGGGAGTCGCAGCAGGTTGAGGTCGCTTCGAGCGGCACCGACGCTTCTGGCTGCCCGTGCCCCCCGAAGATGTGCTGCAAGCGTGTCTGGGTTCCGTCGTGCGAAACGAAGGAAGTGCCCTACACGACCTACCAGTGCTCGACCGAAGAAGTCCCCTACACCTACACGGTCAGCAAGTGCCGTGAGGAGCAGCGGAGCCGGATGA
>JBAXUW010000001.1:0-78830 GCA_037129495.1 Planctomycetota bacterium | reverse complement strand
AGGCCAGCGGGCTACCGAGTTACGCCAGCGGGCTACCGAGTTACGCCAGCGGGCTGCGCGGCAGCGGCAGTCTGCTGCGTTTCCCAGGAGTGAAACGTCGCCCACACAGGATTATGGTCCGACACCTCGAGCGCCTTATCGAGTGGGATTCCAAACGTATTTTGGAGGTCGAGCACGCCCCAGCGGCCGGTGTATTCAGTGGTCGTCGTGCGATCGAAGATGATGTTGTCGTAGGTCTTGTTACGGCGGGTGTTGGTCGTCGCGTTTGACACGGCCCAGCCGATGTTTGGCACCTGCTTGAGACGGCCAAACTGCGGCGGGCCGGCATTGAGGTCGCCCAGCAAGATCACGTCGTCTTCATCGGGCCGCCGCGACTTCATCGCCGTAAACACATCCGCCAACGCGTCGACCTCCTGCGGCACCTCGTCGGGATCGGTGTGGATATCGACCATCCAGAAGCTGAAGCCTGCCTCAGGCGGATTGGCCTTCACACGAAACCGGGCGTAGAGCGGCGCCCTGTGAAGTTTGTCGCCAGGATTGGCGACGGTGCCCACCGACGAAGGGTCAACTTCAATCCGATTGGAGTCGTAGATGAAGCAATACTGTTCCTTGCTCACCGTGCGGCCCAGCCGTGGACCAATCACAAACTGATAGCGGCTGCCATCGGCATTGATGGAGCTGACAAACTGCGGGATGATACTGTCTGACTTCGCCCGCACCTCCTGGATCGCGACGATATCGAAGCCGCGGACCACGCGAGCCAAGACATCAACCACCTGTGGCTTCGAGATTTTCGACTCGCCAAACACTTGGATATTGAAGCTGCCAATCGTGATCGTGTCGGCGGGCTTTCCGGTGGGGGCCGACGCGACTGGCTGGGCGGCGTGGACTTGAGTCTGCGAATGCGGCGCAGGCGGCTGGAGCGCTGGCGTCGGCGACGGGTAGACAGGCGCCGGCATCGCCAGCACGGTCGGTGGGTAAGCTGTCGCGGGCAGCGGCGGCGGTAGCAGGGGCGCGGCGGCGATCACCGGAGCCGGGATCGTGGGCACCGGCATCGCCTGTACGACAGCCGGCAAGGCTTGAGCGACAGGCAAGGCTGTCGCCAACGGTGCGACAGGGAGCGATCTCACCGCGTGCGTGGGCGAATACGAAACCGGCGCCAGCGGGATCGAGGGCAGGATTGCTGGGCGGCGGGCGACCTCCGCCAGTTGGCTACTGGTGATCGGTACCAGTGGAGGCAGACCCGAAAGCGGTAACCCGCGAATACTGGCGACCGTGGAAGGTGCAGGAGAGCCAGCCGGCGCCGCACTGATCGGCACGAGCCTCGGCAGCGGCGCATCAAAGGCCGCGTCTATCGTGCCGCCGACCATCGCCATGATGGTCGCAACAACGATAAAAAACACGCGCGACGACGCCCCCACCTTATTCCTCACCCTGATCGCCCCCCTCACCGCATCTGCAAAATACGGTCGCTCGCTGCGTCCCCTACCCGACCACCATCCGTGGTGATCCGCTCCCGTACAGCGAGACCCGCTCCGGTTCTATCGGTCGTCGGGGGCCTGCGGCTGGCTCCGTGTTTGCGGCGCCGGCAGAGTTGGGACATCGTTCGTCAGTGAGTCGTCAGCCACTGATAGCCTCAATCGCCTCTTTGGCGACGCGGGCCAGCCGCACATCGGTATTTCCTGCGGCCCGGCCGAGGGCTTCGCTCGCGGCTTTGGCCGCCGGGCCAATCTTGCCGAGTGCCCAGGCCGCCCGCTGCCGCACAGAAAGATCGGAGCCTGAGTCGATGCAGTCGGCCAGAACCGCTACTGCAGTCTCCGCATCCTGCCCGGCCCGCCCGAGCAGCGTAACCGCCCAATAAGCCGTCAGCGGATCACTCTCCTTCACAAGCGCAGTCAGCGAGGCGATGGCATCCTGTGGCGGAGGGCCCAGGTCTTCTAGCGCCGCAACAGCGTATTCCCGCACGCGTTCGTCTGTGTCGCCGCAGGCTTTGACAAGCGGCACTGCCGCTCCAGCAGCCGCTTTCCCGGCCTGCGAAAGCTTTTCGGCAGCCGCGACCCGTCGCTCGACATCGACATCGGCCAGTTGTGTGGCCAGCAGCGCCGGATCAAACTCAGTTGCATCGCCCATCGAAACACCTCCGCTCAAGACCCACGCCTGGAGTATCGGCAAAGAGGTGCTGCCGTCTTCCGGGTAAAACCCGGCCACTGGGCCATTCCCCCGTAGGGGCGAGTTTTTTAAGCTTGCCGAAGAGAATAACGAGGACGAGTTCGAACGACAAAAGACCGTCAGGCGGCGGGTAGAAAGAGTGTGGCGGGATCCAAGCCGCACTGCGGGAATGCCAGCGGCTTAAGCAGACTGCCGGCGCGATGCGTCGAGCGGGTTTCGTAACAGCCACCCCGCGGGTCGCGAAACACCACGATCGCGTGGCCAACAAGGTCGACGACCCAGTAGTCGCGGATGCCCGCGGCGGCGTAGAGGGCCGCCTTGGTAGTGAGGTCGTATTCGAGGCTTGTGTCGGCGACTTCAATCAGCAGCATCACCTCGCCTGGCAACGGTCGCCGATCGGCATAGCGACGGTACAAAACCCAGGAGAGATCGGGCTGCGGCACGCTGTCGGAATCCGGAATGCTGATCGGGTTTTGTACCCAGGGCAGCACCTTGTCGAGGTCAACGGTCTTGCACGTCCAGCGTGTCAGCCAGGCAACTGCATCGGCATGAGGGTCCCCAATCGGTGACATCATCTGGAGTTTTCCCGTGATCAGTTCAAACCGGTGCTGCTCCGCCGGCTCAAACACGCCCGCGGCGATCATCCGGTCATACAGCGCTAGCGTTACCGGGCCGTGATGGCCGGCTGCCAGACGCATGGTTTCAGGGATCAGGTCGATCGTGGCCATAAGCTGAGCACTGCTCCAGATCGTCTCCTTATCAGTTTCCCTACCTTGATTCCCTAGCATACTGCAAAGAAAAAACGGCGGCCATCGCGGCCATTTTTGCTAGGGGTAGGGAGGCCCGATTGGGTGCGGGCCCCCCTCCCTCCAAACCGTGCTGGCGGATCTCCCGCACACGGCTCTCCGGTTGATGGTTTTACCTCCGAGAGGATTGAGCGACCGATACCCTGCACCCCCTGTCGCCAGGACACAGTTTCGTCAGTTACGAGGCGTGATCCCGCCTCGACGAGGACTCTCACCTCGCTGGTTCAGTACACTTGCAAACGCACGCTTGGCAAACACAGTTTGCTGGTGGGAAGCGTTTTCTAACGTGTCCGCTTTATTCTCTTCGGCAAGCTTAAAAAACTCGCCCCACGGGGCACACTCACCCGGCCTGAGAGCATCTGCTAGAATCCGATTCACGACTTCAACTCAAGACTCACCCTTCACGCTGAGACTGTCATGGATTTCCTCTGGTTCATTCTGATTGGCCTGGTGGCTGGCGCGCTGGCAGGCATGATCATGCGCGGCGGTGGCTTCGGTATCGTGGGCGATATCGTGGTCGGCGTCGTGGGGGCACTGATCGGCGGCGCGCTCTTCCAGGCGCTGGGCATCTCTGCCGGCGGCGGCCTCCTGAGCGCGATCATCGTGGCCACGATCGGTGCGGTCGTGCTGATCGCGATCCTTCGCTTTCTCCGCCGCGTCGGCAACTGAAGCATCAGGCTTTGAACGGCGGCTGGCCAACGCGCCCAATGAAGAGTGAATTCCGGCTGCTGCCACCGGAATAGGCTTTCGCCCGCTCCACCGTGACGGTGAAGCCGCATTGCCTCATCCGCTCCACAAACGCCGGATCATCGTTTGCCGACCAGACAGCCAAGCACCCATCCGGCTTGAGCGCCGACTTGATCATCGACAGACCGCCGGTCGAATAGAGCCGGCTGTTGGCTGCCATGGTGAGGCCACTCGCTCCGTTGTCGACATCTAGGATGATCGCATCGAATCGGCCACGACTCTCGCGAAGCAGATCGGTCACATCCCCCTCAATGATCTCCACCCGTGGATCTTTCAACACGTCCGCCGCCAGCCCGTAGGCCGGGTTTCGATTCCATGCGATCACCGCCGGCATCAGTTCGACAACGACAACAGCCGCGTCAGGACTGAGGCTCGCAAGCGCTGCCCGCAGTGTAAACCCCATGCCAAGCCCGCCAATCAAGACGCGAGTGCCCAGCGCGGGCGGCCCGATCTGGCTGCAGGCCAGTGCCGCGAGCCGCTCCTCAGAATGATGCTGCCGGGTGGACATCAATTCCACGCCCTTGACCCGGATCATAAACACGCCGTCGTGTTCGTGGAGCGTCATTGGCTTGCCGTCGGGCGTGGTCGCCTGGTCGAGCAGGATCGTCTTTTTCATGCCGGCCTACGGCTTCGCGACCGGCACAAGCTCCATGTCGCGAGCCTTACCGGCGGAGACAACTCTCACATTCCGCGGCGCGGTCGCGAAGGCATCGAGGGCCGCCGTGAAGCGGCTGCCGTTGGCCCCGACCGTCCACGATACTTTGCGGGTATTCCGATCGATCGTCCCTGCGATCGGCTGGACCGTGTCGGAGATCTCGTCATAGAAATTGCCTTTGATCGTTCCCTCGCGATCAGCTGCCAACTGCTGATAATTGTGCGGCTCCGATCCACCCGGCAGCATCACGGCAAACACGCCCAGCGGCAGCCAGTCGGTATCGTTGACCCGGTGATCGTGGCCCGCTGGCAACACGAGCACACTCCGCAGGCCGTCGGCACCAACTTCCTCGGCCCCGGTGGTCTTGACCGCACCTAATTCGGCGGCCCCAGTGCCAGCCTGACTTACAGGCCGCTCCAGCCAAGAACTCAGCGTGGCTGCGTCGGCCGCCCGCCACCAATCGGTCGGTGGCTGTGCGGGCCGCCAGGCCTGCGGGTAGCGGGCATACCAGTCCGCAGTAAAGGCGGCCGTCGTCTGGTCGGCGGCAGCGGGCGTGGACGCCAGCGTTGGCGTGGGAGCCCGCGTGGGTTTTTTCTCAAGCACTGTCGGGGCAGGTTTCGCAGCCGAAGTGGCCGGAGCTGTTGCCGGCGCGGGAGTCGGCAACCCGACTGCGGCCCGACGACGCAGCAGTCGCCTACCAGACTGGGCATGGGCCTCATGAGGAGTCACGCCAGGAGTCAGACCGCTCGCAGCAGCAACCAATACAAGCACCAACCAGAGCCGCAAGCGGCGGGCGTTCATGCGAAGACTCCCTCTTTCAGTGGCAAAAAAACAGCAACGGCAGCCCAGGCGCAGCACGATCGGAGTTTATCAGACCGTGGCTCAAAGAGGGCAGCGGTGTCTATTTCTTCACCGGCGGAGCGTTCCCCGTGCCGGGGGCCGCTGCCGTCCGCGGCGTCGCAACGGCAGCGAGTCGCGCCGCCACCAGCGCTCGTAGGCCTTCCGCCCACCAGACATCGAGTGCTGCCTGAAGCCCTGCGACGGCGTCTTCGCGATTGGAATGAGCCTGCAGCCCGTGCAAGAGCGGCAGGAGGATCTCCGGCACACCGCATACTATCTGGCCGATCTTGCGGGCCGTGTCGTCATCGATCGCCCGCAGGATTGACACAAGACACTCGTCGAGGCCGTAAGAGTCGGCCACCACGAGGAGGGGATGGCAGTCGGTGTGAAAAGCAACCGTAGAGAGCCGATCCTGACCGCGGCGGGCCAGCGACATGGCCACCAGCGGCACGGGCGTGAACGACGCGGCGACAACGTGGGCCAGCGGACCGTAGTCGTCGTCCGCCATAAACTCCGTGAGTTCGTCGAGGAGTGCAGCATCGCCCACCAGCCCGCAGGCTCCGGCGCTGACGAGCGCCGCGGGCCAGGAGTTACGACCGCAATGCTCCTCTGTAAACCGCCAGATGATCGCGGCCACCTTACGCGTGAGGGCCTTGTGCACGGCAGCCGCGGTGGTCGGATCGTCTTCTGATGGGATCTGGAGTGGCTCCACCTGCTTCACTGGATTACTGACTTCCGACGCAGCCGCTAGGAGACTATCACACTCTGAGAGCCCGCCATCGTCGAGGCACTGCTGAACAGCGACTATTGTCTGCAGCAGCCCTGCCTCCCAGCCTGCTCGAGCATCATCCGCAAAGTCGGCCGCATCAGCGATCCGGCCACATGCTGCGGCCACATCGCCCGACAGGAGAAACTTGACTGCCGATGTGATGAGCTGATCGGGCTGGGCGATATTTGGACCGGCCACCGCGCGCAGGCGATCCAACTCGCCGTCCAGAGCCGCTCGCCTGGCATCAATCGACAGCTCGCAACCAGAAACGCTCAATCGCAGCGGCCGGCCAGACACGCTGTCGATCCGACTGGCCGCGCTGGCTGACTCGATCACGAGCGTCTCTCCTTCGAAGCGGACGTTCGGACTGCCCTCGTGCACCATGGCGAGACAGGCGACCGGTTCAAACTGCAACTTGGCCACAAACGCTGTCGGAGCGTTTTTAGTTCCAGATTTGAAGCTGTAGCCCATGGTGCGGCTCAGGTTGTATCGCGACGCCGACGCGGTAGACGCCCGATCACGGACCAGCGACAGCCCCAGAGTCGCCGTGAGGCGACCAAACGTCGGCAGCGGCACATCCAACCGCCCTGCCCCGCCCGCTGGCAACAGGCTCACCGCCGTGCCGCTCACCGCTAGGCCACAAGACTGATCCCCGTTGGGCATCGCTACAAGTAGAAAACCATTTGTCGCCGAGATCAAAATCTGGGCCACCTTGGCCTGCGAGCGGGCGACATCGATCACGAAGTCATCGCCGCGGTTCATGGCCTTCACCAGCCAGTCACGGCAGCGGAGCATGGTGGCCTCTTCCCGAGAGAGCGGCTGCGACAGGGGCGTGGCCGCCCGATATTCCTCGAAGTCAAAGCGGGCCACCACCGCTGCAGGATCCTCCGGGTCGGCATAAAAATCAATCTCATGCCGGACGAACCGACCGGACTGACGCAGGCGTTCCCGCCATGCCAGCCGATCTCGCTCGGTGACAGCCGCGTCAATCTCAATACCGAGATACTGCATGAGATCGCGGTCGCTCGTCCTGCAGTCCGCTGGCAGCTCTATCCCTCGCAGCACTCCCTTTGGCGGCAGATCGTGGATCGCGATTATGAGATCTGCGCTGCGATCGCCTAGGCTGATGCTGACATCAAACCCGGCCTGAGTGCCCGCGGTATCGATCTGTGTCGATCGAGTCGTTAATGATCCTCCGCCTGGCAGCCTTGCAGACATGCGCCGATCGATCACCGGCGCGATCGAAAGATAGCCCTCATCGCGGAGGAACCTGGCCACTGCAATGCGAATCTCGTGAACTGCAACGGCATCGCACGGGGCCGGGCTGCCTGCCAGCCACAGCGGCGGATCGGGTGGGTCATGCGGGTCATGCGGGTCATCTGAATCATGGGATGACATTCGCTCCGTGAGCTGCCGCACGAGCCGCGCGGCCAGTTCGTCGTCCACCCCCGTCACCTTGACCGCCCCGGCCTCAAACCGCGGCCCCTCGGTCACCGTGAGTACGAGCCGCTCGACACCATCGGATGATTCGATTGCAGCCTGCACATCGGGCGAGGCATACCCGGCCCGCTCAATCGCCAGCGTTGCCTTGCGGACGAACGCCGACACGAACCGCTCGCGATCGGCATGGGGGCGGGAGAGCCAAATGAGGTCGGCGTCATCAATGAGCGACTGCCGCAATTGCTCCGGATTGATCTGTTGCAGGCCGCGAACAACGAGCCGATCGGCCGCGCCGATGCGACCGACAGGCTCGGCCAACGCCCTAGCGAGGCCCAACGTGGCCACGGCCCCGCAGAAAATCCCCACCATCCAAGACTTTTTCCTGCCTGAAAGATGCCGATTGTGACCGCGACGCATGGCGCACCCGCCTCCGACTGGGAGAGAGGATTGGGCGAGAGAGGGGGCCAGACGGTAGCAGGCTCAGCGGCGGCCCGAAATCCCAACCTCAGCGTCAGTTTCAGACGGCAGTTTCGCCTCGAGATGGCCTGCCGCGAGGAGCATCGTTGCGGCATGGATGTCGACGATCGCCTCCAAATCCTGGCAATAACCGCCCCCGCAGACGATTCCCACGGGCGTGTTCGCAGCCCGCGCCGCCGCGAGCACCATCCGGTCGCGGTCGAGCAGCCCTGCCTTCGAAAGCCCGAGCCGGCCAAGTCTGTCTTCCACGTAGGGATCGGCGCCAGCGATGTAGAGCACGAGATCGGCACTCGCCCGGGCAAACGACTCCGCCAGTGCCGCAGCTAAAACCCGCAGATATTCGTCATCCCCAGTCCCATCCTTCAGCGGCACATCGAGTGAGCTGGGAAATTTCCGCAGCGGGAAGTTGCGGGCGCCGTGAATCGACATCGTGAACACGGTCGAGTCGCTTGCAAAGATCTCAGCCGTGCCATTCCCCTGATGAACGTCGCAGTCGAGGATCAGCACCTTCTCCACCGCGCCCCGGGCCTGCATTTCCCGCGCCGCCACGGCCGTGTCATTGAAGACGCAGAAGCCCTCGCCCCAGTCGGTGCCCGCATGGTGCGTGCCCCCGGCCAGGCTGGCGGCGACGCCATCCTCGAGGGCCGCGGCTGCCGCATCGACAGCGGCGCCGGTGCTACGCAGCGACCGGTTCACCAGTTCCTGGCTCCAGGGAAACCCGATCCGCCGCACCTCGTCTTGGGAGAGAGTGCCTGACATCACGCGGCCGAGATACTCGCGGCCGTGCACCCGGAACAATTCCTCGTCGGTGGCGGCATGCGGTTCAATGAACTCAAGCGCCGCCCCCGCTCGGGCATGCTGTTCGAGCCGGCGCCTGAGAAGCGTGTATTTATCGATCGGAAACCGGTGCCCATCCGGCAGCGGCAGCCGATAGCGGTCGCAGGGAAAGAGTCGCATGCGTGAATTCTAACTGGCTGCCGCCGCCGGTCTCTCTCCCCCGTGGGATAAGTTTTCCAACCTGTCCAATTCCGTGTTGCTTTGCCCCCGGCTGCAGCAGTCCCTGCCCTTTTTTTGAGCAGGCGGGCCGTGCTCCCGAGCCCGCCCGCCAGAGCGCACCTGCGTTTTTTGGGCAAACACCGCTTTCAAGCAGCCTCGCTCTAAGCCAGAGGTCGTTTGGCACGCCACGTGCAACCACCTTCAGTGTCCCGCAACTGCCAACGCAACTAAAGCACTCACAATCAGCCGATGTGGGGAGCAGTTTCCGATGCAACGTCTGCCGAATCCACAGAAGGTACCGCTTCCTGCAGCGTCAGAGAAGCGGGCCTGCGTCGTGTCGAAGACCGTGAAGGTTCGGTCGCTACCAATGCTGCTCGTCTTGCTCACCGGGACGGTGTTGAACGTACCTGCATGGTCTGCAGAGCATCTTGACACCAGCAGCGTCGTGGTGCGTGGCACCAGCGATGCCCGTGGCCGAGCCATCCGCGAGCATGCCGAAGCGATGCGACGGGAGGCCTTCGCCGCACTGCTTGGAGAAGAGTCTCCACGACCGTGGAGAGTGCGCTGCGTCATCCACGTGCATACCACGCCCGAGTCCTTCGCCGCTGCCGTAGGCGGATCGCCCATCGACGCCCGCGGCGCCACCTCGCTTGAGTTTGCTGGCGACCGCGTACTCTCCCGGCGGATTGATGTCGTGGGAGATGGCCCTGAGATCGTGCCCGATGCTATAAATCATGAGCTTGTGCATGTCGTGCTCGCCGACCATTTTTCACTTGCTCCGCCCCCCCGCTGGGCCGACGAAGGCGTCGCATTGCTCTTCGATTCTCCCGAGAAACAGCGGGCTCATGAGGCTGATTTTCAGGCTGCCCGCCGCCGCGGCATGGCTTGGTCTGCTGAGGAACTGCTGACTCTTGAAGACTATCCAGACGACGGCGGCCGTCAGCGAGTCTTCTACGGTCAAAGCGCGGCCTTGGTCCGCTGGTTGATAGCCCGCCGAGACGCGGCAACATTCGTCCGGTTTCTTGATGACATTGATGTGGATGGCATAGCGGCGTCTCTCTACCGGCACTACTCGATTCATTCTTTGGCTTCCGTCTCATCCGCCTGGAAGGAGGTGGCTTCCATCAACTCCCTTGGTTTATCCAAACGTTAGCGGCGGTGGATGTTCATAGTCCATCTGCTTCCGCTCCAAATTTTGTGGAGTCATGTTCAGCGGCCCGTGCCGTAGTGGCCGACAGATTTTGATCCGGCATGCCGCCAGGTCGCTTCGCCTCTGTGCGGCCCGTTCCGCCGTACGTCACCTCGGGTCGGATTCACCGAGTAACTGCGGTAGGAGCGAGTCGGCTGAACTACCCTCGCCTCCGCAGGGACTGGTTGCACAGCTTGCACGGTTGGTTTTGACACCACCTGCTGGGCCACTGCTTGCTGGGTGATAAGTCCGGCGGACACGATGGCCGACGCCATCAATAACGTTCTAAAGTGGGTCACGATTGGCCATCCTTTTGACTCGGTTTTGACAACTCCTCATTCTATGGGCGAAGTCGGCTTCCGGACCAATCCGGCCACAGCCAAATTAGAATCTGCCCGCTTTGTAAGAAACTGACAGCTGGGGACAGTTTCGCCCCGTATTCAGAAAACAGGCCGAAAAACGCTACGCCTTCGCCGTAGCCTTGCGACCGTCGACCAGCACCTCGATTGTGCCGTCTTCCACGCGATAGAGCCAGCCGTGGATCCGCGGCAACGGGCCCTTCGCATGCTGGTTTTTAATGAGGGCGAGATTCTGGAGGTGCCTGATCTGGAGTTTGACGTTCTCAGCCGTCAGTAACTCCAGCTTCTCATCCCGCGACAGTCCACGTTCGGCTGCCACGCGATCGGCGATCACCTTGGCCCCCGAAGCTATGCAGAGCCAGTCGGAAATGTAATTTTCGTGAACGCCATCCTCGATCGCGGCAATGCCGCCGCAGCGGGTGTGGCCGCAGACAATGATGTCTTCGATCTTCAGGTGCACGACGCCATATTCGAGAATCGATGAGATGTTGACATCGTTAAAAGCGATGATGTTGGCGACGTTGCGATGCACAAACATCGTGCCCGGCTTCGAGCCGGTCATCTGGTGCTCGCTGACACGGGAGTCGGAGCAGCCGATCCAGAGCACCTTCGGCGTCTGCCGATTGGCGATCGTGCGGTAGTAGTCGGCATTCGGGCGATACTCGTTTTCGACGAACTGCCGGTTGCCTTCGAGCAACTGATCAATCATGACGGACTACTCCTGAAGCGGGGTTTATCGGGGGAATCTGCCGTACCGGCCTTCGTGAATATATCGCAGAAGATCTTCTTGCTCAGGTTTTAGCCCCAGCAAACCTCTTCTGATCAAGTTTTTTTTCGACGCAAACCCTTTCAAGAAAACTACTTACGTGTTTAATTCAAGAATACATTACAAAGTTGACGATCTTTATATTTATCTGTTAGAAGTCTGTGGATTCTACTCGAAACCAGTGGCTCCACCCCCAAGCACCATGACACTCCCAAGGCGGTCTGCAATGCAACGTTCAAAGCGGGCTTTTTTCTCTGCCATCCCGTTGGCGTCAGGCCTTGCCCTGCTGCTGGTCGCCGCCTTCACCGGATGCTCCAGCTCAAACACTTCTTCTTCCGACGGGGCCAGTCGCCCCAAGGCTGTCGAACTGCTCAATGTCTCCTACGACCCAACTCGCGAACTCTATCGCGATATCAACGTCGCTTTCGCAAAGCACTACGAGGAGCAGCACGGCACGATCGTCACGGTCAAGCAGTCGCATGCCGCCTCGGGCAGTCAGTCTCGCGCGGTGATCGACGGGCTCGACGCCGATGTTGTCACTCTTGCCACCTGGCCCGATGTCGAAGCGATTGCCAAGAGCGGCCTGATCCGGGCCGACTGGCAGAAACGCTACGACAATAACTCGCTTCCTTATCACTCAGTCGTTGTCTTTGTTGTCCGCAAGGGCAATCCGCAGAAGATCGCTGACTGGCCGGACCTCGATCACGGCAACATCTCGATCATCACGCCCAACCCCAAGACCTCGGGCAACGGGAAATATAGCTTTCTCGCAGCCTGGGGCGCGATTCTGGCGGCCGGTGGCAGCGAGGCAGACGCGGAGAAATTTGTGTCGGCGATCTATCGCCGCACCCCCGTACTCGACACCGGCGCCCGGGCCGCCACCGCTACTTTTTCGCAAAAGGGGATCGGCGACGTGCACCTCACATTTGAGCAGGAGGCCCACCTGGAGGTGAACGAATCGAAGGGAGAACTCGAGATTGTCTACCCCAAGCGATCGATCCGGGTCGACCCGCCCGTGGCCGTGGTCGACCAGAATGCCGACCGCAAAGCCTCACGGCATGCCGCTGAGGCCTACCTCGGATTCCTCTATTCCCCCGAGGGCAGGGCGATCATCGCCAGCCATCACCTGAGGCCTTGGGGTGACACTCCACCGCCCCCCGCCGCGGGCGAGACCTGGCCTGAAATCGAGACCTTCGATATCGCTTTCGTCGCCGGCGACTGGAACAACGCCATGAAGAAATTCTTCGGCGAAGGCGGCGTGTTCGATGCCATCTACCAGCCCCAGCCTGACAAGCAGCCTGCAAAGCAAGCTGGCAATCAGGCAAAAAAACAGGGTGGCACATGAACATGCCCACACCCGCTCGCCAGACCGCGCGGCGACGCTCCGTGCTCCCGGGGTTTGGCATGAGCGCCGCGATCACGACGCTGATGATCACGGCGATGGTGATCGTTCCGCTGGCCGTGCTTGGACTGCGGGCGGCATCGCTCGGGCCGACCGAATTCCTCGCGGCGGCATGGACACCGCGGGCCCGCGCGGCCTATGCGGTGTCATTGGGCGCTTCGCTGACGGCGGCGATCGCAAGTTCTGTCTGCGGCCTGCTGGTCGCCTGGGTTCTCGTGCGGATCAATTTTCCTGGCCGACGCCTGCTCGATTCACTCGTCGACGTGCCACTTGCGCTGCCCACAGCCGTCGCGGGGCTCGTCTATTCGACGCTCTACGTGGAGCGGGGCTGGCTGGGACGGTTCCTCGTGCCGATGGGGGTCCAGGCCGCCTATTCGTGGCTGGGCATCGTGCTCGTGCTTGTGTTCGTGAGCCTGCCGTTCACGATTCGCGTCGTGCAACCGGTGCTCGAGAGCCTCGACCGCGATACCGAGGAGGCGTCGCGGATGCTCGGAGCTTCCCGAAGGCAGACCTTCCTGCGAGTCATCCTGCCGGCCATCTTCCCGGCGGTCATTACCGGGTTTGCTCTGGCGCTGGCCCGGGCGCTCGGCGAATACGGTGCGGTTGTCTTCATTTCGGGCAACATGCCGTTCAAGACTGAAATCGCCCCGGTGCTGATCGTGTCGCGGCTCGAGGAATTCGCCTACGCAGAGGCGACCGCCATCGCCGTCGTCCTGCTGGCGATGTCGATCACCCTGCTCGTGATCGTCAATGGACTGCAGCAGCGGGTCGCCCGCAACGCACAGTAGGCCGGCGTCGCACGAGCCCCACGACTTTTTCTACCCCTCGAACAAACGCTCCCAAATAGCATGCCACAACCAACGATCACCTCCGCCAGCCCGCTCACCGAAAGGCTGCTCATTGCCGCCGCCGTCGGCGTCGTCGGCCTGCTCATCGTCGTGCCGCTGGCGAGCGTCTTCGCCGAGGCGTTTGCCGAAGGCCCGGCCGCCTGGTGGCGGGCCCTCGCCCACGATCCGGACACGCGGCATGCGATCTGGCTGTCGCTGACGGTGGCTCCGCTTGCCGTGGCGATCAACACCGTGTTTGGCATCGCCACGGCCTGGCTGGTCTCGCGATTTCGGTTCCCGGGACGCTCGCTCTTGATCACGCTCTGCGACGTGCCCTTCTCGGTCTCGCCGGTCGTGGCTGGACTGGCTCTCGTGCTGATCTTCGGCCGGCAGGGGCTGCTCGGGCCGATGCTGCAGTCACTCGGCTGGAAGGTGATTTTTGCCTGGCCCGGGCTGGTGCTGGCAACGACGTTTGTGACGCTGCCGCTGGTCGTCCGCGAATTGATCCCGGTGATGGAGGCGATTGGCCCGGAAGAGGAACTGGCCGCCGTGAGCCTCGGAGCCAGCGGCTGGCAGGTGTTCACCCGGATCACACTTCCCAACATCCGCTGGGCGCTGCTGCATGGCATCGTGCTGGCCAACGCCCGCGCCATGGGCGAATTCGGCGCGGTCTACGTCGTGAGCGGCCATATCGCCGGCGCCACCGACACGATGCCGCTGCGGGTCGAAAAACTCTTCCAGGAATACCGCACGCCGGCCTCGATGGCGGTGGCCAGCGTGTTGGCCGGGCTGGCGCTCGTCACGCTCGTGGCCAAGGTGGTGATCGAACGCCACATGGAGGCTGAGGCCCACGCACTGGCAGCCGCCCGGTCACTGCCCGATTCCCTCGACAACACGCCGCACGACGCCAGTCTGACCACTTCCACGAAAGGCCCCGTCGCATGAGCATTCACATCCGTGACGTCTCGAAATCATTCGGAACATTCAAGGCGCTCGACAGCGTCTCGCTCGAGGTGCCGGAGGGCACACTCCTGGCGCTGCTCGGTCCATCGGGATCCGGCAAGACGACCCTGCTGCGAATCATTGCTGGGCTCGAATGGCCCGACTCAGGACGCATCGAGGAGGACGGCTCCGATATCACCGACCGCCATGCCAGACAGCGGGAGGTGGGCTTCGTATTTCAGCACTACGCTCTCTTTCGGCACATGAGCGTGTTCGAGAACATCGCCTTCGGGCTTCGGATCCGCAAGATACCGAACCGCGAGGTGGAGACGAAGGTTCAAGAACTGCTGCATCTGGTGCGGCTCGACGGCCTCGGCGGCCGCAAGCCGGCGCAGCTCTCGGGCGGGCAGCGGCAGCGGGTAGCTCTTGCGCGGGCCTTGGCCATCCGGCCAAAGATCCTGCTGCTCGACGAGCCCTTCGGCGCCTTAGACGCCAAGGTCCGCGTCGAGCTACGCCAATGGCTGCGGCGGCTGCACGACGAGATCGGCATGACGAGCGTCTTCGTCACGCATGATCAGGAGGAGGCCTTTGAACTGGCCGACGAGGTGGTCGTAATGAACCGTGGCAAGATCGAACAGCGGGGCACCCCCGACGAAGTCTTCGAGCATCCGGCCACGCCGTTTGTGATGGACTTTCTCGGCAACGTGAACGTCTTCCACGGCCGCGTCGAGAAGGGCCAGGCCTTCTGGCACGGCATCCCAATCGCCTATCCGGACTATCCGCACTCGCAGGCCCGGCCAGCCCAGGTCTATCTGCGGCCCCACGAGCTCGACATCGCTCGCGCGTCCAGCAAGCCCGCCGACGCTAGCGAGGGCACGGGCAGCCTGCCGGCCAGTGTGCTCCGGATCACCCGGAGCGGTGCGATAGCGCGGATCTCATGCCAGCCCGACGGCAGCAAGAGCGAGTTGCACGTTGACATGCCCTCGGACACGGTCCGGGAATTGGCTTTACAGCCGGGCGAACGGGTCACGATCACGCCCCGTAAGGTGCGGGTTTTCCTTCCCGACCCGGAATACATCATTTGATGCCGGTCGCGCAGACGGCCCACGCTTTTTTTATGCCACGATTAATCATTAGCAAATTGCTAATGATTAATCGTGTTTCTCTGCTTTCTGAATAGAAAAAAATCTTTTTTATGTCTTTTATCCCATAAAAATAGCCATTTTGATTTTTATATCATCTACTTGACAAATATGATCGATATTATAATATATTGGTACTTAAGTCGTTTTTCACTCGCTCTGCAACGTTCTCGATACACGCAACGCCGACCGGAATGACCGGTGGACCCACTGGCTTCAAGGGAGCACTCGATATGGCCTCTGCAGCACTCTCCATCGCCTCGGGTACTCCCCGCCCCCGGCGGTCGACCAGCCGCCGCGCCGACAGCAGTTCATCTGCCTCCTCGCGGGCCGCCAACGCCGTAATCCAGAGCTTCAAGCAGGGCCACCAGTGGAGAAACCGCGCCGCGGATAACGGTGTGGAGGAGTCGGCTGTGAGCCGTGGCGTTGAGACCCTCACCTCGAATGTAGCGGCAACGGTCGATTCGTTCGGCATGCCTCGGTGGTTCCTGCTTGGTCTCGCGCTGGCAGGCGTCGGCCTCGTGCTTACTTTCGCCGTCATCAACACGCTTCCGCTGCTGGCCCGGCATGCCGTCTCGGGCATAGCCACGCTTGATGGCAAGCCGCTGGGCCGTGTCACGCTGACGTTCCAGAAGTTTGGCGGCCCGCCGAAGCCCAGCGCGGTAGACGTCGCCGCGCAGACAATCCTGACGGCAGCCGACGGCTCGTTTCACTTCGCCGCTGCCGCAGGCCTACCCTCCGGCACCTACACCATCACGGTCAGGCCCGCTGAATCGGCCGCGCCGATCCCCACGTCCTACAAGTCTTCCGAGACGACGCCCCTTCGGTTTGAGATCCTGGAAGACCTCTCGGGTCTCCAGGTCTCAATTCGCAGGGGCCAGGCCCCGGCCGGCAAGCACCGGAAGTGACGGTCTCCAAAGACCGTGATAGCCGTCGCTTCACGGTCTACGCAATTCGTTCTCCGATTCGTTCGTCAGTTTTGATTGGTTCGATTCGCTTAATCACCCCTTTCCAGGAGTTTTCATCATGTCAGTTCTGTCTCCATCGAGAGCCCGTCAGGGCTTCACCCTCGTCGAGTTGCTGGTCGTGATTGCCATCATCGGCACGCTTGTTGGCCTGCTGCTTCCGGCCGTACAGGCAGCCCGGGAATCCGCCCGCCGCAACAGTTGCTCGAACAATTTAAAGCAACTCGGCATCGCCACGCTGACGTTTGCCGATGGCTCCGGTGGTGCCCTCCCCAACAGTCTCCGCACCGCCGGCCTACGGCTCGGATTCTTCGTCCGGATCCTTCCCTACATGGAACAGGCGGCCCTCTTTGACCGGTACGACCCGTCGCAGACATGGTCAAACAATACCGCCGGGCCGGGCTACACGATCCCCAACTACGTGCTGGCGGCGACCCGGATCGCTGGATACGAGTGCCCGTCGGCCCCGAACCCAGACACTCGCTTTGACTACGATCCGCAGTCGAGCAGCCAGCCGTATGCCGTGCCGACCACCTATGTGAAGGCCATCACCGTCGCCAGCGGCACCGCTTTCTCAAACGCGGGAAGCTCTCCTGGGTTTTGCGCGCCATCTGACTACGGGCCGACGATCTACGTCGACAACGCCTTGGCCAACGCGTCGTCGCCGCTTGTGCCCGACGATAACAAGGCCGACATCGCCGCCGCGGCGGCTCCGGTTGTCGACAAGGGCAACACGGCGGCGAGTTCCGGTGACGGCCTTCTGTCCAAGGACTATGGCGACGGCTACAAGCCGAAGCTCAGTGACGCGACCGACGGCCTCTCGACGACGATCCTGATTGCGGAGAGCGCCGGCCGGCCCTTCGTCTATCGGAAGCGAAGCCGTGCCGACGGTGTGACCGACAAGTTCCCGACGCTGCGGGTCAACGCCGGCGGCTGGGTGCGGCCGGCGTCTGACATCTCGATCGACGGTTCCAATGTCAACGGCAACGCCTTCCGCTCCAGTCCGACGAAGGTGGTCAACGCCACCAACGGCGAGAGCATGCTCACCGCGGTGTTCAGCTCGGGCTACTATGGCACCGACGGCGGCAGCGAGGTCTTCGCGTTCCATCCGGCCGGCGCCAACGTCGTTTTTGGCGATGGCAGCACGAAGCTGATCTCCAGCGACGTCACGATCCGCGTCTTCTCCGCGCTCGTGACCCGCGCCGGCAACGAGCACCTCGGCGATAAGTCCAAGTATTGATCGGATCCCTCGCGATCGGCTCGCGATTCGACGAAAGCCCCGGCCATGCGGCCGGGGCTTTCTCTTTTTCATAGCCCTCCCCCGTGGAGGCGAGTTTTCCAACTTGCCGAAGAAGAGGACAAGATCAATCCTGTTCGGCACGGCAGTTGCTGCTCCCTCCTCTGTGGGATAAGTTTTCTAACTTGTCCGGAGTTGAGGCTGCTGCTGCGTTCTAGTTGCAGCTTGCTTGTTGCGCCATGCTCTCCAGCATCAGGAGCGCGAGGCAGGATGGGCGTGGTTGTCGTCACCGGCGCAGCAGTAATCGCTGCGGCGCCGTTCGGTGCGCAGAAGGATCACGCCGGCCTAGGAAGTGCTTCGATATGCCGCTCCATTTCATTCACGCTTGCCCAGCCTGAGAGATAAAAGCAGACCATCTCAAAGGTTCGCTTCGTCGGCTTACGGCCCGTGGAGAGGAGGATCAACAGGCAGGCGATAATTCCAAAGAACACCTGGATCTCCACTCCGGTCTGCTTGGTGGAAAGCAGATGGCGACAGCCCAGCAGTTGCTTGAACATCCGAAAGAACGTCTCGATCAGCCACCGCAGCCGATAGATCTCTCCGCTGAGTTCAGCGGGCAGATCGAGGCGATGAGTCACGATTCGCACCGGATGGTCAGAGGATGACCCGTGCTTTGGGGCGGCCGAACACGACCACTTCGTCACTGACCACACCAGCCGCACGATCGGCATCGGTCAGCTCCAGGGTTCGCTCGACGTCATGCGCTGAGTTGTCCCTGACGCGACAGCAGGAACTGCTGCCCTTGGCGACGATCACATTCCACAGCGAGAACTGGGCATAGCCGCGATCCATCACGTCCATCCGGTATGGTTCGACCGAGCGGGCGAGGACCGCCCGCTCGTCGTTTTCACCCTTTGGACTAGCGGGCGTCACGTCGATCCGTGACGGAATTCCACGCAACACTTCCAACTGAGTGTGCAGACGATAGCCGCACAGCGACGCCCCCTGAAAGCGAGCCCCGCGAGGCACGTCCGACACCGAAGCGCTTGCGTACCTTGTCGAGCGTGCCGGCCTGCTAGCCTCCCGCGGAGGCTGTCGACCATGGGACTAAAAAACCACAGCAGGAGCAGTGAGCAGTACTGATCCATGTGCAGATCACGATTGCCTGTCTTATCCCGCTGCGTCCCTGCGAAGTGCAGCCGCTCGATCAAGCCCCGCAGCGCCTTGAAATGCTTCAAGCCCATCGCGCAACTCAACCCACACTCCCTTGTTGAGCTACTTGAACTGCAGCAACTGCCGTGCCGAACAGGATTGGGACAAGATAGAAATCTTATCCCCCGAAAGACAGAAGATTGCGGCGCATGGATGCGACGCTTCCCACCAGCAAACTGTGTTTGCCAAGTGAAAATCGCAGGATGCGATGTTTCGCGTGAAGTTAGAAATCTTATCCCACGAAAGGGTGTAAGACTCCGTCTACGACACCGATCGAATAGCGTTTGTGAAGAATGACAGACCGGCGCCGGTTGCCGCAGGATCGAGGTGGCCGTTCCAGGCTGGATATTGGAGGGCGTCGATAAACCGCTCCGGATGCGGCATGAGGCCGAAGATTCGGCCGGTCTCGTCGCAGACGCCCGCCACATCTCCCATCGCGCCGTTGGGATTGGAGGCGACCCCATGCTCATCGACGCCGTACCGCAGCACGAGTTGGCCAGCAACGTCGAACGCGGCGAAGTCTGCGGGAGAACGGGTCACAAACCGGCCTTCGCCGTGGGCAACCGGCAGCTCAAAGCGATCCAGGCCTTGCAGAAATACGCAGCGGCCCGGCACCGCCCGCAACGGCACCCAGCGATCGATGAACAGACCCGAGTGATTGTGGGCAAGACTCGCACGGGCCACGCCGGTCTGCGGATCCGCCAGCAAGAGGCCCGTCTGGAGCAGCACCTGAAAGCCATTGCAGATGCCGAGAATAAGACCGCCGCGGTCGCGAAACTTGGCGAGGCACTCGGCGAGCCGCGACTTCAGCTCAATCGCGAAGATTCGGCCGCTGGCAATATCGTCGCCGTAGGAGAAGCCGCCGGGGATGCAGAGGATCTGGAAGTCGTCGGCAAGCGCCGGCCTCTGCGTGAGCGCCCGCACATGCACGCGGCGAGCGATGGCACCGGCCCGCTCAAAGGCATGGGCGGTCTCATGGTCGCAGTTCGTGCCCGGGGCTCGGAGGATCAACGCTCGGGGTGACAGCATGCTTATGTTCCTCCCCGCCAGGCTCGGTCGAGGCTCGCCACCGGCACGGCCGCGATAACGCCGGTGGCGGAGACGATCTCAAATTGATCGTCGGCCAGGACCTCACCGATCCAGGCCCAGGGCACGCCGCTGACGTATTCTGCAAACCGTTCGGCCGCAGCGGCCGGCACCTCGCAGAGAAAACGGCCCGGTGTTTCCACGAAAGCGATCGTCAGGTCGCGGTGCAGCGAAGAGCCAGAGGCCACTGTGTTGGAGTCTATGGGTACATCAGCCAGTCTGATCCTCGCGCCGATCCTGCCAGCAATCGCCATCTCGGCGACCGCAGTCAGGAGGCCGCCGTCGGAGCAGTCGTGACAGGCGGCCAGAAGGCCCGCCCGCTGCGCCGTCGCAATGGCGGCGAATACCTTCCGGCAGCCGACTGCCTCGACCTGTGGCACGCGGCCGCCGCCAACCCGGCCCACCAACTCCAACTGGCTGCCGGCGAGGTCGCCTGCCGACAGCCCCACGATCGCCAGCCGGCCGCCGGCTTGCTTGAGATCGGGCGTGAACACGCGGCGGACGTCTTCCACTTGGCCCAGCGCCGTGGCGAGGAGCGTGGGAGGAATAGAACGCTCGTGATGCCCGCCCGCCGCATCGGTCCAGGCGAAGACGTTGTTGAGGCTGTCCTTGCCGCTGACAAAAGGCGCGGCAAATGCCACCGCCATGTCGTAGCAGGCCCGGCAGGCCTCCACGAGCGTGCCCAGCGATTCTTCACGGCGGCAGTCGCCCCAGCAGAAGTTGTCGAGCAGGGCAATCCGCGCGGGATCGGCGCCGGCGGCAACCGCGTTGGCGATCGCCTCAACGATGGCCCCGGCGGCCATCTGATAGGGATCGAGATGGCCCAGCCGGTGCCGCAGGCCGACGCCGAGCACGATGCCGCGATTGCGGCCGAGGACGCCACGGATCACAGTGCCGTCAGCGGGCCCCTCACCTGGGCCCAGCAGCGGCTTGACGATGCTCGAGCCCTGCACCTCGTGGTCGTATTGCCGGATGATCCATTCCTTGCTGGCCACGTCGGGGGCGGCGAGCAGGTCGAGCAGGCAGGTGGTAAGCGAGTCGTCTGCGCGGGGTGTCCACCGGAGCGGTGTGAACGCTGGTGGTAGATACCGCGATGCGAGCCGCCGCCGAGGACGGCCCTCGTGGAGAAAGTGGCAGTCGAGTTCGCCGGCTGTTCGGCCCTGCCAGCGGAGCAGGAGTTTGCCGTGGCCGGTGAACGTGCCAATCACGGTCGCTTCGACTCCCTCGTCGGCCGCAACCACGGCGAGCTTGTCCCAGTCGGCGGGAGCCACGGCGAGTACCATCCGCTCCTGCGCCTCCGAGATCCAAGCCTCAGTGGCGGACAGGCCGTCATACTTCAGCGGCACTCGTTCGAGGTCGACTTCCGCGCCGAGCGTGACGGCCATCTCGCCGACGGCGCTTGAGAGCCCACCGGCGCCGCAGTCGGTAATGGCATGAAAGAGCCGCTGACGCGCGGCCTCAAGCACAAAGTCGACGAGCATCTTCTCGTGAATCGCGTGGCCGATCTGCACCGACCCGCCCGACTGGCTCTCGCTGTCACTTGAGAGCTCAACGCTTGAAAACGTGGCGCCATGAATCCCGTCGCGGCCGGTCCGGCCACCGGCCACGACCACCAGGTCACCGGGGTGTATCGAGGCATCGGCCGAGTTGCGAGGCATGATGCCGACCGTGCCGCAGAACACCAGCGGGTTGCCGATATAGCCGGGATCGAAGGCAACAGCGCCTGCGATCGTGGGAATGCCCATGCGGTTGCCATAGTCGCGGACACCCGCCACCACGCCGGCAAGCAGCCGGCGAGGCGGGATCACGCCCGGTGGCAGGTCGGCAGCGGGCGTATCGGGCCGACCCACGCAGAAGACGTCGAGGTTGGCGATTGGCTTGGCGCCGAGGCCAGTGCCGAGCACGTCGCGGATCACGCCGCCCAGCCCCGTGGCCGCGCCGCCGTAGGGCTCGATGGCTGAGGGATGGTTGTGCGTCTCCACCTTCACGCAGATATCGTGATCGCCGTCAAACCTCACCACGCCTGAGTTGTCGCGAAACACGCTCACGCACCAGTCCTGAGCCCCCAGCTGCTGGCGGATTTTCTGAGTGGCCGCGAAAACCGTTTCTTTAAGGAGGTTATCGTAGCTGACCGGGCCGGCGGGACCGACATGGTCAATCGGGCTGCCGAGTGTTTTGTGGCAGCAGTGCTCGCTCCAGGTCTGCGCGATCGATTCCAGCTCGATCTCAACCGGATCGCGGCCGAGCCCGCGGAAGTGGTCGCGAACCGCGTACAGTTCGGCGGCCGAGAGCGCCAGGCACCGCTCGCGGCTGAGACGATCAAGCGCCGCGTCGTCGAGGCCCTCGAGGCGGATGGTCTCTTGCGCAAACGTCCACGGCCGACCGCCAGCGAGCGTGCGATGCGGCAGCGGACCGATCACTACGTCGTGGATCGCCTCGCTGGCCAGCAGCTTCCAGGCCAGCCGATCGGCGTCGGCCGGCTCGAGGGCGGGGAGCCAATATTTTCGAACACTGCGGACCGCAGTGGGCCGCAGGCCGAGCAAGCTGCAGGCCGCAAGCGTGGTCTCAGCAGCCGGATCGGTGACGCCAGCCTTGGGCAGCACATGGAGCACGGTCGGCAGGGCTCCGCCGGCAGCCGCAGCCGTGAGCACATCGGCGCCTGCCTGGGCAACCGTGAAGGTCTCGGTGACCGGATCGGTCAGCACGGTGGCAGCGAGTCGCTCCACATCGGCCTGGAGAAAATCTCCCTCGATCAGCCAAGCGGCCGCAGTCTGCGCCCCTGCACAGCCACTGATGCCCAGGTTGATGCCCAGGTTGATACCCAGTTCGGCGGCGCCGGTCACCACTGCCCTCGCGGCATGGTCGGCAGCGGCATCGCGAAGATGGACGTCAACTTCCCACAGCATCGCGGTCTTCCTTGGCTCGCTTGAGCAATGACACCAGCCGGCGACGGTCGCCCGCCTCGAGGGCGATGAGAAACTTTTCGGTTGCCGCAGCGATCCGCGACAAGCTCCGCGCGACGGTCGGGGCATTGTCGAGCAGAATGTCGGCCCAGAGGTCGGGATCGCCCGCGGCAATCCGCGTCGTATCCCGCCAGCCGCCGGCCGTAAACACTCGCGCCTCGGCGGGCGTGGCGGCAGCGATTGCAGCGGCGATGACGTGCGGCGCATGGCTGGTGTCGGCGAGGATCCGGTCGTGGTTGCGGGGCGGCATCATGTAGACCGTCGCGCCGAGGGCCGACCAGAAGCCGCCAATCTCATCGGCATCTCCCGGCGGCGTGGCTGCGACGGGCGTAACGATCGTGACCCGGCCATTGAAGAGGTTTAGATCAGCGGCGGCGGGCCCGCGGCGGTGGCTGCCGGCCAGCGGATGGCCACCCACAAAGCGGCCGCGCCTGAAGCGGCGGCGCTTCTCCCAGGCGGCAACGATTGAGGCCTTTGTGCTGCCGGCATCGGTGAGCAGCGTGCCCGGTCGCACAGCGGCATCGACCGCGTCGAGGATCTTCGGGATCGACGCCACCCCAGTCGCCACCACGACCAGATCCGCCTCGGCCACACCCGCCAGAATGTCTGTCGCTGCTTCATCGATCGCCTGGAGCCGCTTGGCCTCAGCCAGCGACGCGGCCGATCGGCCGATGCCGATAACGCGGCCGGCCAGTTTTCGAGCCTTGAGGGCGAGCCCGATCGAGCCTCCGATCAGGCCCACCCCTACGATCGCGACGGTCGGCCAGTGAGGTTTCGGGGCTTTCATGGGCACGCACGGAAACTGTGAGGGCGGGGCAGAATGAAAGTGCCGTTTTTAGCAGATGCGGGAGCAGGGGAAAGCCACCACCCGTAGAGGCGAGTTTTTCGAGCCTGCCGAAGCGGACAAGTTAGAAAACGTATCCCACAAAAGACAGAAGACCGCGTCGCCTGGAGACGATGATTTTTGTGAAACTTGGCCTCCCGATAAGACGCCGCTCCACCCCAGTTTAAAGCCTCTTACTCTGCTCTTCAGCCCACAAGAAATGCCACGGAAGATTCTGGCTGACATGCTCGGTCGGCTCGCCGTCGCATTGTCTGCGGGCATCGACCTACGACGGGCGTGGAAGCTGGAGTCAACGCGAGTGCCGGCGGTGTGGCGGCCGCGTAGGCAGAAGGTTCCGCAGGCGTTCGCGGCAGGGAATCCGCTGGCAGAGTCGCTCGATCGAAGTCGCCGGTTTCCGCGGCGAGTGCTCGAGCGATTGGCTGGCCAACTCGATGACGAGGCTCGCGACGGCTTTGCCGCAGCGGCCCGAGGGTCAGGTTTTCTGGTCTGGGCCGCGGTCGCCGGACTGATCACACTGATCGTGTTCTGGATTTTCTCGTCGTACCTTGGGATGATTCAAAACGCCGCCAACGGCCGCTGAGGATCTAGCATGCTTGCGTCACGTCTTTTTATTGGTGCCGTTCTTCTGCTGACAGAACGAACGGTTGCGACTGTTCACGCAGACGAGCCGCTGGCAGCGGCTCACCCTGCGGCCGAGACCACGGCTGAAACCGCGGCCGAAAAACCACCGAGCCCGCAAGAACTGATGGCGGCCCGAGGGCTGGTTCGCTATCGCGGCATGTGGCGCTGCGTACAGGAGATCGAACTGATCGAACAGGCCGACCGCGCAAACCTCTCTCAAAAGGAGTGGACGATCCGGCTCGAGCGGCTTCGGAAGCGGCTCGACGATCCGCGGCAGGCCGAAACCGCCGCTGAAGAGATTCGCGAGATCGCCGACCCGTTCGCCGTGCCGGCGCTGGCCGCGGCCATCCGCAAGGAGCGACTGCCCCGCGTGCGGGCCTGCTATGTCGAGGCGTTCTCCCACATCCGTGGCGGTGAGGGAACGATGGCGCTCGTCGTCGTGGCGATCGACCATCCCGATCCCGAGACGCGGATCCTCGCCGTAGAACGGCTGATCGCCAGCGGGCGCGACATGGCAGCGGGAGCGATCGTGCCGGCGCTCGGCAGCGCCGACAACGACCGCATCAATCGGGCGGCCGAAGCACTCGGAGTGCTCGGCTCCACCGCGACCATCGGGCCGCTGATCGCGGTGCTCGAGACCGATCACATGGTGGTGAGCGGTGGGGGCCCGCCGGAGGGCTCGACAACCGCCACGTTCACGCCCTCTGGGGCTGGGCTCTCGATGGGCTCGGGGCCAAAAAAGCAGAAGACCCGCGTCCATAACCAGCGCGTGCTTGAGGCGCTTGTAAAGCTCAGCGGCGCAAACTTTGAGTGGGATGTTGCCGCTTGGCGGGCCTGGCTGGCCCAGCGCCACTCGCCCCCCGACTTCGATCCCAGGCGCGGCTGACGCGGCGGGGCTGACGCCAGTCGGTCAGGCGACCTGCTCGGCAACAGCGACGGGGACGGCGGACTGGCGGCGGCGTTTGGGAAACCATTCCACGTCGAGCACAAGCGTTGCCACCCGGTTTTCCAGGTTGGGGCGAAAGATCACCAGCAGGAGCACCGGCAGAAACCAGGCCATGAAGAGGCCGCCGTTGTGGGCCTTCCAGAACTGGCTCCCCAAGAGCACTGCGGCGGTGCAACTCATCAGGGTGCCGAGATTTTTTGGGGCTGGCCAAATGGCGAGCGTCGAGATCATGGCGATGAAGGCGGCCAGCACCGGCAGGCGGAAGACGGGGTCGTTGTAGGACAGCGCCCAAAAACCCTCAAGCGCAACGGCGTTGGGAAAGATCCAGCCGAACATCTGCCGCAATTGTCCCACGAAGATGGCCGTTGCGGGCGAGGTGAACCAAAGTCCAAAAACGAGCGCGACGAGCGCCGCGGAGATGCCGATCGCAAACCGGCCGATACCTCGTTGCCAGTAAAACCCGCACCACAGCGGCAGCAAGAAAACGGGGTAGTAGATCGTTCCTGTGGCTAGGCCAAGAAGCGCTCCCGAGAGGAAGGGGCGGCGGTAGGCGGCCAGCGCCCAGACGATGAGCGCACCGGGCAGCACGTGGTCGACGCGGCCGGTCATGATGGCGGTATAGGGGAGGAGGAGATAAAGCACCGCCGCCGCGATTCCTAGGCGGATCGCGCCGAAATGCCGCCAGCCGATAACCACCATGCCGGTCACAATCGCCAACTGCGAGAGGATCGCCATCGCGCGGGCGGTGGTCTCATAGACGACACGGCTGTTCACCGCACGGGCTTGGCCCGTCTCGGCGGCGTCGGAATCGGCTGAAAAGAGTCGCTGAGTCGAGATCTGGGGCAACACAAAGAGCAAGGGATAGCCGGGGCCGAGGCGGGAGAGTTGGTCGGCATCGACCTCAGCGTCGCGGGCATTGAGCCGGGCAGCGCCGGCCGCGCCGGCGAGATCGTCGCGCTGCGGCCGGGTGGTGATCACGTTGGCTAGCAGAAAGACAAGCAGCGAGATCCCCAGGAAAATAAGACCACCGACGGTGAGGTTTGAGTCGAGCAGCGGTCGGCGGACCATGAGCGAGTCGAAGAGCATCCTGACCAGGAAGATTCCCGAGACGGAGAAGATCCAGATGTAGCCGAGTTGCTGGGCGGCGGCGCTGGCTTTATATCCACCGTATTCGACTGCCAGCAGGCCCGGCGTGAGCAGGATCAGTCCGATCAGGTCGAGATTTCGCATACTCCAGACGCGGTTGAACTTAAAGAACACCGCGACTGAGAGGAGCGATGACAGGTAGAACCACGTCGTGGGATTGACGCGGTAGTAGTGGAAGAGGATGTCGCTCATGCCTGCGGCCCTGGCCGCTCTCGGGGGCGTGGAGTCCGGATGCGATGCATCCGCTGCGATCCACGGCCCGGAGTATATGAGATAATGTCAGATTCCGGATTCTCCGCGGGTTTTTTCGCTGTTTGTCTGTTTCACACGTAAAGACAGCGGGCACGGGGACACGGCGGCGTTGACTCGCCGGGCTTCCTTCCCTATTTTCCCACCGCGCCACAGACATGAGGACTTCCCCATGTTCCGGCTGGCGATCTGCGCAGGCACTGGTGTCGCGAGCCCACAATGAGGGATGTTCTCATTTCCATTCGCGGCCTGCTGACCTGCCTCGCTCTCCTGGCGGCGGGCGGCTGCCACCTCGGCATGAGACCCGACGCGTCGGCCGAGGCCCCACTGGCCGGGATGACCGACCGACCGCGGGTAGCTCTCAAAACGATTCCGTTGGAGCTCGTCTTCGTCCGCCATGAAGCCGACGATCCGATCTTCCGCGACGAGCTCTGGAATCTGGCCGACGAACAGGTGTTTGAAGATGACCTCCGTCGACGGCTGCAGGCCAACGGCCTCCGGGCGGGCTTGGTGACAGCCCAGCTGCCGCCCCACATCGCCGCGCGGTTTCAGCCGCCGGCCGCTGACGTGGGTGAAACCCTGCCCGCCGCGCTCCCCGACAACCCAGCGCTCATGCTGCACGTGCTCCGACTGTTGCCCGGCCGCGTCAGCGATGTGATGGCAGCGACTGGCCTGCCGGAACTCGTGCTGCTCAAGCGCGACGGTGATAGTCTGCGGGGCACGACCTATCACGGCGCTAGCTCGCTGTTTGCCTTGCGGGCCTGGCCCGCGGCGGACGGCCGGGTGCGGCTCCAATTCGTGCCGACGATCAAACACGGACCAGTAGAGCGGTCGTGGGTCGGTGAGGAAGGCATGTTTCGCTTGGAGGCCGGCCAACGCCGCGACCTGCTGCAGGGGCTTGAGTTTGAGGCCACGGTACCAAACGGTTCAATGATCATCGTGAGCTGCGTCGGTGAACCGGCCTCGAACGTGGGTGACGCCTTCTTCCGCGACCGCAGCGGCAGCCGGTCTGGGCAGCGCTTGCTAGCAATCCGCCCCGTACCGCAGAGCCAGCCTGTCGACCCGATGTTTGCGCCGACCGACGCCGAGCCGCCGGAATAGTGAACAGTCAATCGGCAACTGGTGTTAGGAATACTTCCGGATCAAGGTGCTGCACAGGCGACTGCATGGCCGTGGGCCAGTCTGCCTGGCAGAGGATGACCCGGAGCGCGCGAATGACGCCCGCATGCGTCAGCCAGATTGCCGGCCCCCGGTTGGCCGCTGCCACGACGGCCCCGCGAACCCGCGTTTCAAGATCAGCAAGCGTCTCACCTCCGGGCGGAGCTGCGGTCTGCCAGTCTTTCATCCAGTCCTGCAGCCGTCTGGCATCCTGATCCTCGATCTGTCGCCACAACAAGCCTTCCCATTCACCCATCGACAGTTCGGCGATGCCCGCGTCTTCAAAGAGCGGGAGGTCGAGTTGGTCTGCCAACCGGATGGCAATCTGCTGGCAGCGGGCCGACGGCGAAGAAATGATCCCCGCGAGGCGGCCAGCGGATGGCACGGCCGCCACGGCCGACAGGCCTTCGAGCCGCGCCGCGAGCGCTGCCGCATCGGTCTCAGGCGGGTTGATCAGCGGGGCATCCCAGCGTCCATAGCAGATGCCCTCGGCTGCCACGCGTCCATGCCGGATCGCGACGATCATCCGCCACCACTTCCCCGCGCCACCGCCACAGCCAGCAGAAACGCCACCTCGCTGCACTGCTCGGCCGCCCCGAGAAAATCTCCGGTGATACCCCCGGCCCGGACAATAAAACGCCAGCCCAGCCAGGCGGCAATGATGGCGGCGGCCATCACGCCCCACACCGCCTCCAGCGGGCTCAGGCAGCCGCCATATACCGCAGCCGCCACACCACCACCGCACCACGCTGTCGCGAGCCAGGCCTGTCCGAAACCGGCACGCGTCACGAGTTTGCTCTTCGATGTATCGTCCATCGTGACGTAGGGAATCGTTGCCATCAGCCAGACTGGTGGCGTACGGGCCAGGCACTGGCTGAGAATGATCAGGCCGATGATCCCTTCGGAAGTGGACTGACCGAGGCGCGTCAGCAGGCCGATTCGCAGGAGGAGCACGATCACTAAGCAGGCCGCCCCAAAGGCGCCGATGCGGCTGTCTTTGAGAATTTCGAACATCTTTTCCCGATCGACCACACCGCCGATCGCATCGGCGGTGTCGGCGAGACCATCCTCGTGGAAGGCGCCGGTGAGCAGCATGCCCACTCCCGTTGCCAGCGTGGCAGCAACGAGTCCACCGGCACGGTCGACCAGGAGCCAGACCGCCGCCATGGCCGCACCGATCACCAACCCAACAAACGGAAACCAGCCGGAGGACCACCGCCATTCAGCGTCGGTATAGGGAAATCCGCCCACCGGGATCCGGGTCAGGAAGAAGAAGGCCACGCGGCAGGCACGAATCGGTGGCGGGATCGTTGGCATGAAGTTGCGCGGAGTGAGTGGGGGACGTGCTCAGACCCGATCGGGAACGCCCGCCTCTGCAAACGTCAGCATCGAGTTGTGTGTGGCGCAGGCCAGATCGAGCAGGGGAAACGCAGCCAAACCTCCCGTACCCTCCCCCAGTGCCATGCCGAGTGCAAGCAGCGGGGAGACTTTCAGCCATTCTAGTAAGGCTCGGTGACCGGGTTCACTACCCACGTGGGAAAAAATCGTGCCGGCGCGGGCAGCAGGATCGACCGCGAGCACGGGGGCGATCGCGGCCGAGGCGATGAAGCCGTCGACGATCACGACCATGCGACGGGCCAGGGCCGCTGTCGCGGCACCGGCGATCGCGGCCAGTTCGCGACCGCCCGCTCGGCGAAGGATCTCCAGCGGCGGGCTGCCGCTGACCCGTGCCCGCACCTGCCCCACCGCCTCGATCTTCCGGGCCAGACAACTCCCAGCGGCACCAGTGCCCGGGCCCGTTACCTGGTCCGGCGCAAAGTTGCACAGCCCGCTCGTTACGGCCGCCGCCAGTGTGGAGTTGGCGATGCCCATTTCGCCGAGGATGACACAGCGGGTGTCGGGAAGCACGGTGGCGACCGCATCGCATCCGGCCTGCCAGGCAGAGGCAAACACGTCTGACGTCATGGCGTCGGCCCAGCGAATGTCGGCCTCGTCGGCGTCGGCCACCGCCGCCCGCCAGAATGAGATGCTGCTGTTTGGTAACGCGGCCCTGCTGATCACTTCTCGTGGCCCGACAACGCCCACATCGATTACCTGCACTCCAACCCCCAAGGTCTGAGCCATGACCACCGAAGCTGCGCCGCCACGGATAAAGTTTTTGACCATCGCCGCCGTGACCGACTGCGGGTAGGGGGAAACATCGGCCTGGGCGATCGGGTGATCGGCGGCAAAGATCAAGACACTCGCGGGACGGACCTGCGGGCGATCGGTCGCCTGCCAGGCCGCGATCTCCACGGCGAGCGATTCGAGGCGGCCAAGACTTCCAGGTGGTTTGGTGAGCCGGAGTTGTCGGTCTGCCGCCGCCGCGCGGGAGAGTTCGCAGGGAGCGGGCATTGACCAACGCATGGCAGCCTCAATGGGGAGTATCAGTCGGTTGGCGGCGCGATGTCGAACAGCGAGTCGGTGGGGGACAGCAGCGGCCAGTCATCTGTCACGGGCGTGCCCCAGCGATTGTGATGAATCAGATCGAGAAGCGGCACCCGATCGCGCCAGCCCTTCGCCGCCAGTTCCGGACCTTCGAGAAACTCACTCACGTAGCCGACGCAGAGGTAGGCCAGCGGATAGACCTCCGCGGGTAGGCCGAGCAGGCCCGCCAGCTTTGCGGGATCGAGAATGCTCACCCAACCGATGCCAATCCCTTCGGCGCGGGCCGACAGCCAGAGGTTTTGTACGGCCAAGCAGGTGCTGAACAAGTCGCCATCAAGCACCGAATTGCGGCCGAGTACATGGGCGCCTCCGCGCGACCGATCGCACGTGATACAGATGTTGAGCGGCGTGTCGAGGATGCCTTCAAGCTTGAGCGAGCGGTAGAGTTCGCCCCGCGGTCCCTCGTAGTGGGTGGCCGCTGCAGCGTTCTCCCGGGAAAATAACTCCTTAATCTCCTGCCGTAGCGGCACGTCGTCGATAAGCAAGAAATCCCACGGCTGCATGAAGCCGACAGAAGGGGCATGATGCGCGGCGCTCAGTAGGCGGGAGATCAAGGCCGCTGGCAGCGGATCGGAGAGGAACTGGGATCGCACGTCCCGACGCTCATAAATGGCGCGATAGACACCGCGCCTCTCGCTCGGGTCGAATCCGGCAGCAGGGTCACCGTGGAGCGTGCTCATCGCGAAAAAGAATAGCCTCGGGAATGCCAGGGACGGGGTAGGGTAGGCGATCCTGCGGCCTGCCGCAAACCGCGGTCAGTTTGCGGGTCGCTGAAGTCGGACAACTTGGGGGGTGAGCGCAGTGGCGGCGGCCTCTTTGAGCCCGAGAGTCTGCGGCGTTCTGGCAAACAGCGATCCCTTCCTATCGCAGACTTTACGCACCCTGCCATGGGTGTCGATGGCCCCTCTGAGAGAGCGTTGCCATTGCGACGCAGCCTCAAGAAGGTATTGACGAAAGAAGACATCATGCGCACCGCTCTGCCAAAGCCCACGCCTTCGAAACAGTCACACCGGCCGCGGGCTATCACCGTCTTCGCGGCCGCCTTCGTGGCGGGTGCGGCGGCAGCCGTGGGCGTCAATCGCGCGCTGGATGTCCGGCTGGCACAGTCGAAGCCCCGTGTGGAGAGCGAAGTGATTTTCGTCGCACTGCGTTCTTTGCCTCAGGGAGCCCCTGTCACGGTCTGGGACGTGGCGCTCCGCGACTGGCCGAAGGCGATGATGCCCACCTCAGCCGTTCGGGCGCACGACACTTTCAGCGGTCTGGTGCTGAAACATCCGCTCCGCGAGGGGCAACCCCTGCTCTCCATCCAACTCTTGCCGCCCAGCCAGGGCACATCGTCGTCGGCCGAACCACCGCCCATTCCGCCACCTGCGGCCTTCACGCAATCGACCATTGGGGCTGAGGCCAAGACCGATGGCGATCTCTGGTCGGCGGTCGACCAGGGCACAACCGCCATTGCAAAGCCGGCGGCGGCTCCGGGGCCGCAGGCTGCACCGCCAGCCACGATGCCACCGGTCGCCACGGCGCCGGTGCAGAAGCAGGAGACCGTTCCGCCGTCAACGACGGTGGCTCCCATCGCGTCTACGACGCTCACTCCGTCCGAACAACAGCCGGAAGGGAAATTTACAGATCTGGACACCGCAGTGGCAGAACCCTCCCCACAGCTGTCCGCTGAGCAAAAATCTGCTCCGCACATACCGCTGGCCGCTGCCGAGCCGCTGCCGCAAACTCCCGTGGAGATGCCGGCCACGGACATCGTCCTGGCCGTCGACGCTCTTCCAGACTTGTCAGATGTGGCAGATATGCTTTCCATCCAAGAGTTCGTCGCCCCCGAATTGGTCGTCGCCCCCGAATTGGTCGTCGCCCCGGAATCGGGAATCGCCCCGGAATCGGGTATCGCCCCGGAATCGGGTATCGGTGGTGCCGAGATGCCGTCGCAGCCCGTCGCGTCCGTGCAGCCGACCGTGGACACAGTGCCTGTAGACAAGCCGCGGCCGGCGGCCCGACTGCTCGTGATTCCAGAGCGCATTGCCGTGCAGGCCGACGCCTCGTTTGTGAAGCATCCTCTTGCGATGCAGGCGGCCACTCCCGTTTTGCAGCCCACGGCCCAATCCGGATCGGCAGCCGTCAGGCCCTTGCCGGCGACGATGGACGCCACCGCCCAGCGAAACCCGCTCACCACAAAGTCACCAGCCGGCACGCCGCCGTCGCGACAGCCACAGCGGCAGAGCCGCCAGACGCCGCCGCCCACCACGAGGACGCCCTCGGCCTCAGAAAAACAGCCCCGAGTCGGCGGGGCGATGTTTCCGAATCTCTCGGCAGGCTTGGGGGGCGAGTGGGGCCAGAGTCGTCAGCAGCCGAGCGATCAGGCACCCCAGCCTGCAGCCGTTGGGCCACGGCCAGTCACGGTTCGATGAGACGTTATCCCACTCTGCATGCCAGCGCTATCAGCCTCGTCTGCTGTTAGCCTCTTATGCTGTCAACGATGGGCTTGGTTTTCGAACCGCTTAAAATCACGAGGCCAGCTGCGGCGGCGACAGCCGCACCCAGCCCGCCGATCGCGAACAGCGCGCGGGACACGCCCCGGGAATACTGCGTGCGGCGATTGAGTTCGGTCTCCTCAATGGTGGGAGGCCGGGCCACGCTGGCGCGGGAGAAGTCTTCAAGCGCCAGATAGAGCCGCGTATCGTCGACCGCAAAAATACTGGCCCGCAGGCGTTCGCGGTCAAACGCACTCTTGGGTGGCGATCCCACCAGAGCCACAGTGGCGCAGGTCAGAACAGCGACCGACACGCCCGCCATGGCGAGCGCCTGCGGTAGCCCCCATGGCATCGTTGGTTTGACGGCAGACGAGGCTTTGATCTGCAGTTGTTCCAGATCCCGGAACTTCGGCACGTCGTTTTGCCGGTGGCAGGATGGACACTCCGCGTGTCCGCCGGCCTGACCCGAGACAATCTCGATCTCTGTCGCGCAAGCCCCACAGGGCAACAGAAGGGTTTTCTGTTCTCTCTTCATGGTTTGATCGCTCGATGCTGCCAGTGGCCAGGTCGGCCGGTGAGCGCAGAGATTCTCCTGCCGCTTCCTTTTACCATTCCCGCCCCTCAAACTCGAACCCCAGGCCATTTTCAAGCAAAAATTTGCTGGATTTTCCTCGGAGACAGGTGCATAATGTTGCGTCCGATGAGTGCCCGCCGCTGAGACTGCCAATGCCCTCCGCTTCTCCTTCGCATCCCGCCCAGTCTCCGTTGGCGGTGCGACTGATCCGGGGCACTCGAAGCTGCGGTGCTGGCTTCATGGTTGCCCGCACGAAGAACACGCCAAGGCCCAAAGCCAGTCTTCTCCCGGCTATCGGGGGAATGGGCAAGCCGGGAGAACCGGCCGGCCTCAAAAACCGTTTTTTTTCAACTGGATTTCCCCAGCCCTTGAATCACACTCGCGACATTGCGAATGATGCTTCGTGTGCTGCGGGCACCACGATTCAGTCTGTCTCAAGTTTTGTTTGAATCCTGAAGAACGATCCACGAAGGAGCTTTGCCTTGTACGATTCTTTGCTCGATGAACTCGAAGACGATGTTGTTTCCTCTCCCATGGAAGTTGAGGAACTCGCCGACAAGGTCGTTGATGTCGAAGAAGCCGACGTGGATATTCTGGTAGACGACGGCGACGTGGCCGTGCTCCCTGACGGCGAAATCGAAGTCGACGCGGAGATCGAGTCGAACGGTGAAAACGACGACATGATCATCGAACAGGTCGAAAACTGGTCGGATGATCCCGTGCGGATGTATCTGACGCAGATGGGCGAGATTCCACTGCTGACTCGTGCCCAAGAGATCTATCTGGCGCGGCAGATTGAAGGCACCCGGGCACTGTTCCGCGCAAAGCTTTTGGAATGCGAGTATGTCTGCCAGCAGTCGTTCAAGGTGCTGTCGCGGGTGCATCGTGGCGAGTTGCCGTTCGACCGCACCGTGCAGGTATCGGTGACCGACCGCCTGGAGAAGGAACAGATCCTCGGCCGCCTGCCTCACAATCTCCGTACTCTGGAAGTGCTGCTCCGCCAAAACCGAGGCGACTACCGCATCTCGCTCTCAAAGAAGCGGAAGATGGCCGAACGCCGTGAGGCGTGGGCCCGTCTCGGCCACCGCCGCCGTCGTTGCGTGCGGCTGATCGAGGAACTCGGCCTGCGGACCCAGCGGATCGAAACGATGATCCCGACGCTCGACAACTTCGTGTTGCGGCTCAAGGAACTGCGCAGCAAGATCGAGTCGCACCGCCGGTCGAAGCAACCGCCGACGAGCCGGCTTAAACTGGTCGAAGAATATCGCGCCATTCTCAAGTCGTGCCAAGAGACACCGCGGAGTCTCAAGCGGCGGATGGACGAGATTCGCGTGATCTACGCCCGTTACCAGCAGGCGAAGCGCGGCCTCTCCGAAGGCAATCTCCGACTTGTGGTGTCGATCGCCAAGAAATACCGCAACCGTGGGCTGTCGTTCCTCGACCTGATCCAGGAAGGCAACGCCGGCCTGATGCGGGCGGTGGACAAGTTCGAATACCGCCGCGGCTTCAAGTTCTGCACCTATGCCACGTGGTGGATTCGGCAGGCGATCACCCGCGCGGTGGCCGACCAGAGCCGCACGATCCGCATCCCGGTTCATATGGTGGAGACGATGTCTCGCGTGCGAAATGTCGCCCGCCAACTGCTCCAGGAATATGGCCGCGAGCCCACGATCGAGGAGATCGCCGCCCGGGCTGGCACCCAAGTCGACGAGACCCGACGCGTCACGGCGATGAGCCGTTACCCGATCAGCCTCGACCGGCCGGTTGGCAACAGTGAAGACAGCCACTTCGGCGACCTGCTTCCCGACACGGGCGCCGAAAACCCGGCGGTGGGTGCCGCGCAGGAGATGCTCCGCAACCGGATCGCGAAGGTGCTCAAGTCGCTCTCTTACCGGGAGCGTGAGATCATCAAACTTCGTTACGGTTTGGGCGACGGCTACAGCTACACGCTCGAAGAGGTCGGCCACATCTTCAAAGTGACTCGCGAGCGGATTCGGCAGATCGAGGCGAAGGCCGTCCGCAAACTCCAGGCTCCGGCGCGGAGCGAGGAACTCTCGGGATTCCTCGACTAACGTCGCCAAGTTGGAAAACGTCGCCACGGCGGCCGGTCTGACCGATGCAAAGCCGCTCTCCATCCGCGTGCTCGTTTTAGGCACTGGCGGCGAGGCTACCAAACTCAAGCTCATGCAGGTGGCCGGCACTTCACCCCGGACCGGAGACAATGACTTCATCCACTCGCACACCGGTTTTCGCTATCTCACAATCGTGGTGGCTGACACCGATGCCGCTCTGGCCCGGCTGGCTAAGCTGGGCGTAAAGCCACTTGCCAAGTCGCCCGTTGCCCTGCCGGAATCACTCGCCCCAAGCATGTCGCTCACCGGCGTGCGGGATCCCGACGGCAATCTCATCGAACTGCTCGGGCCGCGGAAATAACGGGGACCCGGCAGCCCTGGAACATGCGATCCAGTCCGCTCAGTTGACGCGTCGGCCCGCCCATCGATACAGTTCAGCTCTACTGGGTGTATGACCCCTCCTGTTGTCAGGGTCTCACCCGGTGGCAATCACTTCCCTGGAGACCTTTCCATGCGTCAACTTCGTCGCGAATTCCTCCGCATCATTGCTGTCACCACTCTCAGCGTGGCTTGCGTAGCCGGGTCCGCCGGCCTGGCGATGGCAGCCGGTCTTTGGGAGTGCAACTACTGCCACCAGCAGTATCAAGGTGCTTCTCCCCCGGCCTTTACCAAGTGCCCGTCCAAGGAAATGAAACAAAATCACTGGTGGATCAAGAAGGGCTGATCGAGCTTGGCTTACGGCCTCGCGATCTTCCCTGCCCGCTCCAACCAGGCGAGCACCCCATCGGCCAACTGATCGGCTGGCGTTGCGGCGGAATCAACGACCAACTCTGGGGCGAGTGGTTCTTCGTAGGGATCGTCGATGCCCGTGAACCCCTTGATCTCCCCCGCGCGGGCCTTCTTGTAGAGCCCCTTCGGATCCCGCTGTTCGCAGACCTCAAGCGGCGCCCGCACGTAGATCTCGATAAAGTCGCCTGGCGTCAGCATGGCCCGCACGGCATCACGATCCCGTCGGTAGGGGCTGATGAAGGCAGTCAACGTCACCATCCCAGCCTGCACGAAGAGTTCGGCCACGGCTCCGATGCGGCGGATGTTCTCCGCGCGGTCTTGGGCTCCAAAGCCCAGGCCAAACCGGTGGGCAAACTCGTCGCCATGCTGCTCTCGCAAGAGGGCCGGCGCCGCATTGAGCCCCAGGCGGACATTATCCCCGTCGAGCACGAAACTCCGCACGCCGCGGCTGTGCAGCCGATGATCGACAAGGTTGGCCAGCGTGCTCTTGCCGCAGCCGGAGAGCCCCGTGAACCAGAGCACGCAGCCCTGGTGGCCGGCAGTCCGCTCGCGGGTCTCGCGGGTCACCGCATGGGCATGCCAACGGACATCAATCGTTTCGTCCATGGCTTCGCTTTCCTGTCGCTTTGTGCTTTGTTATCAGGCCGATCATCAGGCCGACATCAGCCTGCGGCCACCAGCCGCCCCGCTCACTCCCAACCGCCCAACTCGACCGTGCGTTTGAACCGCTGGGGTTCGACGCCGGGGCCCAGCCTCCCACGCTCGATCTCCAGCACGATTTTGTCTCCCGCTCCGTGGCCACCCACCGACTCGGTGAGTGCCTCAAAGCTGACCACCGGGGCGGCGTCGATGGTGAGAACAATGTCACCGATCTGGAGGCCCGCCTGGGCCGCGGCCGATCCCTCCTGCACGTGGGTGATCACGCAGGGGCCGATCGCCGCCTGTCCGGCGACGCCGAGCTTGCCCCCCTTCCGCACATCTATTCTAGTATCAGCAAGTTTCACCGCGAGGGCTGCGATTGCCGCATCACCGATCCCTGTGCCATAGAGCTGGATCTGCTCGACCCCCCGCAGGCGACCGAGCACCGCGAGGCTCGCATCGTCGAGCACCACGCTGTGCACGCCCACCTGCACCAGTTTGCGGAGTCTGGAGAGGAGCCGGAGGTCTTCACTCCTGCCTGACCAGTTGGCGTTGATCAGAACCAGCAGACCGCGCTGTCCGCTGGGCATGAATCCCTCAGTAATGATCGCGCCCAACGACTCCAGCTTCTCGCGGGCCGCGCCGGCCATCCCGATCGTATGGAAATCGAGCGTGGCCTCCGCGAGGCGGGCCACGGCTGTGTCTGGCCCCTCGGCCAGGGATTCGAGCACCCGCTCAGCTGAACCAGCGAGATCGGTATCGTCGCCGGTCAGCATCTCCCGGAGGATCGCTACGGCCCGGCTGCTCACTTCCAAGTCGCCCCGCTGGGTCGCCGCGCGGAGCGGTTCGACCGCAATCTGGCCGGCAGCGGCAAGGCTGCGGGTAGCGGCCTCGCGTTGGGCATACTGTTCGGCGGCCAGCAGGTCGATCCAACTGCTGATCTGGCTGATATCGGGAGGAACAGCGTCAGTCGGGGTCGCCGATTCATCACCAGCCGCCAGCCCGGCCCCGACCAACACTGACAATACAGCCAGCGCGATCCCGACGGTTTGGGCTCTGGCGGCAAGGGAAGCTGTGACGGTTGTCATGCGATAAATATAGCACTGACCACCCCCTCTGCCCCAGCTCGAGTCCGCCGACGGCTGGCAACTTGCAGAAGAAGATGCCGAGGTGCCAGCCCGCCATCTTTCCCGGGTGTAGACTTTGGACTCGAGCCTGTTCCACTGCCTCCGGCCTGACATGTCGCTCTCCCTTACCACCGACCGTACCCCTCGACCACCGCTGCCGACCACCGCTGCCGAGATGGCGGCGCGGGGCTGGGACTCTGTCGACGTCGTCTTCGTGAGCGGTGACGCTTACGTCGATCACCCCAGCTTCGCCAACGGCCTGATCGCCCGGCTCCTCGAAGCGGCAGGCTTCCGCGTGGCCGTCCTAGCCCAGCCCGACTGGAGCAGTTGCGAGCCCTGGCGACAGTTTGGCCGGCCGCGGCTCTTCTTCGGCATCTCGGCGGGCAACATGGATTCGATGATCAACCACTACACCGCCAACCGGAAGGTTCGCAACGACGACGCCTACTCACCAGATGGCATCATCGGCCGCCGGCCCGACCGGGCCACGCTTGCCTACTGCCAACGGTCACGGGAGGCGTTTGGGGGGGTGCCGGTGGTGGCTGGCGGCGTCGAGGCGAGCCTCCGCCGGATCGCCCACTACGACTACTGGAGCGACACGGTCCGCCGGTCGATCCTGCTCGACTCAAAGGCCGACCTCGTTGTCTTCGGCATGGGAGAGCGGACGGTGCTCGACATCGCCCGCAGTCTCGCCGCCATGACCGACACGGCCACCGACGGCCAGGCCACGGTCGCCATGGTAAAGCAGCTCCGCGACAGGCGGGGAGTCGCCTACCGGCTCGGCGCCAGCGAGCCGCCGCCGTCCGGCGCCGACACGCTGGCACTGCCCGACTACGAAGCGGTCGTCCGCGACCCGCTGGCCTTTTGCGAGATGACCAGGATCTCACATCTGGAAACGAATCCCCACAACGCACGGCGGCTGGTGCAGCGGTATGGCCGTGAGGCAGTGGTCGTGAATCCCCCTGCCCTGCCGCTGGAACAAGATGAAATGGACGAGGTCTACGGCCAGCCGTTCACCCGTCGGCCGCATCCCTCGTATGGCGGCGCCCGAATCCCCGCCTTCGAGGTCGTCGAGACGAGCGTGCAGATTATGCGGGGCTGCTTTGGTGGCTGCACGTTCTGCTCGATCACAGCCCACGAGGGGCGGATCATCCAGAGCCGCTCACAAGAGTCGATCATCACCGAGATCAAACTGCTCGCTGCACAGCCCGGCTTCAAGGGCACCGTGTCTGACATCGGGGGCCCAACGGCGAACATGTATCAGATGCGGTGCACACGGCCCGAGGTGGAGGCGAAGTGCCGCCGGCTCTCGTGCGTGCACCCCACCGTCTGCAAGCTCCTCGGCACAGACCACGGGCCGCTCAAGGCGGTGATGAAGGAGGCGCGGAGCGTCACGGGAGTGAAGCGGGTGCTGGTGGCGTCGGGCGTCCGCATGGATCTGGCCCGTAAAGACCCAGAATATCTCCGCGAACTCGCCGAGCATCATGTCGGCGGCCACTTGAAAGTCGCTCCCGAGCACACCAGCCCCGAGGTTTTGAGCCTCATGAAGAAGCCGGCGGCTGACGACTTCCTCGAGTTTGACAAGGCTTTCAAGGCCGCCAGTCGCCGCGTGGGGAAGAAGCAATACACAGTGCCTTATTTCATCGCCAGCCACCCGGGCAGCGGCGTCGAAGAGATGATCGAACTGGCCCTTTTCCTCAAGCGCAACAGCTACGAGCCCGATCAGGTGCAAGACTTCATCCCGAGCCCCTTCGACATCGCCGCCTGCATGTATCACACCGGGATCGACCCGATGACGCGGCAGCCGGTGAAGGTGACAAAGGGCCTCCGCGACCGCCGGATGCAGCGGGCACTGCTGCAATTTTTCAAGCCAGAAAACTATTTCGAGGTGCGGCGGGCGCTGGAACAGGCGGGCCGGCACGACCTCATCGGCTCCGGCTGCGACTGCCTGATCCCAGACCGTGCGCCCAAGGAGGCACTCGATAGGAAGCGGAGCGAAGCCACCCGCGCGTTCACTGAATCCACCTCCGGCGACCACATACGAGGCGGCCCAGCCACGGGCCGCGAGCGAGGCGGCCCAGCCACGGGCTCCCGTAAGGAAGCCCGCCAGCGGAAGAGCGTCGGCTACCGGCCAAAGCGGGGCAATTCATAACGCACCCTGTGAGGGCTAGCTGGCAGGCCCTCTGTGCCAATGATAGGTGAGACACCTGCCTTTCCCCTCTGAGAGGAGAGGGCCAGAAGGATAGGAAATGGAGAACCAGAGAATGTGAGCCCACGTTACGGCTGGCGTGGGATACGTTTTGGTTTACGTGGGAACGGCACACTTCACAAACTCGCCTCCACGGGGAAATGAGATTGTCTGGCCTGTCCTTCATCGCGCGCCTGTTTCACCAGCGGGGTCATCGTTTCCGCTCGAGGGCCCGCAGGCGGGCGGGCGTGAGGCCGGTGTGGCGGCGGAGAAACGTCGTCATGTATTGCACCGACGGGAAGCCACTGCGGATCGCCACGGTTTTCAGTGGTAGGTCGGAGCCAGTGATGAGCCGGCGGGTGATCGCGACCCGCAGCCGGATGTGCTCGTCATGAATCGACCGGCCAACGGCCATCTTAAACCGGGCCTCGAGGGTCGCCCGCGAGAGGCCCGCTGCGGCGGCCAACGACTCGGAATTGAGCCTTGTCGCCGGGCTGTGTCGCAGGGACTGCAGCGTGTTGACGACAACGGGATCGCTGGTCGTGAGCGTGTCTGTCGACGCGCGGGCCACGACGCCGATGGGGGGCACCACGATCCTACCCGGAGCGGCCTGACCTCGGCGTTGCCGCCCTTTGTTACGGCTGGCCATCGCCACCGACGGCGCGGTGCCCATCAGACGGTCGAGCGCCGCCGCCGCCTCGTAGCCGATCCGCCGCGCCGCCTGGTCGATGCTCGAGAGGGGTGGGTTGGTCAGCTCGCAGATCATCTCGTCGTTGTCGACGCCGAGCACAGCCACGTCGTGCGGCACCCGTAGCCCGAGCGTGCGGCAGGCCTCGAGCACATGCCGGGCGCGGAGGTCGTTGCAGGCCACGAGGCCCAGCGGCTTTGGCAACGGGGCGAGCCAGCGGGTCAACTCAGTCTGGAGGTCAGCCCAGCGGCGCGCGTTGCCATGTTTACCGGTAAACGTGTGGCAGTGGCGGCCAGCTCTCATGCAGGCCTGTTCAAACGCCGCCGCCCGCTCCTCCGACCAGCCGCTGGTCTGCGTGGTGGGATAGCCGCAGAAGGCGAGGTGTGTGAGGCCGCAGGCGAGCAAATGCTCGGCAGCCAGCCGGCCAATGGCGGCGTTGTCGGTGTAGATATAAGGAATGCCAGACGACGCGTCGTACCAGCCATAGCCGCCGCCGACGCCGACGACAGGAATATCGAGGCCGCGGATCGCGGTGGCCACCCGACGGTCGTCAAAGTTTGCGATGATGCCTTGGCCGTGCCAGCGGCCGAGGTCGGGCAGTTTTTGGAGCGGGTCTTCCTCGACATACAGACTCCAGTGGGCCCGCTCCCGGGCAAACTGCGCCACGCCGCCGATGATCAGCCGGTCGTAGGCCCGCGCTGCATCGAGAATGACGGCGACGAGTGGTGCGGCAGGCATGGATACACTACGAACTCTCGTCAGGCGGAGAGCAGGTGCTCCAGCACGAGTCGCTCAAGAGCCTCGTAATCGCGGGCGGCGATGCACTGGTCGGCTGTTGTTTTGGGGAAGGAGCGGACCTTCTCGACAAGCCGAAGAAACACCGCCTTGCTCGTGGCCAGGTGCGCCGTGGCCGACTCGGCCTTCTGCGTCCGCTGGGCCTTCACGTCGAAGCCGATGAAGGCACGAGTGGCGGCGTAGTTGGCATTCTCAAGCACGCGGACCTGATCGAAGGCACCGCGGAGATTGGCAGCGCCAAAGACCTTGTCTTGGTCAAACTTGAGTCCGTTCTGGTCGTTTAAATGCACGCCCCAGAGTTTTCCAGCGGCAATCGCAAAGCCCATCTCGTCCGAGGGGTCGAGGCCCGCCAGAATCGCGTGTGCCGATTCGATGAGTACGCCCACGCGGGCTGGATCAGCCGACCGCGCACCAAGTGAGAGCGCATGGCCGATCGTCGGCACGAAGGCATGGTCGACTGGCTCGTTCGGCTTGGGCTCGATGGCGATTCTCGCCTTGGGGCTCGCGCTCAAGATCGCGTTGATCGCCTCCAGAATCTGCCGCGACGCATCGACGGGATTCTTACTTTCGCGAACGGACGTGCCCTCGCGGGCCGGCCACATCACGATCAGATCCGTGCCGAGCGCCAGCGCCACGTCGACCGCCCGCTGTGATCGCTCGATCGCCCACTTCCGCCCAGCTGGATCGTTGCTGGTATAGCCGCCATCGATGCCGTGGGAATGCTCCCAGAGACGAGGGGCGACGAATTCGGCCGTCAGACCCAAGTCGGCGAGTTTCTTCCGCATCGCCTCGGCCGCAGCGACGATCTTAGCCGGCGCAAGATTTTCGAGGTCGGGCACCGCGTCGTCATCGTGAAGTTGGATCCCCTCGAAGCCGAGTGCAACGGCCGCCTTGAGCACGTCGTCAAACTCCACCGGCGGCCGGACGGGGGGGCCGAATGGATCGGCGCCGCGGCCGATATTCCAGGGACCGAGTGAAAACCGATACGACGTGGCTGCCATCACAAAACATCCTCCTCAAATGCGGGGAACCCGATCACGAGCAACGATGCGTCTGCCAAAGCCGGATAGACTATCTGGCAGGAGTTATGCTCTTGCGTAAAAGTTTTACGTTATTAGAGAGCGACAGGCGAGCCCGCGCCGCAGGTCGGGTAGCATGGGGTTCTTCGATCGAAACCCCGGGAATCGTCAGCATGCCCCCTCCGTCAACAAAGCAGCCTGAGAAGTCGCTGGATCTCAAGCTAGCCCGGATCGTCGCTGACCCCAACTGCCGCGACTTTATCCTCGCCGATGCCAAAGACGCCGACATGGCGTTTGGGCTGGCGGCGCCCGGCCTCGCACCGGGCGGCCAGCCCGGCACGGGTCCGTTTCGGTCGATGGCCGATTACCGCGACAACATCCGCGAACTCGTCAGACAAGGGCATGTCGACATCATGCTCATGAGCGCCAGCACAAGTGAGCAACTGGCGATCGAGGAAGGACTGTTTGTGAGCAGCCATGTCACGCCCGCGGTGCGGATGAACGACACGACCGATATCTGGCTAGCCGCCGGCACTGGTAGTTACGGCCGCCAGCCCGCTCTCCCCTTCTCCACCACCACGATCTCCCAGGCCCGCTGCGGCCGGGTCGATGCCATGCCTGGTGATCGGGCCCCGCCTGCTGATCAGCCCAAGCATGCCGACAATATCCGCGGCGCGAATCTCGGCCTCTTCTCGCTCACGCTCAATGACGATGCGTCGCTTGACCGCGACATGCTCACGGCCTACCGCGAGTTTCGCGTCGCGGCTGAACGGGCTGGCTTCCGACATTTCCTCGAGGTCTTTTTCCCCAACGCCCTCGATCGCGTGCCCGGGAAGGCGGCGAGCGAAAAGCCACGCGACATCGCCCGCTTCCTCGCCGATCATGTGGTGCGGGCGTTGGCGGGCGTGCCGCGGGCGGGCCGGCCGATCTTCCTCAAGATTCCGTACCTTGGTCCCGAGGTCACCGAGCAGCTTGCCGCCTACGATCGCTCTGTGGTCGTGGGGATTCTGGGCGGCGGTGCTGGCACCACGCACGATGCGTTTGGGCTCGTCGCCGAAGCCAAGCAGCACGGCGGTCGCGTCGCTCTCTTTGGCCGCAAGATCAACGCCGCGGAACACCAGCTCTCGTTTGTGAAGTTACTCCGCGCCGTCGCCGACGATGAGCTCCCGGCGGCCGAGGCGGTGCGGGCCTATCATGGCGAGCTTGAGAAGCTCGGCATTCGGCCGCACCGCTCGGTTGAAGACGACCTCGTTCGTCAGCCAACGATCTCGGCCTACGCGGGCTGACCTTCATCCACGCCGTCTTCTGTCTTTCGTGGGATAAGTTTTTAAAGCTTTCCTCCTCGATTTGCTCTACCGTCTCTGGTAGTGCATCGCCGGGCCGGCAGAAGTCTCCTTCGCGGGGACTTTCGCCGTGATGTGTGTTGGTAGTTCAAATCTTTTCAGGGCGAAATGCCGACGCTTGTCGAGCTGCAGCCGATCCCGACTTTCCGGAATTCCCGGTGGGATAAGTTCTGAGAGCCTTCCTCTCAAGCGTCGCCAAGCTTCCGGGCACTGCATTGCACTCGCTGCGGCTGTGTCGTTGCCGATATTGCCGCGGCGGCAGGCCCGTGTGCTGTTTGAACGACCGCGTGAAGTGGCTCTGGTCATAGAAGCCGCAGTCTGCGCCGATCTGGCGGATGGAATCGGCTGTCTCTTCCAGACGCTGGCGGGCCATCGAGAGCCGCATCCAGAGGATGTAGTCGCCCGGGCTGATGTTAAACAGCCGACGAAACTCCCGCTGCAATTGACTCACCGATAGACCTGCCAGCCGCGCCAAGTCCGGCAGTGCGATCGGCCGCCGATAGTGGCGGAGCACGTGTTCCATCACCGGCGTGAGCCGATGGTATTCCTGTGGCGCGTTGCCCGCCTGATCAAACGGACGCAGAACGCCAGCCAGCCCCGAGACGCTCCCATCGGCAGCAAAGAGCGGCATCTTCGTGCAGAGATACCAACGCGGCATGCCGGCGTGGTCGGGCACCAGCCACGCCTGGTCGCGGAGTGGCCGTCTCGACGTCATCACCTTGCGGTCCTCAGCCACATACTGCGCGGCGAGCGCCGGGGGATGGAAATCGGCATCGTTCTTGCCGGTCATCTCCGCAGCCGTGCGGCAACCGTGCATGATGGCACAGGCCTTGTTGCCCCCCACAAACCGGCTCCGCCGGTTTTTCACAAACAGCATCACATCGGGCAATGCGTCGAACAAAGCGAGGATCTGATCGCCTTGCGAAGGCACCGGCGCGGCTGGCGGAGGGTTTCGGGGCATGACCCTTTAATACAAACGGCTGCCGCTGTTGTCAAATGACACCGCTCTCACACGCTGGCTATGATAAGGGTGTTGCATCGCGACCGTCAGTATCGAACGGAGAAGGCCATGTTTGAATTTCGTGTCCCGTCTCCAGGTGGCCGGGCGCAGCTCTGCGGCAGTGGACCCAGCCGGCGGGACTTCCTGCAGGTGGGGGCGCTGGCTGCCGTGGGGCTATCACTGCCGCAGTATCTCCGGGCGGCGAGCGAGGGGAAGGTTCGGCCCGGTCATGAGCAGCGGTCGTGCATCATGATCTTTAACCTCGGCGGGCCCAGCCACATCGATCTCTGGGACATGAAGCCCGAGGCAGCGGCCGAGGTCCGCGGACCGTTCAAGCCGATCCGGACAAAGTCTGATGCCTTTGAGATCTCCGAACTGCTGCCGAAGCATGCGGAGATCGCCGATAAGTTTTCGCTCGTGCGGTCGTGTCGGCACGATGGCGCCGCGGTGCACGACGCCGGCTGGCAGATGCTGCAGACCGGCCGCCGGTTCACCGGAGGCATCCACACGCCGCATGTGGGCAGCGTGGCGTCCTATCTCTGCGGTCGGCGAACCGACCTGCCGCCGTTTGTTGTGCTGCCGCAGTTGATGGGCCGCGGCGGCGGCAACTTGCCCAACGGACAGTCAGGTGGCTTTCTCGGTAAGGCGCAGGATCCTTTTGCGCTGATGGCCGATCCGTCGCAGCCCAACTTCCGGGTGCCCGATCTCCTGCCTCCCGATCAGATTGGCGTTACCCGGATCGACCGGCGGCGAAAAATGCGTGAGATCGTGGAGAGCGCGGCGAAAGAATTTGAGTTGAGCGAAGACGCCCGGCTGCTCGACGACAATTTCCACGCCGCCTATCGACTGATGACGAGCACGCAGGCCCGTGAGGCCTTTGATCTCTCGAAGGAGCCGCAGGCGGTCCGCGAGCGGTATGGCATGAACCGGTTCGGCCAATGCTGCCTGCTCGCTCGCCGCCTGGTGGAAAACGGCGTACGGTTTGTAACGATCAACACGTTTCTCACCGTTTTTGATGAGATCACGTGGGACATCCACGGCTCGAAGCCGTTTACATCGATCGAGGGGATGAAGAGCATTGTCTGCCCGATGTACGACCAGGCCTACAGCGCTCTGATTGAGGATCTCCACCAGCGTGGCCTGCTTGACGATACGCTCGTCGCCGGCCTCGCGGAATTTGGCCGCACGCCGAAGGTGAATCCAGCCGGTGGCCGAGACCACTGGCCGCAGTGTTTTACCTGCTCGTTTGCCGGCGGCGGTGTCAAGGGTGGCCGCGTGGTGGGAGCCAGCGATCCGATCGGCGGCTTCCCTGCTGAACGGCCGATCGGCCCCGGCGACATTGTGGCCACGATCTTCAATAGCCTTGGCCTCGACCACACCGGGCACCTGCCGGGACCCGCCGGCCGGCCGTTTGCGCTCACCGATTTCGGCACCGAACCGATTCGCGAACTCTTCGCGTGAGGAACCCACCCATGTCCACACGGACCACACGGATCACACGACGCCTCCGCTTTGCCCTGTCTGTCGCCTGGATGGTGATCGGGATGGTTTTGCCAGCTGTTCAGGCTATTCAGGCTGTTCATGGAGCAGAGGAGGTCAGCTTTGAACTCGATGTGATGCCGATCTTCTCAAAGGGAGGCTGTAATGGCGGTGGATGCCACGGGGCGCTTGCCGGCAAGGGCGGCTTTCGGCTCTCGCTCTTTGGCTACGACCCAAAGACCGACTACCTCATGCTGACACGTGACGCCCGCGGCCGTCGGGTGGATCTCGCCGACCCGGGGTCGAGCCTCCTGCTCACAAAGCCCACCACGGCTGTGTCTCACAAAGGTGGCAAGCGTCTGGAAGTCGGTGGCGATGACTACCGGAGGTTAGCGGCCTGGATTGAGGCCGGCTGTCCGGGGCCGAAGCCAGCGGAGAAAACGCTCGACGCAATCGAACTGGGGCCGGCCGAGAGCCTCGTGGAGCCGGGGCAGACGGCGCAGCTGACCGTGACGGCGAAATACAGCGACGGCAGTTCACGGGATGTCACGCGTTGGGCGCGGTTTACATCAACTGACGAGACGGTCTGCACGGTCGATCCGCAGGGCATCGTGAAGGGATTGGCACATGGCGAGGGGGCGGTGACCGCCTGGTTTTCCTCGAAGATCGCTGCGGCGAGTGTCGTATCGCCCTTCCCGCACGAGATTCCCGCCGAGTTTTTTGCAAGCAGTCCCAGGGCCAACATCATCGACGACCTCGTCCTGGAAAAGTTGCAGAAACTCCATCTCAAGCCGTCGCCCCCCTGCGACGATGCGACCTACCTGCGGCGGGCGTTTCTCGACACGATCGGTCGCCTGCCGACGCCGGAAGAGGTGCATGAGTATCTTGCCGACAAGTCGCCCGGTAGAAAAGAGCGGCTGGTCACTCTCCTGCTGGCACGCTCCGAATTTGTTGACTACTGGACCTACAAGTGGTCTGACGTTTTGCTTGTGACCGGCTCGAAACTGCGACCCGCAGCGGTGAACGCCTACTACCAATGGATCCGCGACCGTGTGGCGGAGAATACACCGTGGGACCGGCTCGTGAGCGAACTGCTGACAGCCCGTGGATCGAGCTTGGAGAACGGCGCAACAAACTATTTCGCGGTCCACCAGGATCCCGAGACGATGGCGGAAAACACCAGCCAGGCGTTTCTATCGCTCTCGATCGGCTGCGCGAAGTGCCACAACCATCCGCTCGAAAAATGGACAAACGATCAGTATTACGCCTTCGCCAATCTCTTCTCGCGGGTCCGCGCCAAGGGCTGGGGCGGCGATACCCGCAGCGGCGATGGCAGTCGCACCCTTTATGTCGACTCGCGCGGCGACCTGCTGCAGCCCCGCACCGGCAAGCCGCAGCCGCCCGCTCCTCTCGACGGCGAACCGCTGCCGATGACCGACACCGGCGATCGACGCGTCGCCCTGGCCGCCTGGCTGACGTCACCCACCAATCCATACTTTACGCGGGCGATTGCAAACCGTGTCTGGGCCAACTTCTTCGGCATGGGGCTTGTCGATCCGGTCGACGACCTGCGGACATCAAATCCGCCGAGCAATGAGAAACTACTCGTTGCCCTCTGTCGCCATACCGTGGATCACAGCTACGACCTCAAGTCGCTGATGCGGCTGATCCTCCTTTCGGAGACCTACCGGCGGTCGAGTGATCCACTGCCAGAAAACCGCGACGACCGGAAGTGGTTTGCCAGGACCTATCCGAAGCGACTCATGGCGGAGGTCTTGAGCGACGCCTTTTCCGACGTGACCGGCGTTCGCGACAGCTATACCGAGATCGCAAATAATGACGGCTCGACCGAGAAGGTAAAGGGCTACGATGAAGACACGCGGGCCATCCAGCTCCACGACTCGGCGGTGAAGAACTACTTTTTGAAGGTCTTTGGCCGCAATGCGCGGGAGATCACGTGCGAGTGCGAGCGGTCGAACCAGCCGAGCCTTGTGCAGGTGTTGCATCTCTCCAACGGCTCGACTGTCAACGACAAACTCGCCGCCAAGGCGGGCCGAATCACACAACTCCTCGCCACCGATCCGACGCCCAAGTCGCTGGTCGACGAGGCCTGGCTGCGGGCCCTCTCACGGCTGCCGACCGACGAGGAGCGAAAACCGTTTGAGGAGATGCTCACGGCCGCTAAGCCCGAGGAAAAACGTGACATGGTCGAAGATATGTATTGGTCGCTGCTGACCAGCCGTGAGTTCTTGTTTAGGCACTAGCTTGAGGCACGAGTGCAGTCGATCGTTCAGGGACCAGGACTATGAACAGGTATTGGACACAGCCGTTTCTCCTTCTCGTCATGGCCGCAATCGCCGTCGGCGGCGTCTGCGCGGCGGTGCCGGTCGCCGCGGCGCCATCGTATGAGCAAGACATCACGCCAATCTTACGGACCTACTGCTCCGGCTGCCACAACGACCGCGACATGACAGGGCAGCTTTCAGTCGAGCGGTTTGCCTCGCTCCGCCGTGGTGGCGAGGGATCGGGCGATTCGGTCACTCCCGGCGATGCCGCGGCATCGGTCATGATTCAGCGGATCGAAAGCACCGACGGCGGCCACATGCCGCCAGACGACGAGCCGCAGGTACCGACTGCGGAGCTAGCGACGCTCAAGGCCTGGATTGCGGCCGGCGCCACCGGCCCGCAGAGCGATGCCTCGATTCTCCGGTCGCTCACGGTCCCGAAGCTGCCGCCTCACAGGGGAATCAAGCCGGTGACTGCCGCAGCGGTCTCCCCTGATGGCAGCCGGCTGGTCGTGGCGCGAGGCCGCACGGTCGAGCTTTTTGATGCACGTGCTCCGGCTGGCGGAGCGGGTCTTCTGTCGCTGGCCGACCTGCCGGGCAAGGTCACGGCGGTGCACTTCAGCCGCGACGGCCGACAGCTGGTCCTTGCCGGTGGGATCACCGGGCTCACAGGCGTGGCCCAGGTTCGCGATGCAGTCAGCGGCGCCGTCATCAGCAGGTTTGAAGGCCACCGCGACCTGCTCTACGACGCCGAGCTGTCGCCTGACGAGCAGACGCTCGCCACGGCAGGCTACGACCGGTCGATCAAACTCTGGAACATGGCCGATGGGTCGCTGATCCGGTCGATCGACGGCCATAACGGCGCCGTCTTCGATCTGGCCTGGCATCCGACCGGCAAGCTGCTCGCGTCGGCCAGTGCCGACGAGACAGTCAAGCTCTGGCGAGCTGTCGATGGCGTTCGGCTCGACACGCTCAACCAGCCGCAGGGGGAGATCTCAAGCGTCTGCTTCAGCCCCGATGGCAGGCATGTGATTGCCGCCGGACGCGACAAAAGGATCCATCTCTGGAAGCTCACGGCGCTTGATGCGCCGGCGATCAACCCTCCACTCCACGCGCTGTTTGCCCACGAGAGCCCGATTGTTACGATTGGGCTTTCGGCCGACGGGCGGCACCTCTTCACGTCGGCCGAAGACCGTTCGCTGAAGTGCTGGAGTGTCCCAGAACTCGTGCTTGAGCACGATTTTCCGCTGCAGCCAGACCTCATCTCGGTGCTCGTGCCCCGGGATGTTCAGAGCTTTCTGATCGGACGGATGGACGGTTCGCTCGAGGCAGTTGCTCTGGAAGTCGATGCGCTCGGCGCTGGCGTTGCATCTGGACCAGTCACTCGGCGTGACGGGCCCGCTGCGCTTGTTGGCGGCGCTGCCGAAAGCGCTGGTAACGCCGCTGTCACGCTCGACGAGCGGGAGCCAAACGATACCCCGTCGCAGGCTCTGCCCGTCTCTCTGCCGGTCGTGATCAAGGGGGCGATCGGCCGCGCGGGTGATCCCGACTGCTTCCGCTTTGCGGCCCGTGCTGGCGAGCTGCTCGTTTTAGACGTCAATGCGGCGCGGTCGAAATCGAAGCTTGACTCGCGGATTGAGGTGCTTGATTCCACGGGCAATCCCGTGGTGCAGGTCATCCTGCAGGCGACCCGCGATTCATGGTTTACGTTTCTCGGGAAAGACTCCAAGCAGTCGGGCGACTACCGGCTCCAAAACTGGATGGAGATGGAGCTCGACGAATATGTCTATGCAAGCGGCGAGGTCGTGAAGCTCTGGCGGTATCCCGATGGCCCCGACTCCGGTTTCTCGGTCTATCCAGGCGAGGGCGACCGGCACACCTTCTTCGGCACATCAGCGATCACGCATGCCCTCGGCGAGCCGGCATGGATCGTGACGCCGCTGCAATCGGGCAGTAAGCCAAAGCCAAACGGCCTGCCGGTGGTGCCGATCTTCTACGAAAACGACGACGAGCCCACGCGACAGTTGGGCAGCGATTCACAGGTCTTGTTCAAGGCCCCGGCCGATGGCGAGTATGTGGTGCGGGTCACCGATGTCCGTGGGAGCGGCTCCGCGATAAATCCGGGCGACTATCACTATGCGCTCGCGATCCGTCCCCCTGCTCCAGCGTTTACGGTCGCGGTCGCTGGTAAGGATCCGAAGGTCAGCCCTGGCAGCGGCCGCGAACTGGTGTTCACTGCCACGCGGGCAGAGGGCTTCAGCGGGCCGATCGTGATCACAGTCGAAAATTTGCCTGCGGGATTTGTCTTCCACGGTCCGATCGAGATTCCTGCCGGCCAGCGGAAGGCGATCGGTGTGCTGTCGGCTGGACTTGAGTGCATGCCGCCCGACGAGGCCGCCGACAAGGCCGTGACTGTGCGGGCAAAGGCCTTGGTGGATGGCCTGGAGGTGGTCCAGGATCTCGGCTCGATTGGCGATGTCCAACTCGCCGAGCAGCCGAAACTTACGGTCGAAATCCTCCCGGGTGAGGATCGATCCTCTGTGACACAGGAGCCGGGCAAGCCGCTTGAGCTTTCGATCCGACCAGGGCAGACGATCACCGCGAAGGTCAAGGCCACTCGGCACGACTTCAAGGATCGGATCGAACTCGGCGGCAGCGATTCAGGCCGCAACCTGCCGTATGGGGTGTTTGTGGATAACATCGGGCTCAACGGCCTGCTGATTGTTGAAGGGCAGGAAGAGCGGGAGTTTTTTATCACCGCCGCACCGGTGGCGAAGCCGCAGCGGCGGCTCTTCCACCTGCGTACCAAGGCCGACGGAGAGCAGTCGTCGCCGCCGGTAGTGATCAACGTGCTGCCAGCCACTGCTGAGTAAGCCGTCGCGCCCGTGGGATCTAACTTGTCCAAATGCGTGTTGCTACCCGCTGTGGCACTGCACCGCCGGGCCGGCAGAAGTCTCCTTCGCTTGGACTTTCGCCGTGGGGCGTGTTGGTAGTTCAGGACTGAACAGGGCGAAATTCCAACGCTCGTCGGGCTTCCGCCGATCCCGGCTCTCCGGAATCCCTCTCTCCTCGTGGGATACGTTTTCTTGCCCGCCTTGTCAGGCGATCGCCACGAGCACTTCCTCAGCCGCCGCGATCGTCGTTTCGATGTCGGCGTCGGTGTGCGTGCTGGAAAAGAAGAGCGCCTCGTATTGGCTGCACGGCAGATAGATGCCGCGATCGATCATGCCCCAGAAGAAGGCTGCGTAGCGAGCGGTGTCGCTCTGCGAGGCGGTCTGCCAGCCGAGAACGGGCACGGCCTGCGGCCCTCGCTGAAAGAAGATCGTCATCATGCTGCCCACGCGGGCGACCCACACCGGGATGCCTGCCTTGGCGGCGGCGGCGCGGAAGCCCTGCTCAAGCATGGCTCCGTGCCGCTCCAGATGGGCGTAGGGCGGGTCATCGCGAAGCTCTGCGAGCGTGGCCGTGCCGGCTGCGACGGCGAGTGGATTGCCCGAGAGCGTGCCCGCCTGAAACACCTTGCCAGCCGGAAGCACATGGTCCATCACATCGTGGCGGCCGCCGTAGGCCCCCAGCGGCAGGCCGCCGCCGACGATCTTGCCGAGCGTGGTGAGATCGGGCGTGACGCCGAGGATCTGTTGCGCACCGCCGAGTGAGAGCCGGAAGCCCGTCATCACCTCATCGAAGACGAGGAGTGCGCCATGGGCGTGAGTGAGTCGGCGGGCGGTCTCCAAAAATTCCCGCGTCGGCACGACCAGCCCCATGTTGCCCACCACGGGCTCCATGAGCACAGCCGCGATCGCGGCTCCGCCTGATCGAAACGCCGCCTTCAGCTGCTCGGGAGCGTTGTATTCAAGCACGATCGTGTCTTGGGCCGTACCGGCCGTTACGCCTGGTGAATTCGGCACGCCGAGCGTGGCGGCCGCAGAACCAGCGGCCACGAGCAGGCTGTCGGCATGGCCGTGGTAGTTGCCCGCAAACTTGATCAGCTTGTCGCGGCCGGTGAACCCCCGAGCGAGTCGCACCGCGCTCATCGTCGCCTCGGTGCCGGAGCTGACCATGCGGACCTTCTCGATGCTCGGAACTGCCTCGATGATCATCTCGGCCAACCCGCTCTCGGCCTCTGTTGGCGCGCCGTAGCTTGTGCCTGTTTCGAGCGCCGCGGCGATTGCGGCGACGACCCGTGGGTGCCGGTGGCCGAGGATCATCGGTCCCCAGGAGCCGATGTAATCGAGGTAGCTGTTGCCATCGATGTCGGTGAGCCACTGGCCCTGGCCATTCTTAAAAAAGATCGGCTCGCCGCCCACGCCGCCAAAGGCTCGAGCCGGTGAATTGACGCCGCCGGGAATCAGTTGTTTGGCCCGCGCGAAGGCAGCGTGGCTGGCGGTGCGGCGGTCGGCATGCGCCAAGTGGGCCAGCTGCGCCACCTGGCCCAGATGGGCCGTGTGGAGAGTTGTGGGCTGCGTATTGATGCTCATGGTGTCAGTCGGTTCCAGTCGGTGGTGCGGGAGTCGCCGGTGGCCTTGCCTGTGGAGTTGGCCACTCAAGGGCGATGGCTGCCAACTCACGTTGGGCAGTCTCAACAGCTTCGGCAGCATATGGCCGCTTGGCATAGACCTCGATGATGTTCTCGAGAGTCGCCCGCTGCTGCGCAATGAGATTCCTGCGGGCGACCTCGTCGTTGGCGATCTGGGCCCGGGCCGCGAAGGAGGCGGCCTTGGCAACGAGTTTTTCAATCAGGGAGAGGTCATCCTGTTGCTCTTCAGCCGCTCGAGGGCGGAGCCGATCCATCTGTCGGCGGATGAGATCGAGCAAGAGATTATCATCACTCTTGGCGTGAGGCCTCTCTCCCTGCACGGCGAGCAGGGCCTCAAGCGACTTCAGCCAGGCAGATGGTCCGTCTTTCTCGGTTGGCAAGCTAGCGCGGTAGTCGCGTTCGAGCGGCGTCTGGTCCTGATCGCTGCGGGGGCGACGACGTAAGCGGATTTCGAGCCTGTTGAGGTCGAGGTCGTGTTTGTGCGTGCGAATGTCAGCAGCTCGAGGGTCGTCGCCGTGCCGCTCGAGAAAGAGTTCGATCTCGTCGCGGACGTCACGGCGGTCGCCGCTCTTCTCATCGACGACGGCCATGATCCGTTGATGGAGCTGATCGGCGGTCACCGGCTTAAATAGTAGGCAGCCGCCAAACGCTGACGCCGCGATGACCACGGTCCCCGTGAGCATCTGCCAGACCAGTTGCCACCGTTGCTCCCGGGCCTCGGCCTCGGCTTTGTTGCGTTCTTCTTCCGCCATTCTCGTGAATCTGTCGCGCAGGCTGCGATCGACCAGGGTCTCGGCCGACGCCGCAGCGGTGGGGATCTGAGATGGCTTCGCTGGCAATGCCAAGGCCGCGGTCGGTGCCAGTGCGTTACCGCCGGTGAGGTCGATCGTCTCCCCGAGACTGCCAACTGGGGGAGCTAGAGTGCCAACGAGCGGGGCGGGCCGCTGCCCGAGTTGGCCGGCAGCCGAGGGCTGTTTTGAAATAGGCAGCGGCTGCGTGGCCACCTGCAGATCGACGGCTTTCACGGGAGGGGAAACAGCCACTTCAGTTGTGAATGGAAGAGTTCGCAGAGCATCGTGGCTGGCGGCGGGTAGAGTCGCATGGAGCGTCACGATCTCGGCCAGGATCCGACCAAGCGCCAGGCCGTTGGCGGGCCGCTGCGAGGGCTCCTTGGAGAGCAGGCGAGCGATCAACTCGTCGAGTGCCGGCGGCACGTCGAGAACGAGCGTCGACACGCGGGGCGGAATCGACCGGAGTTGCTTGTCGATGATCTCAGCCAACTGCGTGCCGCGGAAGGGCGGCCCGCCGGTCAGCATCGCATACATCACGAGGCCCAAGGCGTAGAGATCGGCCCGCAGATCGATCGGCTTGCCGGTCGCCTGCTCTGGTGCCATGTATTCGGGAGTGCCGACCGCATGGCCATGCGCCGTGTGAGACGCCCCGCCGAAGAGCTTCGCGATCCCGAAGTCGGCAAGCTTTACAATCACCTTTCCGCCACCCCCGCCGGCAGCGCCAGATGCTGAAGCGGCTGCCGCCTCCGGCGAACTGTCGGCGAGGGCAAGGAGGAGGTTAGCAGGCTTGAGATCCCGGTGCACCACGCCATTATCGTGGGCGTATTTCAGGGACCGGGTGATCTCAATCGCGACATTCACGGTCTCCCGCCAGGTGAACCGGCGGCCGGCGCGAAGAATTTGCTCCAGGCTCTTGCCGCGGACCAGTTCCATCGCGAAGTAGGGCTGGTCGTCATGCACGCCAAATGCGAGCAGTTGGACGATGCCCGGATGACGGAGATTTTTGAGCGTTTCGATTTCGGCATCAAACCGCTGTCTGACTCCGGCATCGTCGGCGAGGTGCGCGGCAAGAACCTTCACGGCGACCGAGTTGCCGTTCGCCGCGTCGATCGCCTCGTAGACTGCCCCCATGCCGCCACGACCGAGTCGAGACTGGATCGTATAGGGGCCCAGTTGGGTCGGGATCATATCCGGTATTGTAACCGTCCCGCAGCCAAACACGTAGCCAGACCGGCACGGTCGGAGTTTCGATGTTTCCCGTTGTGTACAACTGCGGCTACGACAGCCACTCGAGTGCCCTCCAGGGAGAGAAACAGACAGAAAAGATGCCGACTCAAACGCTGCCCTCCACGCCCGGTTCCGGCCGCCCGGCCGAGACCGTTTTGTTGCCACGGACGGAAAACCAGGCCCGCGGCCTGGCCCGCTACTGCATCGAATTTCTCCAGTCGCCCCGGAGCATCGGTTCGGCCACGCTCGACCGGCTCGAACAGTTTCATCTCGACAGCGTCGGCTGCGGCGTTTCGGCCCTGGCTCAGCGGGCCAATGCTCCGACCGTCCTGCGGCGGGAGGCGCTTGATACGGCCCCGGGCGTGGGCAGCCGGGGTGGCATCTGCTTCGGCTCGGCCCACCCCTGCGCGATCGAGAAGGCCGTTGTCGCGAATGCCTCGGCTGTCCGCGAGTGGGATTCCAACGGCACGAATTTTGGCTACGACGCCGCCAAGGGCCGCACGGCCGGCGAGTTTGGCCACAACGATTTCTATCCCGTCGCGGTCGCCGCCGCGCGGGAGGCCCGTCTCGATGGCGATGCCACGCTCCGCGTAATGCTCCTGATCGACGAGATCCGCGGCCGGCTGGCGGAGGTCTTTGCGCTGCGGAAATATTCGATCGACCATGTGCATCATGGGGCCGTGGCAAGTGCGGCGGCGTTTGCGGCAGCCGTCGGCGGCACGGCTGACCAGATTGAGTCGGCGATTGGGATGGTGGTAGCCCACTATGTGCCCTACCGTGCGATCCGCGCCGGCCAGCAACTCTCCGACAGCAAAGGGGCGTCGGCGGCGCTCTCGGCGGAGGTGGCCGTGCTGAGCGCCCGCCGAGCACTGGCCGGTTTTCTCGGGCCGCAGGATGTGTTTCGTAATCCGCTGGCGATCTACCGGCTCAGCGAGCCCGGCCCTGCTGGGCAAAGCCCGTTTGATCTGGAACTGGGCGTTGCTGGCGATGCCTTCGCGATCCATCCGATGCATTTTAAGCTCGGGCTCTACGAGCATCAGTCGGCCGGCGCGATCCAGTCGATCATCGACACGCTTGCGCTCCACCCTGCGGTGGCCAGCGATCTCAGCCGCATCCGCGCGATCCGCGTCAAGATCTATGAGCCGGCCTACTCGATCATTGCCGATCCGGCAAAGAAGACGCCGACCACCCGGCAGTCGGCTGACCACTCGCTCCCCTTCATTCTCGCCAAGACGATCCTCAAGGCCCGCGCCGCTGTGACCGCCGGTGCCGTGATCGACTGGGAGTCGGTCATGCTCTTGCCAGAGGATTATTCCACTGCGGCGATTGCCGACCTCGAAGTGAGTAGCTTGATCGACCGGATTGTGATCGAGCACGGGGGCCAAGCCTATGACGTGCTCTATCCTGACGGCATCCCGACGAGCGTCACGATCGAGCACGAGTCGCTTGGGCCACTCGGCGGCGGTCTGGTGCGGTATCCGCTCGGCCACGCCCGATCCGACGCGGCCCGCACGGCAGCGGTCGTTGCGCTGAAGTTTGATCGCCTCGTGGCGGGAGCGGTGGCCGATCCTCAGGCTTTGCGGAAACGTCTTTCCGTCGCCGGTCAAACCCCCGAAGAAATAGCGGAGCTCTATGCATTTCCCATATACGGGTGTGATCCCGGTTGACAAGCCTGTGGGCGTATCGTCGCGGGGTGTCGTCAACGTGGTGGCGCGGAGCCTCCGCATGAAAGCGGTCGGCCATGCCGGCACGCTCGATCCGCTCGCCAGCGGCGTTGTCATCGTCTGCGTGGGCAATGCCACAAAACTCGTCGACGCCCTGCACGAACTCCCGAAGCACTATGCGGCCACGTTTCTGCTGGGGCGGTCGAGCCCGTCAGACGATGTGGAGACTTTGATGACAGAGGAGGCAGACCCCGTGCGGCCGTCGGCGGCCGAGATTGAGGCGGCGGCCGAGGCGTTTCGGGGTGACATCATGCAGCGGCCGTGCGACTACTCGGCCGTGCATGTCGATGGGAAGCGGGCCTATCGCCTTGCCCGCCAGGGGCAGGAGCTCACGCTTGCCGAAAAGCCGGTCCGGATTGAGCGGCTCACGATCACGGGCTACGAGTGGCCGCGGCTGGCCATGAAGATTGAGTGTTCGTCGGGCACGTTTGTGCGGGCAATCGGCCGCGACCTCGCAATCGCGATCGGCACGAGAGCGGTGATGAAGTCACTCGTGCGAACGGCGGTCGGGCCGTTTTTACTGGAGCAGAGTCTGCCGCTGGATGCGATCACTCTTGAGGCGGTGACGGCAGCGCTCCTGCCGGCGTCGGCCGCGGTCAGCCATCTCCCTAGCATGGTGCTGGATGGCGATCTGCTCGCCAGCGCCGTCCGCGGCGGACTCCTCAACGTGGCTGCATTGCCCGAGAACCCGGGCCCCACCATCGCGGCTCTCGATGCCAGCGGCCAGCTGGTGGGCGTCTTGAAGCGGCTTGAAACCGGCAGCTACCGCCTCCGGCCAAACTTCCTTGGCGAAGGCTGAGTTGCCTCCCCTGCCTGGAAGTGGGAAAAGTTTCTCACTTCACGCGAAACATCGCTTCCTGTCGATTGGGCCGCGGGCCTGGCGGGAATCCACTGTCTGGCCGCGCCGATTTTCGATCTGCATGGCCACGTCTTGGCCGCCATCACGATGATGGCGGCCGTTTTGCGACGCTCCGAGGAGGGCTTTGCTGCGGCAGGTGCGCAGTGCATCGCCAGCGCCCGCACAATCGAAGAACAAGGTGGCAGCCACCTTGTTCCAACGTCGGCAACAGTGAGCCCATAGGCCGGCAGGAAATCCTCCCGCAGCATTTCACCCAGATGCGTGGGCCTGCAAGACGACACGCTAGAAAACGTCACCCACGAGGGGCCTGCGGAGGCGTTATGACCCGGCCCGCTGGGGCGGGTCGTCCTGATAGATCCGGTACGTCTTAGTGATCTTCGCACCGCCACGTTCAAGCGACCGCTTGGAGAGGTAGTTGCTATCGAGCACCCAGGAAAATTCAACCTCTTCCATACCCCAGTCCTGCAGCGGCTTGATCAGTCCGGCCATCAGCACAAGCCCCACGCCCCAAGCCTGGTATTCGGGGACAACGTTCGTACTGATCGCCCGCATTCGCTTGATGCCCTTCTTGTTCCAAAGCAGCCGCAGGAAGCCAAAGGGAAAGAGACGACCGTTGATCGCCTTAATCCGCGGATTGTAGTCGAGCAGGCAGAAGGCACTGCCGATCGCCTTCCCGTTCACCTCCGCTATGAGCGAGAGTTCCGGCACAATCAGAAACTTCAGGCTCTCGGCCATGTGCTTCACCTCGCCCGACGAGAGTGGCACGAAGCCCCAAGTGCCGGCGAGGCTTGCATTGTAGATGTCGAGAAACATCCGCACCTCGTCGTCGAAGCGACTGCGATCGATCGGTCGGATCTTCACGCCGAAGCGATCCTTCACACCCTCCACCATCGTAGCGAGCTTTGCGTCGAGCGACGCGAGCATCGAGAGCTCACCCCAGAAGGCGTAGAGGTCTTCGATCTTGCCGAAGCCATTGTCCTCAATCAGCTTGCCATACCAGGGCCGGTTGTGCGTCATCATGAAGAACGGGGGCGTCTCGAAGCCCTCGATTAAAAGACCACACTCATAGTTCATCGAGGGGTTCACCGGCCCGCGGATTGACTGCATGCCCTGACCGTGGAGCCACTCGCGGGCTGCCTGAAACAGGCCGCGGGCCGCAGCGGGATCATCGTCGCATTCGAAGAATCCGAAGAAGCCACGCTGCTCCTTGTAACGCGCGATGTGCCCCGCATTGACGATTGCCGTGATCCGCCCCACGTCGCGGTTGCCGCGGGTGGCCAGAAACGATCGGCTCTTCGACTGGTCGTAAAACGGGTGCGGGCGGAACCCGAGCAACTCCTCCTGCGACATGACCAGCGGTGGCATCCAGCAGGGGTCGTCCCGGTAGATCCGCCACGGCAGTTGGATAAATCGCTTCCGATCCGCGCGGGTGTCTACTGGTCGAACGATCACTTCCGGCACGGCAGGCTCCATGGAAGAGGAATGCCGATCGTGCATCGGCTGGAAATCCTGTCAGAGCAGGGGTTTCGTGGACGTCCCTGTATTTTCTGCCCAGCCGCCGGGATCGTCAACATCAGCAAGGCCAGCAGAGTCGCCCGGAGGCAGCTGAATCCAACGAATTCAACAAACTTTTTTGGTATCAAAATTTCGGGTCGCTCCGTCCGATGATATCCTTCAAGCTGGTTTGTGTGTGCGTCATGGACGACATCGTTCAATCCGGCTGCATCCGGAAGGTTCGGAAGTTTTCCGTCTATGATTGCCAAAAACCCTACTCTTCTGCAGCCCACCGCAGCAGTGAACTGCTTTGTCACCGGTGCTACAGGTCTGGTTGGTAACAACGTCGTTCGTCAATTGGTCAACCGCGAGCACAACGTGCGGGTGTTGGTGCGGCCGGGGCAGTTGTTCGGGCATCCCGTCGGCCGCAGCGCATTCTTAGGGCTGCCAATCGAAACAGTCGCGGCCGAACTCCACGACGAGGCTGCCATGCAGCGGGCCGTTGCCGGCGCGACCCATGTCGTGCACTCGGCGGCGCTGGTGCATGTCGGCTGGCGGCACTTGGCCGAGATGCGACATGTCAATGTAGAAGGTACGCGGGTGGTGGCACGAGCAGCCCGACGGGCCGGCGCAAGGTTCATCCACGTCTCCAGCGTCGATGCGATCGGCCTCCGGTCTGACGGCGCCCCGGCCGACGAAGAGACGCCCTGCGGCGGCATGCCCGAATGCCCCTACGTGGTGACAAAGCGCGAGGCCGAGGCTGCCGTGCTCGCCGAAGTCGAGAAGGGACTCGATGCCGTCATCGTCAATCCCGCCTACATGATCGGTCCATGGGACTGGAAGCCGTCAAGCGGTAGGATGCTCTTGGAGGTGGGTGCGGGTCGCGGTCTCTTCGCTCCGCCTGGCTCGAACGATTTCGTCGACGTTCGGGATGTCGCGCGGGGCATTATTTCGGCAATGACCCGCGGCGAAACCGGCCGCCGCTACATTCTGGGTGGACAGCCTTTTTCCTACCTTGATGCCTGGCGGATCTTTGCCCGCATCTCAGGCCGCCTCCAGCCGCTGGGCATTGCCCCATGGCCCTTCGTGCACATGGCTGGCTGGTGCGGCGATCTGGCCGGCCTGCTCACCAGCCAGGAACCGCAGGTCAACTCAGCGGCAACCAGCATGTCGATGCTGTCCCACAATTTCTCCTCTGCCCGGGCCGAGGCCGAACTCAGCTACACGCGGGGATCCTTCGAGGTGGCTGCCCAAGACGCCTGGGACTGGTTTATCGGCCATGGTTATGTCCGCGGCGTCCGGCCGCGGCCCGTGCTGGTGCGGTGACAACTGTGGGACGCTAGAATCGGTTTTGGCCATTTCTAGGCATGTTCCACTCTTGACTCGCCACCCCGCCCGCCCATGTCGCACATTCTCGTCGTCGAAGACGAAGAACATCTGGCCATCGGCATCCAATACAACCTGGAGACCGAAGGCTTCGCAGTGACAACTGCCGGAGACGGCCAGACCGCCCTCACGGTTTTGGCCGGCCAAGGCGGCGAGGCCTCAGTCGATCTCGTGGTGCTCGACTTGATGCTTCCGGGGATGAGCGGCTACGACGTCTGCGAGGCAATTCGCCGGCAGGGAAATGACGTGCCGGTTGTCATGCTCACCGCGAGAACGCTTGTCGAGGACCGGATTCGCGGCTTCGACGCCGGCACGGATGTCTATCTGCAAAAACCGTTCGATCTCGATGAACTGCTCTCGATCGTCCGCAACTTGCTGGCCCGTCGAATACGGCAAGACCGCACGCGGGCCGTGGCCCCCGAGGAGACTACCGCCGCGGCCGCAAACACTTATAGTTTCGGCGTGGCGGAGGTCAACTTTGATACCTGGGAGGCACAGAGCAGCGGCCGGCCGGTGCGGCTGACGAATCTGGAAATGAAGCTGCTTCGGTATCTCGTCGAGCACGAGGGCACGGTGTCATCGCGGAGCGACCTGCTCAAGCGGGTCTGGGGCATGGCCCGCGCACCGGCGACGCGGACGGTCGATACGTTCATGCTCAACCTTCGCAAGTATTTCGAGGCCGATCCCGCGCGGCCGGTGCACTTCCTCTCCGTCCGCGGCATGGGCTATCGATTCGTGAAAGGCACGCCACCGTCAGCGACCCAGAAGGAGGGCGGCGGCGGCCCCGGGATCGGCACTCCGCAGGAGTGATTCGCCGACGAGCATCGCGCCGATGCCAGCCCGCTCCAGCCGCTCGACATCAGCCCGGGTGCGGATGCCGCTCTCAGCCACGACGACACATTCCGCCGGGACGCGGTCAAACAGCCGCAGCACATGGTCGAGGTCGGTTGTCATCGTGCGGAGGTCGCGGTTATTGATGCCGATGAGCGTGGCCCCCAGATCGAGCACGCGCTGGAGGTGCTCGGCATCGTGGAGTTCGACCAGCGGAGTCATGCCCAGGTCAAGGATTTCCCGATAGAGGCTGCGGAGATGGCAGTCATCCAGGCATTCAGCGATCAGCAGGACAGCGTCGGCCCCGTGGGCTCGGGCCTCGAGCACCTGATAGCGGTCAATAACAAACTCCTTTCGCAGCACCGGCAGCGGCATTGCCAGGCGGGCGTCCGCAAGATCGATGAGGCTGCCGCCGAAATCGCTGGCATCGGTGAGCACGGAGAGCGCCGCTGCGCCGGCCGCCGCATAGCCGCGGACGATCTCCTCGACCGTGACGCCGGGCTGGAGTGCACCGGCCGATGGGCTCTTCCGCTTAAATTCGGCGATCAGCTTGATCGGTCCGGGCCCCGAGACCGCGGCAAAGAAATCCCGCACCGGCGTCGCAGTCGCCAGCCGCCCCTCAAGCGCCATGGTCGGCACTCGCTGCCGAGCGATCGCCACCTCGCGATGTTTCCGGGCCACGATGTCGTCAAGGATGGTTGCCATGCTGAGGAGTGTACCAGCCGCCTGGGGCGGGCTGCCCGCGCCCCCGTGGCGGCGAGTTTTCCAACGTGCCGAAGAAACGGACAAGCTCGAAATCTTATCCCACGAAATACAAACGGCCACGTCGGATGGATGCGATGGAAAGCACCAGCCGGCGGAGGCCGGCCAAGCAAACACGACAGGCTGTCGTGGTTTGCGTGAAACTAGTGTCGGAAGTGGCGCCGCGACGTAAACACCATCGGGATTCCGGCTGCGTCGGCTGCGGCGATCACCTCGGCATCCCGCTTCGAACCACCCGGCTGAATCACGGCCGCAATGCCCGCCCTCGCGATCAGTTCGATCGAATCTGGAAAGGGGAAAAACGCATCCGACGAGAGCACGCTTCCGCGGGCCCGATCCCCGGCCTTCTCCAGCGCGATCCGTACCGCATCGACCCGACTCGTCTGGCCAAGACCGGCCCCCACGAGGCTCGTGCCTTGGCAGACGGCGATCGCGTTGCTTGTCAGCCGCCGCACAATTGTGAAGGCGAAGTCGAGGGCCTGTGTCAGGCTGGGGGCAGGGGCTGTCTGCGTGACCACTCGCCACGTAGCGGGATCGTCGCAGGCGGTGTCGGGCCGCTGGGCAAGGATTGCCCCGGCGATGCTCCGTAGTTCCAGCCCGTCGGTCGCCGACCACGGATCGCCCGCCGGCACCTCCACGAGCCTCACGCTCCCCTTCCACGTCGGCTTTGTTGTCAGCAGGGCGACCGCCTCTGGCTCGAAGGCAGGTGCAGCGATCACCTCCACAAAGAGGCCCGGCGCAAGCAGAATCTCGGCGCAGGCCCGATTGAACGTGCGGTTGACCGCCACAATCGAGCCGAAAGCACTCGTCGGGTCGGCAGCGAGCGCCACGGCAACCGCCTCCTCGAGGGTGGCCGCTGCTGTGGCGCCGCAAGGATTGGTGTGCTTGACAACCACTGCCGCCGGAACATCAAGCAGGCCGGCGAGCCGCGTGGCCCCGTCGAGATCGAGCAGGTTGTTGTAGGAGAGTTCCTTACCCGAAAGCTGCTTCAGTCCGGCAAGCCCAAGGTGCGTTCCCGCTGGGGCAAATAAGGCCGCCGACTGGTGCGGGTTTTCCCCATACCGCAGCGGTAGCCGCCGCTCCAGTTCAAACGTCAACCGGGTGGGGAGCGGCGGTTCGTCGCTATCGCCACGTTCGCCGTTTGCTCCCGGAGCCGATTGGCCCGCGGTCGCGGGCACCGCCGCATGCTGGGCCATCCAACTCGCGATCGCCATGTCGTAGCCAGCAGTGCGCTGGAAGGCGCGGGCGGCGAGCAGCCGTCGTTCGGCGAGCGTGGTGCCGCCGCGGCCGACCGCGGCCAAGAATTCGTCATATTGCTCAGGGCCGGTTACCACGGCGGCGAAAGCGTGGTTCTTGGCCGCGGCCCGGACAAGACTCGGACCGCCGACATCGATCAATTCGATCGCCTCGCCGGGCGTGCATCCGGGCCGCGTCACCGCAGACTCAAAACCATAGAGGTTCACGATCACGGCGTCGAACGTGTCGATGCCATGCTCGGCCAGTATGGCCCGATCATCGGCCCGGTCGGGCCGGGCGAGCACGCCAGCGAAGATCCGCGGATGAAGCGTCTTGACTCGGCCATCGAGGATCTCGGGGAACGAGGTAATCGACGAGACGTCCTCGACCTCAAGGCCGTGGCTGGCCAATGCTTTGCTCGTGCCACCGGTGCTGACAACACGAACGCCCGCGGCCTTCAAGCCGGCAGCGAGCCGGCCGAGGCCGGTCTTGTCGAACACGCTCACCAGGACGCGGCGGATGGGCACAATGTCGACGCTGGGCGTGGTGGCCGTTTGGACTGCATGGGGTGAATTCATGTTGCTGATTAGACCAGTCCCACCGCCCTGGAAAAGAGGGGGCGACTACGCCGCGGCGTATTCCGCCAGCAACGACTCGATCCGGCCGAAGACGTCCGCCATCTGCTCCGCGTCGGGCAGGAGCGTGACCCGGAAATGATCGCGGTAGGGCACGTTGAAGCTCGAACCGGGAGCGATCAACACCTGCTTCCGCTCGAGCAGGTCGAGGGCGAACGCCTGATCGTTGAATGCCGCCACTCCGCCGGGCAGGCGGTCGGCATGGACGCGGAAGAAGGCATACATCGCCCCCTGTGGCGGCACCACCGAGAGAAATTTACTCTGCTGGATCGCCTCCAGCATCGCGGCCCGCGTGGCATGGAGTCGGCCGCCAGGCCGCGTGAGATCGAAGATCGACTGATGCCCACCAAGCGCCGTCTGTACGGCGTATTGACCCGGCACGTTCGAGCAGAGGCGGAGCGAGGCGAGCAGTTCAATCGCCTGAATGTAGTCCCGCGCGTGGTCTCGCTCACCGGAAAAAACAACCCAGCCCACGCGCAGACCGCAGGCCCGGTAGATCTTGCTCAAGCCGCTAAAGGTCAGGCAGAGCGTGTTTTTTGCAAGCGTCGCGCTGGGCACGAATTCCGCATTGCCGTAGAGCATCTCATCGTAGATCTCGTCAACGCAGAGGACGAGGTGACGGCGCTCGGCGAGAGCCGCGAAGCTCGCGAGCACCTCCCGCGAATAGACCGCGCCGGTCGGGTTGTTGGGATTGATCACTACCAGCGCCCGCGTGCGGTCGGTGACGAGCGACTCCACCTCGGCTGGGTCGGGCACGAAGCCGTTCTCCGGCCGGCAGGGATAGTGCACCGCCTTTGCCCCGTGGATCACGACCGACGCCGTCCACAGCGGATAGTCGGGGCTCGGCACGAGCACCTCGTCGCCCGGATTGAGGAGCGCCCGCATGGCGATCATGATCAGTTCGGAGACGCCGTTGCCGATAAAGACGTCGTCGGCGGTGACGTCCATGACCCCGCGGTTTTGCTGCTGCATCACCACGGCCTCACGAGCCGGAAAGATTCCCTTTTGGTGCGAATAGGGATCGGCTTGGTGGAGGTTTTCCACGATCGCGACCCGCATTGAGCCCGGCATGCGGAAGCCGAAGGCACCGGGATTGCCGATGTTGAGCTTGATGATTTCATGCCCCTCGCGCTCAAGCTGCTCGGCGCGGCGGGCCAGCGCGCCGCGGATCTCATACTTGACGTCGTGTAGATGCTCGGAAGCGCGGAGGGCGGGAAGGCTCATGGCTGGTCTCGAGAGGAAACGGTGCCTGGCACCGAATGTGGCCGGTCTGCGCAGGCAGCTGCCGTAGTTTACCCAAATTTGGTGGCTGCCACCTTGTCCGGGGCGGCTGGTAGTTCGACCTCCATGATAGTGCCCCTGTGCGGCAGGTTGCCCTTCACCACCACCCTGCCCCGCAGCTGCTTCACGATCGCATGCACCAGAAAGAGCCCGAGGCCGGTGCCTGGCGTTGATCGCTCTAGCTCGCTCCCCAACCGCACAAACCGCTGAAAAATGTTTTGCCGTTCGGCCAAGGGAATGCCCGGACCGTTGTCCGCCACTCGGACGAGCAGCTTGCCACGCGGTTGTGCCGACGCAGTCACACTCACTTCCGGATCGGGCAGTGAATACTTCACCGCATTGTCAATGAGATTACGAAACACGATCTCCACGTCGGCTTCGCGGCCGCAGACGCGCAAAACGCCGCCTGTGGCGGGCTCCCCCGCGACACCAACACCGACGCCGACGATATCGATCCGCACGCACTCCGGGGGCACTGCATAGCGGAGCACGGCGGCGTCGCAGGCCCGCCGCAGCACCGGCTCGATCTCAGTTGCGTCGGTGCCGGGCCGCCCCCGCCGCTGCAATGTCTTGGCGGCATCGAGCAGGTGATCGATGAGCATGTCGAGCCGCTCCACGTCCTCGAGCATGAAGCGATGGAAGTCGACCTGTTGCTCCGACGGCACGGGCCGCCGCGTGAGCGTTTGAAGGTAGAGCTTGAGCGACGCCAGCGGGCTTTTGAGCTCATGAGTAACGCTGTCGATAAAATTACTTTGTCGCTGAGAGAGGGCGATGGCCTTGAGCGTGAGGGCCAAATAAATGATCACTCCCACGAGCACGAGCACGAGGAGCGCAACCCCCACAGCCAGGATTGCCCAGTAAAAAGCAGCGTTTTTTGAACCAAGCGCTGCGGCGATGCTGATCAGCACCCAGCCGACGACGAGCGCCAGGATCGAACCAATCAGCACGACACCGAGCAGGATCGGCCAGCCGTACGAGCGTCGCGGTTCCATGAAAAGCCCTGAAAAGCCCTGTCTGACGCCGCACCAAAAATCGTGCCTACATGTTTGCTTCGCGTATGCTATCGATGATCTATGCCGTCATCCTACCCACAAAGCGAGTCTTCCCGCCTCGCGCCGCCCGCTCCGAGGCCGCCGCTCGAACTCATCGTCGGCTCGAGTTCCGTTGTCTTTAGCTGGGCCGGGGATCGGTGGACACATCGGATCCTTCACAGACACACCGACAGAAGTACCAACCGACGTACCGGAATAGTACGCTGGAAATCGCTGGAGGGCCCGCGGACACCGGGCGACGACCCCCGCTGGCCCGCCTCACCAGTCCTCGTTGAACTCTCGCGAGTAGCGTTGCCGACGAGCGGTTCCGCCGGGGGCTATGCCGTTGTGGGCGTCGGCTTGGCCGGTCGTTCCCACTTCTCAGCGAGCATTACGGCTGATCCAGAGTTGTCAGACACAATCCGGTTTGAGATCGCCTGCCGTCTTTCTGAGACTCCCGCCTGGCTGGGGTCGATCTATCACGCAGGCAACCAGCAACACGAGATTACTGCCGATGCCGCCGCTTCAGCGGTGCCGCGGACGGCTATCTGGTCCTATTCGGTTGGACCACAGGGCATCGTTGCAGTCAGCGGAGCCACGGTCGCGACCCGGCCCGGCTGAGAAGAGGCTCGGCAGAACAGACCCGGCGAGTCCCGCCTCGCCCCCTTCAAATCAGCACTTCCCTGCGTTTTTCCAACCGCCTGCCGCCTGTGCCTTGCGATTCGTCTGCCGATCGATCAAATTCCTAGGGTTGGATCCCAGCCGCACTTGACCGCTTTCCGACCGCCGCCGGTATGCACTCATGTTTGAAGTTATTGAACGCCTGAAGTCGGAATGGACCGACCGATATGTCGTCATCAACTCCCGGGCCCCGGAACTAGCCCGATTTGCCAATGCCACCGGCACTGTCAAAACCGTCAACATGAACGGTCGTTGTCTGGTCGAGTTTGACCAATTCAACAACATCGGCTGGTACGACATTCATCCATCGGCACTCAAGATCGTGCCGCAACCGCTGCCGAAGCCAGTGGAGAAAGAGGCTGCCAAGCCGACCGCTGGAAAGCCTGCGGCTGCTGCGAAGCCGGCCGCCACCATCCCGGCAGCCAAGCCCACCGCTTCCATCCCGGCAGCCAAGCCCACCGCTTCCATCCCGGCAGCCAAGCCCGGAGTTGCCCGCCCGTCAACGGCCGCTATCCTTGCCGCGGCCCGAGCCAAGGCTGGTGGTGCCGCCCCACAGCCGGCAGCCGCGCAGCCAGTTGCACCAGCCGAAAAGAAGCCCGCGGCGTCCGAAACCGGGCCGCTCGAGGTAGCTGTTGAAGAGGTAGCTATTGAAGAGGTGGCTGTCAAAAGTGCCGCTACCAAAAAGCCGGCTGGTGGTGGTGGCGCAGCCCCCACGACAACAGCCGAAAAAATCGCCTGGTGCCAAAAGCACGATGCCAAGGGCTAAACCGCCCCGTCCAAGAAGAAGACCCCGTCCAGGAAGGCCAGTCATGCGAAGGAACGCGATGCCGGGGCTTACTTTTCCAGGCAAAAGCCAGCGATGGGCCTTTCCCGCTTGTTCGGCAGTCCATTCGATTCGTCACCTTTTCCACACTTTGGTCAGCTTTTTGGCGGTCGTCTTGTCTGTCGGCTGCGGCCAACTGTCGAGCCACCCTGTTGTGGTCGACGCCCAGCAGGAGATCACCCGCAATGCACGGGTCATCGAACTGCTCGCTGGTCCGGGTGGCACGGTGGTCTGCAGCCAGGCAGTGACGGGCCGGGCGAACGAGACCGACGGCATCGCGGCGATGGAGTTTGAGGCAAGCGGCCCCAAGGGGCGAGGCACCGTGATTGTCGAGGGCCACAAACTCGGCAAAGACTGGGGCGTGACTCGGCTGGAGTTGCGGCCGGCATCAGGAGCTCCTCACCTGATGCTCACGGCGGATCTCGAAGCCCGAACCGGCACCGACACGCCCAAGTTCGACCCCGCCGCCACATCATCGCCGACTGCGAAGCCAGCGCCGCCGCCGCCGGCCGATGTCGAAATCGCGCTGCCACCCGGCAGCCCTCCCCCCTGAAGCGACTACTTTTCCAGAAGCGCGTGCGGCAAACCGCACGGGTCGTGACGGAGAATTCGGCGGCCCGGCATCTTTTTTTTCCGCAATTCCAAATTGTCGGAATGAATTGTTTGACTCTCGTAAGGCCGGGGCCATAATGCCTCTTGTCCTGACGAATGCTCTCAGCCGCCGCGGCACCCTCAGCCGCCCCTCTAGCAGGGCACACGGGGAGTGCATTTATTCGTCATTAAACTCTCATTTCCTCGCAATTTCTGTGTACTCATGCTGCCTCAGACAAGGAGTGGTTTCGTTAAGATGGCCCGGATTCGCAACGTTTTTGAAATTATTGAGCTCTACGGCCACGACGAGAATTTCGAACCGCACGTGACCACGGAATTTACCCCTACCTGCGCCCCTGCCGGTTCTAGGCAGAAGATCGATATCCTCGCCGAGCGGATCCAACGGGGCATGCCGCTCTGGCACCCGGAAGACTCGACCGACTCTGGTGCAGCGACTTTGATGGCGGTGCATGCATAGTCTGCCGCCGATCGCTTGACGACAGCAGGGCTGGTTTTCAACTCCGGTTCTTCGCTTAAGTCACTGTCGCTTGCGGGCCTTTCTTTAGTCCGTTGAATCCTTTGATCGCCCTCCGCGGCCCATTCGGCCGCGAAGGGCGATTTCGATATCACGCTGGGCAGTGTCGGCCTTGAGCTTCTGCCGCTTGTCGTGGGCCTGCCGGCCCTTGCCGATTCCCATCAGGAGCTTCACGCGGCCATCCTTGAAATACATCTTGAGCGGCACCAACGTGAGCCCCTTCTCCAGGGCCCGATCGGCAAACTTACCGATCTCGCGGCGATGCAGGAGCAACTTCCGTGGCCGCTTCGGCACATGATTGAGCTGATTGGCCTTGTCGTATTCGGGTATGTCGCAGCCGATGAGCCAGACCTCGCGTCCGTTGATCCGACCGTAGGCCTCATCGAGCGACATTCTGCCGCTGCGGAGGCTCTTCACCTCGCTACCGACCAGCGCGATGCCGCACTCCAGCGTGTCGAGGATCTCATAATCGTGACGGGCCCGCCGGTTTTCCGAGACCACTTTCTCTGCCGGCTTGTCGGCAGCCTTGCCCTTGACCGGACCCTTTCCTGGCCCCTTCCCCTTGCTGGCAGGCTTGGCGGCTTTTCCGTTCGGCTGGGTGGGCTTGGGTGCGGCCACGGTAGGCAGGCTCAATGATGGGTGCCCGTTGGTGGGCAGGGGTTTTCCAACAGACTACACTCTACAGTTCTACCGCCAGGTTTTTCCATTCCCCCTTTCTCGATGCCGCCCCCTCTTATGCAGCCTACGCATTGTTTTTTCCTGTGTGTTCTTCGGGAGTTGATTCCATACCACCTCGCCACGGTCGTGGCATTGTCGCTGGCTGCTGAAGCGGTGGCGACCACCCCTGCGATAACTCCGGAGACCACCCCTGCTGGTGCCGGCTTCGTGGCGGGCGAGCAGCCACCAGAGGGCGACGGCCCCGCTATCAAGGTGCCGGGCGGATGGATGGTGGCCTACGACGAGACAATCCCCGGCACCGACGTGACATTCCGGATGATCCCTGTGCCGGGAGGCACGCTCCGCATGGGCAGCCCCGCCAGCGAGGCCGACCGCGACGCCGCCGAAGGGCCGCAGTATGACGTCGCGATCGAGCCCTTCTGGATCGGCCGCACTGAGGTGAGCTGGAGCGAATACAAGTCGTATATGGCCAATTGCGACGTTTTTAAGGCCATGGAATCTGCTGGCATTCGCAAAGTGACGGCCGAAAACGAGGCTGATGCCGTCACGGCTCCGTCGAATCTCTACGACCCCACCACGACGTTTTCCAACGGTGAGGATCCGCTGCAGCCAGCGGTCACGATGACGCAGTTCGCAGCCCGGCAATACACCAAGTGGCTCAGCGGCCTCACGGCCCGGTTTTACCGGCTGCCAATGGAGAGCGAGTGGGAATACGCCTGCCGCGCTGGCACGACCACGCCGTGGAGCAGCGGCGCCGAAGCCGATTCGCTCGATGCGGTCGCCTGGCTGGCCGACAATTCCGATGAGACAACACACCCAGTCGGCGAGAAGGAGCCTAATGCCTGGGGCATCCACGACATGCATGGCAACGTCGCCGAGTGGGTGCTCGACCAACTCGTGGCTGATGGCTACTCACGGCAGGCCGCTCTGCCGCAGCCGGTGCCTGAGGCCGCAGCCGCCGTCTGGCCGACCAGCCTCTCGCCCCGCGTCGTTCGCGGCGGTGCCTACTACGACGAGGCCCCGCAGTGCCGCAGCGCCGTCCGCCGCGGCTCAGAAGATCTGCCGTGGAAGGATGTCGACCCCAATCTTCCCAAGAGCCCGTGGTGGTATACGGAAGAGCCGGCTCTCGGTGTTGGCATGCGAATCGTACGGCCGCTGACCGTGCCCGTTGTTGCCGACCGCCGGCGCTGGGGCGATGCTGATATCGAGAGCATCAAGGCCGACGCCTCCGACCGGCTCACGCAGGGCCGCGGCGCCCGCGGGATCGTGGATCCGAAACTGCCTGCCGAGCTCAAGGCCGAAGGTATCGCCCGCTAAGAACGAATATGAAAATTTCCCTGCTGCGAACGATCCTTGCTGCCTCCGCCTTGGTGGCCATTGTCAGCGCACTCGGCTCGGCCGCCGACTGGCCCGACTGGCGCGGCAGTCAACAAAACCGCCAGACTGCCGACGAGGCGAAAGTCGTGACCTCGTTCGATCCCGAGAAGGGCACAAACGTGGTCTGGAAGAACGACGAGGCGGGGGGCATCTCCACGCCAGTGATCATGGGTGGCCGGCTCTACACACTCGTGCGTCACAAGCCCGGCACAAAGCAGGAGGCAGAGAAAGTGATCTGCCTTGACGCGGCCACGGGGAAAAAACTCTGGGAAAACGTCTTTCATGTCTATCTTTCTGACGTCCCTTCCGAGCGGGTCGGCTGGTCGGCGATCAGCGCCGATTCGGTCACCAACACCGTTTTTGCCCACGGCGTCTGCGGCGTCTTCACCGCGATTGATGCTGGCTCTGGCAAGACCCGCTGGCAGCGTTCGCTCCACGAGGAATTTGGATTTCTCTCGACCTACGGCGGACGCACAAACATCCCGGTTGTCTTTGAAGATCTCGTGATTGCCAGCGCTGTGGTCACCGGCTGGGGCGACACCGCCCGGCCCGCGCACCGCTTCCTCGGTATGGATGCACAGACCGGCGCAGTCCGCTGGATGAATGGCACGAAGGAACTCCCTGAAGACACTACCTACAGCACGCCCTCACTGGCGTCTGTCGGCGGGCAGGCCGCGCTGATCTTCGGATCGAGCGATGGCAGCGTCTGGAACTTCCAGCCGCGTACCGGTCGGGCGGTTTCAAACTTCAGGCTCTCCCGCCGCGGGCTCAACGTCGCTCCGCTCGTCACTGGCGACACCGTCTACATCTCGCAGGCCGAGGAAAATCTCGACAACACGTCGATGGGCTCGGTGACGGCTTTCAAAGCCGCCGGGAGTGGCGACATCACTGCCACCAACGCGATCTGGCAGCGGAAGGGTGTGATGGACGGCCGCGCAATGCCGGTGGTGATTGGTGAACGCATCTATTTTGTCGATGACGGCGCCAAGGTGTTTGTGTTTGACAGGCAGACGGGAGAGCCGGTGGGGAAGCCACAGAAACTGTTTGGCACGATCGTTCGCGGCAGTCCACTCGTAGCGAACGGCCGCCTCTACATCTGCTCAACCGGCGGCTGGCATGTGCTCGAGCCGACGAAGGACGGACTGAAATTTGTCAACCGCATGCGACTGGACGAGGAGGATGAGGTCACCGCCTCGCCAATCGCCGCGAACGGCCGCATCTACCTCACGACCGGCGCACGACTCTATTGTCTGGGCAACGAGACATCACCCGCGCCAGTTGCCACTTCTTCCGGTACGACGCTCCCGCAGCAGGTTTCTTTGGAGACAAAGGCGCCGGCCGGTGAGCCAGCCTGGCTCCAAGTCGTGCCAGCAGAGGCGCAAATCTCCGCCGGCGAAACGCTCCCGCTTACGGTGCGGCTCTTCGACACCGCGGGCCGGTTCGTGAAGGAATCGCAGGCCACATTTACGACAACCGAAGGCAGTGTGGCCAGCGACGGCCGCTATACCAGCCCCGCCGGAAAGCATGCCGCCGCGACCATCACCGCAAAGATAGGGAACCTCGAGGGCAAAGCCCGGATCCGCTCGATGCCACCACTGCCCTGGAAGTTTGACTTCGAGGAGATTCCGTTGGAGCCAAATCCAAAGGGAGGCCCGCCGCGGGGTGAGCCGCCGCTCCCTTGGATTGGCATGCGCTATCGGCATGCCGTCCGCAGCGTCGCTGGCTCAAAGTGCCTCGTGAAGTTGACGACGATCCCGAAGGGCACCCGTAGCCAGGGCTGGATCGGTCCAATCGGTTTGCACGACTACAGCATCACCGCCGACTTCCGGGCCCAGGAGACGGGGGTCGAAAAGCCCGGCTCGCCCGGCTCAGACACACCGTCGACCGCCAGCGCAGCCCAGTCTGCAGCCCAGCCGACGGCCGCATCCGACGCCGACGCCTTCGCCAAGGCCTTCGGCAATCCGGCGGCACTCGAAAAGGCACGGATGCCCGACATGGGCCTGATCGCCCAACGTTATACGCTCGATCTCATGGGGGCCGGCCAGCAGTTGCAGGTGCGGAGTTGGCCGCCGCAGGTCGCCACACACTTCTCAAAGACAATTCCATTTCCCTGGGAGGCGGGCCGCTGGTACACGATGAAGTTTGAGGCCCGCACCCGCCGGGCAACCTCCGACTCAAGCGCCACAGCCGTGCTCCGCGGCAAGGTCTGGCCACGCGGCGAACCCGAGCCGAAGGAGTGGGCGATCGAGGCGGTCCACGATGAGGGTAATCTGCAGGGTAGCCCCGGCTTCTTCGGCAACTCAAAAGACTCAGAAATCTACATCGATAACGTATCCGTGGAGGCGGCCCCATGAGCTTTTTCTTAACCGTTATGCCCCGTGCCATCCTCCTGCTGCTGCTGGTAACCACCGCCCATGCCGGCGACTGGAACCAGTGGGGCGGCACACCCATTCGAAACAACGTCTCCGACGCCAAAAACCTCCCCTCAGACTGGACTCCCGGCGACTTCGATGCCACCACCGGCACATGGAAGCCGGAGACGAGCAAAAACGTCGCCTGGGTCGCCGAACTCGGCAGCCAGAGCTATGGAAATCCCGTTGTGGCCGGCGGCAAGGCTTACGTCGGCACCAACAATGGCAAGGGCTGGCTCAAGCGGTATCCCGCCGCGACGGACCTCGGCTGCCTACTTGCCTTCGATATCAAAAATGGGTCGTTCCTCTGGCAGGATTCCAGCGAAAAGCTGCCGACGGGCCGCGTGCACGACTGGCCGCTGCAGGGCATCTGCTGCGCTCCGCTGGTAGAAGGCGATCGGCTCTGGTACGTCACCAGCCGAGGCGAGGTGAAGTGCCTCGACACCGAGGGCTTTCGCGATGGCGAAAATGACGGGCCGTTCACCGCCGAAAAAGTGCAGGCCGATGACGAGGCCGATGTGGTCTGGTCGCTCGACATGATGAAGCAGCTGGGGGTCTCGCAGCACAACATGTGCTCCTGCAGCGTGACAGCCGCGGGCGACTTGCTCTTCGTGAACACGAGTAACGGCGTCGATGAAGGGCATATCAATCTTCCCAACCCTAACGCCCCGAGCTTTCTCTGTCTTGACAAACGCGACGGCAAAGTGCTCTGGGCCGACGGCTCGCCGGGGGCCAATGTGCTGCACGGCCAGTGGTCGAGCCCGTCGTATGCCGAATTGGGCGGCGTGCCACAGGTACTCTTCGGTGGTGGCGATGGCTGGCTCTATGCCTTCGATGCGCGGGGCGAGAACGGCAAGGCCAAACTCCTCTGGCAGTTTGATTGTAACCCCAAGGAATCGAAATACATGCTCGGCGGCCGTGCCGACCGCAACCACATCATCGGCACGCCTGTTGTTCACGACGGGCTCGTCTACATCGCCGTCGGCGAGGATCCTGAGCATGGCGAGGGCGTGGGGCACCTCTGGTGCATCGACCCATCAAAACGCGGCGACACAAGCCCCGAACTGGCCGTCAGCTTGCAGGCTCCAGACATCCCCTTGCCCCACCGCCGCAACCAGGCGGTCATCAAGGAGCAGGGCGAGGTGGCCCGTCCGAACCCGAATTCAGCCGCCCTCTGGCACTATCCTGGCTTCGACGCCGATGGCAACGGCAAGCTCGGCTTTGAGGAGACCATGCACCGCACCTGCGGCACTGTCGCCATTCAAGACGGCCTGCTCTTTGTCGCCGACTTCAGCGGCCTCTTTCACTGCCTTGACGTCAAGACCGGCAAGCCCCACTGGACGCACGACATGCTCGCCGCCAGTTGGGGTTCACCGCTGATCGTCGACGGTAAGGTTTACATCGGCGACGAGGATGGCGACATTTCGATTTTCAAGCTGTCGAAGGAGAAGGATTTGTGTGCTGAAATCAACATGGGCAACAGCATCTATTCCACACCGATTGTGGCAGGCAATACGCTCTACATCGCCAACAAGAGCCACCTGTTTGCGATCCAGGAAGGCGCGACGCCCGTCGCCCAATAGCCGCGACCTTCGGACCGTTCCATGATTGCCCGTTGCTATCTCCTGATCATTTTCGCCCTGGTAGCCGGCACGGCGCACGCGGCCGAACCGGCTGAGTCGCCAGCTTTTCGTGTGCGGCCTTACCTGCAAAATCCTGCGGCCGATGCGATGACAATCCGCTGGTGCTCCCAGTCGTCGAAGGCGGGCAGGGTGACAATCGACGGCCGTACGCTCACGTCGGAGCCCGCGCTCTACCCAGCGTTCGACTACCAAGGTGCCGAATCCTTTGAGGGCCGGCATCCCGCGCCGCCCCACCTGCATTCGGTGCGCGTGACCGGGCTGACGGCCAGTACGAGCTATCCCTATACGGTCGAGCAAGACGGCGAAGTGATCAAGGCAATCCTGATGACATCACCACAGCCGGGCGAGGTCGGCAAGGGGGGGGCGGTGCGGCTGTTTTTCTACGCCGACAGCGAAACGCAGCCGGAGTCGCGGGGCAGCCGCGTTGAGTGGACTCCCTCGATCTCGCTGCCTGGCGGCCCTCGGCCTCCGTGGGTCGGTGACGTCTATCTGACCGACGAGACCACCGGCTACCGAATGAATCTCGCGCTCATCGCCGCCCGCGCTGCCGAGAGCCTCCGTGCCGGCAACCCGGCGCTCGTCAGCGTGGTGGGCGATCTCGTCGAGAACGGCGGCGAGCAGCGCGACTGGGATGAATTCTGGCGGCACAACGCCGGCATGTTCGGCAGCCTCGCCTCGCGGGTGCCGATCGTGGCGGCGCTCGGCAACCACGAGATGTGCGGCGGCCCTCCCTCCTCCGATCTGCTCAGCGATCTGGGCGGCTATTCGGGTCCGGCATCGCTGCTCGGCTCACGAAAATTCCTCACTTACTTTGAGCATCCAGATAATGGCGCCGCAGACAAGCGGCACGTGGGCCGTTATCACCGCATCGACTTCGGCCCTGTCACGCTTCTCACCCTCGACACGACCAATGGCGGCGTGGAAGGCACCGATAGCGACACCAACCACCTGCTCGATCGCGCTGAGGCGGGCCACATCCCCGACTACGCACCGGGCTCCGAGCAACATGCCTGGCTCACACGCGAGTTGGCCGACGCCAAAGAGCGGAAAGCGATCACGTTTGTGCAGTTTCATCATGCGCCGTTTTCTTCCGGTCCACACGGCCTGCCGCCGGGCAAAGGAGCGGGCCAGAACGATCAGTCTGGTCAGCCGCTGCGGAGCCTGGCACCACTCCTGCGGGAGCATGGCGCGCGGGCCGTGTTCTCCGGTCACGACGAGATGTATGAACATTCGATCGTGGAGGGAGTTCACTACTACGATGTCGGAATCGGTGGCGACGGCCTGCGGGGTCCGCAGGAGGGCGTTGTGAATGACCGCCAGATTTTCATCGCTCACGACCACGCCGCCGAGCACTGGAATGGCAACGTGCTGGATCGCGGCGGCAAGCACTATGGCCACATTGAAGTGGATGTCCGGCAAAAGGTCACGGCTGGCGCTGACGGCCTCACGAGCACCTTACTCCCCAATTTCGAGGTGACGATCACACCGGTGCATGTCTTTCCGGTCCTCGATTCCGAGCAGCCGGGGAGAATAGTGACCTGGGAGCGCCGCGAGTATGATGACGTCCTGACCTTTGAGGCGGGCGGTATCCCGTACAGAACGAGGGCTCCTCAATGACGATCATTTCAACAGCCAGGCGGTTTCTCTGGCCGCGGCAGGTCGGAGTGGGGCTCGCTGCCGTGTTGGCGATGGGCTTGACATACCTGCCGCCGAAGGTGGCCCTGGCCACCGAGTCGACGACGGCCCCCATCGAACTGGTCACCAAGGCCAAGCGGATCGTGGTGCTCGGCGATTCGATTACGTATGGCGGCCAATGGGTTGCGATCCTGACGGCGTGGCTGGAATCAAAGGGCATCACGGCCGACGTCATCGATGTCGGGCTTGCAAGCGAGACGGTGTCGGGGCTGTCGGAGGAGGGGCATGCGGGCGGAACGTTTCCCCGGCCCGATCTGGCCGAGCGGCTCGACCGCGTGCTCCGCGTCACGCGTCCCGATCTGGTTATCGCCTGCTATGGCATGAACTGCGGCATCTACCAGCCGCTCGACGAGGACCGGTTTGCCAGGTTTAAGGGAGGGATGCAACGGCTGCATGACACGGTTGAAAAAGCCGGTGCGAAGATCATCCACCTGACGCCGCCGGTCTATGACAAGCGGCCCAACCAGCCGGGTCCAGCGGGCAAGGCCGACTACGATGCGGTGCTTGACGCCTATTCCCAGTGGCTGCTCTCGAAGCGATCTGACGGCTGGATTGTGATCGATGTCCACGGCCCGATGAAGGTGGCGCTTGCCGCCGCTCGGGCCAAGGATCCGACCACGGTCTTTGCTCCCGACACCGTTCACCCGAACGACGCCGGGCACTGGGCGCTGGCGAGTGCGGTGCTGACCGGCCTCGGCGACACAGCCGCCGAGGCCGCCACAGCGTCCGTGACTCTTGCCGCATTTCTGCCCGAGGTGACAGCCCGCCTCCAGCTGCTGCGCGATGCCTATCTCTCCGCCGCAGGCCACCTCCGCCCAGGTGTTCCCGCGGGGCTCCCCGTTGGCGAAGCGGAAGCGAAGGCTCAGGGGCTCACCGATTCGATCCGGTCGCGGCGGCTGCAGCTCCGCGGCACCAAACAGCCTAGTGGCGAATGGCTCCCGGGGATCACGTGGCCGCGGCCCCGCGTCGTTGATCCCGGCCCGGCTCCGGCGGGCCCGGCTGCCATACCCGCCGATGCCGTGATACTTTTCGATGGCAAGAGCCTCGACCAGTGGAAAAACGGTGAGAACTGGCCCGTGGCCGACGGCATCGCGACGGTCGGCAAGGGCCCCATCCAGACGAAGCAGGGCTACGGCGACTGCCAACTGCATCTCGAGTTTTGCATGCCCCTGATGGCCGACGCCAAGGGACAGGGCCGCGCGAACTCGGGTGTTTTCCTGATGAATCAGTATGAGATTCAGCTCCTCGACTCGTTTGAGGACGGTACGGACGGCCCGCTCACATATCCCGATGGCCAGTGCGGGGCACTCTATAAGCAGCTCCCACCGGCGGTGAATGCCTGCCGTCAGCCGGGCGAGTGGCAGACCTACGACATTCTCTTTAAGCGGCCGCGGTTTAGCACGGACGGATCGCTCTCACAGCCCGGCCGCGTGAGCGTGCTCCACAACGGCGTGGCGATTCATTCCGACACGCCGATCAAGGGCGTCACTGCCTGGCACGAGCCGCCGGCATACAAGTCCCACTCTGACGCCCTGCCGATCATGCTGCAGGATCATGGCGGCCCAGTGCAATTCCGCTCGATCTGGATCCGTCCATTCGAGCCAGTCACGCCGCAGGCCACGGAAAAGTGAACTGTTTTTCCTAGCGCGTCTTATCCCAAAGGGATACAGGGAATCCGGCCAGC